>NZ_BAAAFI010000004.1:0-328052 GCF_039523455.1 Algoriphagus jejuensis | reverse complement strand
TACTGGGGTTACACCCGGGAGAGTAGGTCGCCGCCACATTATTCAAAGCCCTTTGGTTCACTCCAATGGGCTTTTTGCGTTTAAAGCGTCAGCCAAAAGACCTAGGATATAGGTCCAACAAAAAAAACGTGTAACCGTGATGAATTCATCAATTTAATTAACACTACCTACTAAACGCTGCAGCGGTTATTCCTTTAGCCGTCCCTGAATGGAAATCGCAGGATAGACCCGATATTTTCCTCTACTTTTAGCGACCCATTGTAATTTTTTCAAGGGAAAATTCACCTAAAATCCTAAATTTAGGCACTTGGTCTGTGAAAATATTTCAGGAATTTAGTTTTTTGATTCCTTCTTACCTTTCTGATATTCAATCTATTGGCTAGATGCTTATTTGAAGCACCTCATTTCGCACAGCAGAATTCCGATTCGAATAGCTGATTAATATCATGTGATCTACCCGCATCTGTCAGAACTCTTTGAAAACTCAGAGTCTATCTTCAAGAATAATTTTTGGTCATGGAACTGAAACTGCCACAAACCTTACATCTTGGATTTCCTGCAGGTATACTGAATAAATTTTTCTGTAAAGAGCTCTCTAAGTCATTCGATCCTTCTTTACCGAATAGTAGCTTTTGCCCCGAAACTGATCGGTCGCAACTATACACCATAGACATATTTGAAATTCTGGATTGCCTACAATCACCTGACTTACAACAGCAATTAGACAGGGGTGGCTGTGATATTCCAGTTCTCTTGTTTGGTCCGGATTTTTCGGCGAGCCGTCTGTTGTTTCATTACGATGGATCTTCCAATTCCGCGGATTTGATTCGAAACTTTATTTCCCTGTTTGGCAATCTAATCCAAGAAAGCAAAGCCACGATTATCTCCCCGAGCTTTATTCCCAAATCAAAAATCCGTGAAGAACAGGAAATTATTCAACTAGTAGCAACCTCCGTCAAAGAAACCAGCTTCATCAAATTCAATTTTACTGGAATTGGGGATTTCTGGTCTTACGGAGAAAAACATAATTGTAGTATCTTGGTCACTTCGAAACTTTACCAAGCCGATTTAGTGGAAATTTTCCTTCAGACTTACAAAGGAAAAGAATGGAGTCATCCACTGTCATTTTACCTATCTCTATAGTATTTGAAAATAGCATCTCATATTGATGTGGTTTTTAGAAAGAAAGTATCCATAAGTCTCTAGATATGAATCAGAATTTTTCAGCTGAAGTCCACTCTAAATGTTTCCATTGCGGAGAAAGCTGTGAACTGGATGCTGTAAGATTCGACCGAAAAGAGTTTTGTTGCCAGGGTTGTAAGTTGGTGTATGAAGTCTTGGAGGAAAACGAGCTTTGCGAGTTTTATCAATTGAATACGAATCCGGGACGAAGCCAGAAGTCAAACCCAACGCTAGCCAACCGTTTTGATTATTTGGACGATAGCGCGGTCGCACAAGGCATGCTGGACTTCAAGAATGAACGCGAGAGTCACATTACCTTCTTTATCCCCCAGATCCATTGTGCCTCTTGTATTTGGCTTTTGGAGAATCTGTTTCAGCTGAATTCAGCCATTGCTGGAAGCCGGGTCGATTTCATCAAAAAGAAAGTCCAAGTTAAGTTTTTCCACGACCAACTCAGTCTCAAGGAACTCGTCAAACTGTTGGCAACGATAGGATACGAGCCAAGCATCAGTCTTTCGGATCTTGATCAACGAATAAAAACTCCGGTGGAACGCAAGACCTTGACCAAGCTTGCTGTTGCCGGTTTTTGCTTTGGAAACATGATGTTCTTTAGTATTCCCGAGTATTTCTCCGAAACAGATCTTCTCGGCGAGGGCTTCAAAGGGCTGTTTAGTTATCTCAATGTGGTTTTGTCTCTTCCCGTGGTATTCTACGCCGCCAGTGACTACTATTTGTCTGCTTGGAATGCTGTCCGTCAACGAAAAGTGAATATGGATGTCCCCATCGTTTTGGGTATAGTTTCGTTCTTTTTGTATTCCCTCTGGGAGATTTTCGCTCAAGGGAACGCAGGTTATATGGATAGTTTGGGAGGTTTGCTTTTCTTTTTGCTCCTTGGGAAAATCTACCAACAGAAAACTTTTGCCACGCTGGAATTTGACAGAGATTACAAGGCTTATTTTCCGGTCGCTGTCACGCGGGTAGTCAAAGACATGGAGGAGGTAGTTCCCCTCATTAGGATTGAAGTGGGGGATGTGGTGCTCGTACGAAACGAAGAGCTGATCCCCGCCGATGCACTGCTTCTGAGTGATCAAGCCAATATTGACTATAGTTTTGTGACCGGGGAGGAAGTTCCGGTACCCAAGCGAAAGGGCGACTTGATCTACGCTGGAGGAAGACAAAAGGGCGATGCGGTTCTCCTGACCATCCAAAAATCACCTTCTCAAAGCTACCTCACGGATCTTTGGAATAGCGGATCTTTTGAAAAATCTGATCGACGATTGCTTGAACCCCTGGCCAATCGAATCGCCGGGGTTTTCACTTGGGCGGTGCTTCTCATCGCGCTTGGGGCGTTTGGGTTTTGGATCGGGAAGGATGTATCCATTGCTTTCAGGGCTTTTACCACCGTATTGATCGTTGCGTGTCCCTGTGCTCTTTCGATGTCTACTCCGTTTACCTTGGGCAACACGCTGAGGATTTTTGGTCGGGGAAAATTCTACCTGAAAAATGCAGGTGTGGTGGAGAAACTCGCTTTGGTCGATACCTTTGTTTTTGACAAAACAGGGACCTTGACTGACCCTGCAAATGCGACGATGATCTATACGGGTGAAACACTTTCCTCCGAAACCAAAGCTATACTCAAGGGGATGGTCGGGCACTCCACCCATCCGCTGAGTAATAGGATAAATTACTGGCTTGGAAAAATCGCTGCTGCAAAGCTGGATACTGTTTTGGAGGTGAAAGGGAGTGGAATTCAGGCGGTTTACAAGGGACAGGTTTTTCGATTGGGTTCATCGGTTTTTACCAAGGCCGAAATCTCAGAGCAGGCTGAGGCCGGGAATTATGTGTTTTTTGAGGTAGAGGAAATCCAGCTGGGATATTTTCATATTCAGTCAGGTTTGAGAGATGGTGCACCCGAAGTTGTAAAAGCGCTGTCGGCGGACTATGAACTTCATATCCTGTCGGGGGATCATGACCATGAACGGGAAACGCTAGATCGGCGGCTCGCTGGAGGAATCCGATTTAATTTTAATCAAAGTCCTTCCGATAAGCTCAACTATCTAACGGAACTCAATCGGGGGAACCATCAGACGCTGATGGTTGGTGATGGGCTCAATGACGCAGGTGCACTGCAGGAAAGCCAGGTTGGTATTGCGATCTCGGATCGGGTAAGTCATTTTTCACCGGCAAGCGACGCAATTTTGGATGCGGAATCATTCGCAAAAATCCCGAATTTTTTGGCCTTTGCCCGCGACAGTCGAATGATCATCAAGGCGAGCTTTGGGCTGAGTATTCTATACAATATTCTGGGTGTCAGTCTGGCAGTTCAGGGGATCTTGAGCCCTGTACTTTGTGCTATTCTGATGCCCCTGAGCAGTATTTCGGTGGTGGTTTTCACCACTTTGGCTACCAATTTCATAGGAATCCGCAAAGGTCTAATTCAACTCAGCAAACACTAATATGGAAGTCATCTTTCTTCTGATCGGAATCAGCTTAGTCCTCGCGGGCACCTTTTTATTTCTCTTTTTCAGAGCAATGAAAGATGGGCAGTTTGACGACGACTATACGCCATCCATTCGGATTTTATTCGAGAATCAACCTAAAAAGTCAATAAAAGATCAACCAAAAAAATCGAAATCCTATGAATGATTCTACTTTGGAAAGGTTTTACTACGACAACAAGATTGTCAAGTATTTCGGAGCGGCAACCATTATTTGGGGTCTGGTCGGAATGCTGGTAGGCCTCCTCGCGGCTACACAGCTGTTCCTTCCCGAAGCCAATTTGGGTAATCCCTACACCACCTTTGGGAGGATACGCCCGCTGCATACGAATGCGGTCATCTTTGCCTTTGTCGGTAATTCCATCTTTGCCGGGGTGTACTACTCCATGCCAAGACTGTTGAAAACTCCCATGTGGAACAGCACGCTCAGCTGGTTTCATTTCTGGGGCTGGCAGTTGATTATCGTAGCAGCTGCCATTACACTTCCGCTCGGACTCACCACTTCCAAAGAATATGCGGAGCTGGAGTGGCCAATTGACATTGCGATTGCCCTGGTCTGGGTGGCCTTTGGTGCTAATATGATCGGAACCCTGATCAAGCGACGAGAGCGTCATATGTACGTGGCCATCTGGTTTTATCTCGGTTCCTTGGTTACGGTGGCGATCCTCCATATTGTGAATTCCTTTGAGCTGCCGGTTTCATTTTTCAAAAGCTACTCTGCTTACGCCGGTGTCCAGGATGCCCTGGTGCAGTGGTGGTATGGACATAATGCCGTGGCGTTCTTTTTGACGACGCCATTTCTCGGCATGATGTATTACTTCCTTCCGAAGGCCGCCAATCGACCGGTCTATTCCTATAAGCTTTCGATCATTCACTTTTGGTCCCTGATTTTCCTGTATATGTGGGCGGGACCACACCACTTGCTTTATACCGCATTACCAGAATGGGCGCAGGTTTTGGGTACCGCGTTTTCGGTGATGCTACTGGCACCTTCTTGGGGCGGTATGGTCAACGGGCTGCTGACGCTTCGAGGAGCGTGGGACAAAGTACGCGTCGATCCTGTCTTGAAATTCATGGTGGTTGCCGTGACCGCTTACGGTATGGCGACTTTTGAAGGCCCCCTGCTTTCTTTCAAGAATGTCAGTGCGATCGCCCACTATACCGACTGGATCGTTGCTCACGTCCACATCGGTGGTTTGGGTTGGAATGGGTTCTTCACCTTTGGGATGCTTTACTGGATGTGGCCAAGATTGTTTAAGACGACCATCTATTCCACTAAACTTGCCAATACCCACTTTTGGATGGGAACATTGGGAATAGTGTTCTATGCGTTGCCCCTTTACGTAGCCGCTTTAACACAGTTTCTGATGCTCAAGGAATTCAATGACGCCGGTCGTCTCGCTTATCCTAACTTCTTGGAGACGGTCATCCAGATCGTACCCATGTATATGCTTCGGGCATTTGGAGGACTACTCTATCTGAGTGGTGCGGTAGTGATGATGTACAATATGTGGATGACGGCTAAGCAAGGGGTCTTTCAGGAAACTGAGGAAGATCAGGCTCCAGCCCTGGCAAAATCCTATCATTCGACCGGTGAATTTTGGCATAGAGCCTGGGAGAGAAAGCCTATCTTCTTCACCATCTTGGCAACGGTTGCAATCGCAATCGGAGGGGCGGTCGAAATCATTCCAACTATTCTGATCAAGTCAAACGTACCGACCATCACGTCAGTGAAGCCCTATACGCCTCTGGAATTGGAAGGTCGGGACCTTTACATTGCCAATGGCTGCGTGGGCTGTCACTCACAGATGATTCGCCCTTTCCGTTCTGAGACGGAGCGTTATGGGGAATATTCCAAGGCGGGAGAGTTCGTCTATGATCGGCCATTCCTTTGGGGGTCCAAACGAACCGGGCCAGATCTTCATCGTGTGGGAGGAAAGTATCCGGACAGCTGGCACTATCACCACATGGTAGATCCCAGGTCCATGTCTCCCGGATCACTCATGCCTCCATATCCTTGGTTGACGACAAACGAGCTGGATGTTTCTGATTTGCCGGCCAAAATCCGAACCTTACAAAAACTGGGCGTGCCGTATGCGGAGGGCTTTGACCAAGAAGCGACTGCTCAGTATGAGCAGCAAGCTGCCAAGGTGGTCGCCAACCTCAAAGATGCAGGCGTAGAAGTAGCCGCAAATACTGAAATTATTGCGCTGATTGCCTATCTCCAGCGATTGGGGACCGATATAAAGCAAAACCCAACAGCCTCTAACTGATAAATCCTGAAGCCATGTATAAAGAAATTCTAAGATCTATCGAAAACATAGAGATCTACCCGATTATCTCGCTGATCATCTTCCTGCTGTTTTTTGTGTCAATGTTTATCTGGGTGGTGAAAACTCCCAAGTCCCACATCAAGCACATGGAATCTCTTCCCTTGGACGACAACGACTCAATCACTTTGCCATGAAAAAGATCTTTTCAATACTTGCTCTCTTGGGACTGATGTCTTCGCCGGCTTTGGCCCAAGTCACTGATGCAAAATGGTACGCTACGCTTCAGGCGATGGATTCAGGACAGCTGACTTTGCTCGTTGTCTTGGGAGTGATTTTGGCGGTCATCCTGCTACTGCTGGTTTTAATGGTTTACCTGATGTCGTTCATGTCGGCAGTACTCCGGCGAGAAAATCCGAGCTTGGCAAATGAACCGACTTGGTGGGAGAGCTTCAAGGAACGCTACGTCACGGGAACCGTTGATGAAGTAGGCGGCAAGGAAGAAAAGGCCAAAATGATGAGCGATCACTCATACGACGGCATCACCGAGCTCGATAACTTTATGCCGCCGTGGTTGCAATGGGTTTTTGTAAGTACTATTGTTTTTGCAGTGATCTACTATGTCCATTACACCGTATTGGGAAACGGGGCCACCGGGCTCGAAGAGTACCAAGAGGAATTGCGGATAGAAGCAATTGCGGAGGATATCCGTAGGACCAGTCAGGCCGCCGGGATCGATGAAAACACAGTGGTGTTTGATGAATCGGCAGCCGGGCTAAGTACAGGCAAGACACTCTTCGAAACCAACTGCGCGGCATGCCATGCTGCCGACGGAGGAGGAGGAGTTGGTCCAAACCTGACGGATGAATACTGGTTGCACGGCGGTTCGATCAAAGACGTCTTCACGGTGGTGAAATTCGGAGTGCTGGAGAAAGGTATGATTCCATGGCAGGATCAGCTCAGTCCAGAGGAGATGCAGCAGGTGTCTTCCTATATTCTGACATTGAAGGGCACCACGCCTGCAAACCCGAAAGCTCCCCAGGGAGACCCTTATTCCGCTACTCCTGCCGACGCAGCTCCCGCTGCGGACAGTACGGCGGTCGTAGCCGCTATTTAATGATTTCAACGCTGCCGGGGAATTTCCCCGGCAGCAAGTCGCCTTACCTAATGGCCAAGAAGAACCAAAATCCACATTTGAATCCGGATACTTTCCGAGATGCGCTGGCTTCTGTCCGAGATGACGGGAAGCGCAATTGGGTTTATCCCAAGAAGGTAAAGGGTTTCTTTTTTCGCTACCGCACCTATTTTTCCTGGATCTTGCTCGCCATATTATTTGCCGGGCCATTTATCAAGATTGACGGTCGGCCTTATATGCTCTTCAATATTTTTGAAAGAAAGTTTATCATCTTCGGGGCGGTGTTTTGGCCCCAGGATACGATCCTGCTGATTTTCCTGCTGCTTATTCTCTTCGTATTTGTTATCCTCTTCACGGTGGTATTTGGGAGGGTCTGGTGTGGCTGGGCTTGTCCGCAGACACTGTTTATGGAAATGGTTTTTCGAAAGATCGAATACCTTATCGAAGGAGATGCCAATCAACAACGCGCACTGAATGACGCACCCTGGACTGGAGATAAGATCTGGAAGAAAGGCCTGAAGTATTCCATCTTCACCTTTTTTTCATTGCTGATCGGCCATTTGGTGATGGCTTACCTGATCGGAGTGGATCAGGTTGTGGAGATTGTCACGCAACCACCCGCCGCAAACATGGCTGGGTTTGTCGGCTTGCTCGCGTTTTCCGGGATATTCTTGTTCGTGTTCGCGTGGTTTCGAGAGCAGGCATGCATTGTGGTCTGTCCCTATGGCCGCCTTCAGGGAGTACTACTGGACAACAACAGTATCAATGTGATGTACGACTACGTCCGTGGCGAACCGAGAGCTCCGATCCGAAAGAATGTAGTCGAAGAAGCGCCTAAGGGCGATTGCGTCGATTGCGGGCTATGCGTGCAGGTCTGTCCGACAGGGATCGATATCCGAAACGGTACGCAGATGGAATGTGTGAATTGTACCGCCTGCATCGATGCCTGCGATGAGGTCATGGTCAAAGTCGACCGCCCCACTGGCTTGATCCGATACGCTTCGGAAAATAGTGTCACAGGAGGAGTTCAAAAGTTGTTTACTGGACGTGTCAAAGGGTTTTCAGTGGTGCTGTTGGTTTTGCTGGGAGCTTTCATCACCTTAATTGCGACCAGAGATGAGCTAGCTGGGACGATCACCCGTTTTCCGGGGATGACCTACCAGGAAAGAGAAGCCGGCAAGGTTTCCAACCTCTACAACATCACCCTGATCAATAAATCATTCGAATCGCAACGTGTGGAAATCGCAGCTTTGGCGGAAGGTATGGAGGTAGAGATCGTCGGAGCAAAGGAGTGGGTGCTGGAGCCTCAGACCAAGTTCGAGGGACGGTTTTTTCTTGTTAGAACCCAAGCCGAGGTAAAGGTGCCCCAGGAGAAAGTCATACTCCAACTCTTGAGTCATGGCGAGGAATTTGACGAAATACAGACGAATTTTATGGCGCCTGTTGGTGTCACAAATCAATAGAAAATATGGATTGGGGAAAAGGAATCTTGATTACAATCATCGCTTTCGTTGGATTTATGATGACGTTGGTCGTGATCTCGGTGAGGCAGGATGATATTCATCTGGTCGCTGAGAATTACTACGAAAAGGAAATCAAATACCAGGATCAAATCGAACGCGAAAAGGCCAGTGTCAACTTGGATCGGGAAGTGTTGGTGTTTGATTCGCAGAGCAAATCTATGGTATTGGATCTCCCGGTGGGAGCAAAGGGGAATCTTCAGCTTTTTCGGCCCTCCGATGCCAGACTGGATCAGGAGTTGAAGTTGGACATTACCGAGCCAGGGAAAACCAATGTGCCCCTCGATCAATTGAAATCCGGCTATTGGAGAGTTCAGCTGACATGGACAGAAAATGGAGTCGAGTTTTACCAGGAAAAGAAAATCAACCTCTGATGCTTTGGACAGCCTTGGTCTTGGGTTTTGTGAGTTCCTTTCATTGCATCGGAATGTGCGGCCCCATTGCTTTGGCTGTAGGTGGCAGAGGAAGCCAGACCTTTTTATTCAACAAAATCATTTACAACTTCGGACGGAGTCTAACCTATTCCGGACTGGGCTTAGTCGTAGGAAGTCTCGGATTTTCGCTTTCGCTTGCCGGTATTCAGCAGGGCATCTCTGTGACAATGGGGCTGATTATTGTGATTTTTTCTCTGAGCTACAAGAATGCAGACCGGCTTATGACGATTCCGATACTGTCAAGCGCGGTCGTATGGATCAAGCGCAGACTATCCAAATATCTCAAATCTGGAGGGAGGCTTGCTTTTTTTTCCACGGGTCTGGTCAATGGCCTGCTGCCCTGCGGAATGGTATACATGGCGCTGGTCGTTGCGCTGGGATTACAGAGTCCTGGCCTGGGTGCTGCCTATATGTTTTTCTTTGGATTGGGGACGATGCCGATGTTGCTCGCACTGATGGTTTCAGGTAGTCTTTTGCCTGCTTTTCGCCGACAGCAAGTCCAAAAAGTCATTCCCTATCTTGGTGTTTTGATTGGTGTGCTATTGGTTTTTCGAGGGCTCGGATTGGGGATTCCAGGATTCAGTCCTGAGTTGGTAGTCTTTGATTACGGTGTTCAGCAAGTGGAGATTACGATGTGTCGGTGATCAGATGGCTTTGCTGAAGTTAGCTTTTTGACTTTTCGTCGCGCTCATCCTCAGATCAAACTGCGCACAAATATTCCGTACCACGGCCATTCCCTCTGACGAAATGCTGATCCTATTGCCGCTGTGATATACCAAATTTTCCTCCTTCATATGGGCAAGAACCTGCTTGTTTTCTTGGGGAATCTTTTGCCAAATCAGTTCCGGTATTTCGGCTTTGCCCCGGCAGATCAGGTCCATGATCAGCTTGCGGTTGATCTGGTCTTCCTCGGTTTGGACATGTCCCCGGACGATGGGGAGTTGACTGAGGTAGCTTAGACTCTGGTAGGATTCGATGTTTTTCTCGTTTTGGGCAAAGCCCAAGCCAATATCACTGATGCTACTCGCACCTAGACCGATGAGCATTTCCGAGGGCGAAGTGGTATAGCCCATGAAGTTACGATGGAGGTTTCCGGATCTTTTTGCTGCGCAAAGCGGGTCATCTCCCAAAGCGAAATGATCCATCCCAACTTCCTCATAGCCCATTTCGATCAGTTTTTCTTTTCCCAATTCATACAGGGCTCTCTTCTCCTGTTCTTTGGGAAGGTGTAACTCAAAACCTCGCTGGGCGGGAAATGCCGAAGGCAAATGCGCATAGCTATAGAAGGCAATCCGTTCCGGTTTTAATTCCTGTATTCGCTCGATGGATGCTGCCAAGGTATCGAGAGTCTGGTGTGGGAGTCCATAGATCAGGTCAAAATTGATTGAGCTATAGCCTATTGTTCGGGCGTTTTCTGTCGCTTCTTTTACCTTTTCAAAAGGTTGGATTCTATGGATTGCGGTTTGGACTTTCGAGTCAAAATCCTGAATCCCATAGCTCACCCGGTTAAATCCCAGCTTCTTCAATTCCGCCAAGTGCTCAAATGTGGTATTGTTCGGATGGCCCTCAAAGCTGAACTCCGCACGGGGTAAAACGGATGCTGAATCGAGAATTTTTGAAAGGAAGAGGTTTAGATTTTCGGGAGAAACGAATGTGGGAGTGCCGCCCCCAAGATGAATGCCAGCGATTTTTGGAACGTCGTCGAAAAGTGTCAAATAGTGCGACCATTCCCGCAAAACTGCATCCAGATAGGGGAGTTCCCGATCATGATTTTTTGTGATTCGCTTGTTGCAGCCGCAATAGGTACAAAGTGCTTCACAAAAAGGCAGATGGATATAGAGCGTGATGCCTTCGTTTTTGCCGACTAGCTGAAAGGCTTGTTTGACTAAAACCTCCCAGCTTTGTGCATTCAGATTGTTTTCCCAATGCGGGACGGTGGGGTAGGAAGTATATCGGGGTACAGCCTGGTTGTATTTGAGGATAAGTTCAGCGGGAAGCGCCATGATTCGGTATTTTGGTCAAAAATACGCTTCGCAAGGTGTACAAGTGTTGACCAAATTTTCCTTTGTGCCTGATAAAAGTCAGACTTTTAGCACTCTTTTTTGATTCCGAAGATCGATCAATCCAACAGGAAATTGTTGAAGAAAGTACTCTTCAGCGCCAGCCAGCCTAGGAAAAACAAAATCGCCCAAAAGAGATAAATCCGGTAATAGTCTGAAGTTTCCTTGTAGCGGTTTTCAAGGATTTCTGCTTTTTCCAGCGTGTCGATCCGATCAAATACCTGCTGAAGCGCTGTCCCGTCCGAGGCTCGGTAAAATTCTCCATTGCCGATTCTCGCGATTTCCCGCAAAGTAGTCTCATCCAAGTAGCTCTGCACCATCTGTGGCCTACCGAAGAAGTCCGTGCCATAGGGTACCATTCCGTCTTTGCCGACGGCAATTGTATAAATCTTGATATCGAATGCAGATGCCAACTGTGCTGCAAATAGGGGGTCAACGTTGCCAGCATTACTTTCACCGTCCGAGAGCAAAATCATCACCTTGGACGGGGTATCGCTCTCTTTCATCCGATTGGTTCCCGCTGCGATCGCCGAACCGATAGCTGTCCCTTTTGGCTCAATCATGTCAAAGGTAATGTCTGAAATCATCGCGGTGAGCAGCTCGTAGTCGTTTGTCAGGGGAGCCAAAGAATAGGCCTCTCCCGCGAATACCACCATCCCTATCCGATCACCAAATCGGCCTGTGATGAAGTCAATGGCGGTGTTTTTGGCAGCTTCCAGTCGGTTGGGCGTAAAGTCCTGCAAGTCCATCGACTCTGAAATATCCAACACCAAAAGGATGTCAATCCCCTCCGTGTACTGTTCCACGCGCTCGTTACTGCGCTGAGGACGTGCTAGGGCGATCACGATCAGGATCAGTGACATGAAGAAAAAACCCGTCGGGATCAGTCTTAGGTAAGTCCAGGGATTTCCCCGGGCAATGCGCTTCGGGAGAGAAAGCTCCAGCACAGGTTTTTTCAAAAATTTAATGCCCTTTCGGATCAGGATCAAAACAGGGATGATCCAAAGTAAATTGAGCAGAATGGAGTTTTCCCACTCATAGGATTGCAGCGTCTCCGGCAAAAACCAAGACCAGCTAAAGAACTCAGCGAGTTGCTCTCTCATCTCTGATTTGGGTTAGTTTTTCCTGATATTTTGTACGGGCCACTTCCAATAGGTAATTGGTTATTTCTTCCGTTTTCGCTTCTTTTCCGGCATAGATGATCATGTCAATGGCGCGAAGGGCTTTGAAGATATCCTTGTCGTCCAATGAATCGGCAATCTCACTTGACGTCCATTCCTGAAATGGAAGCCCCGTGACCGACTCCATGTAGCCCTTCCAAAGACCGATGACTTCATCCGCCAGCTCGAGCGCCGGGTTTTGCGCGAGCAGGCCTGCAAGTTTTTTATACTTTCGCTCAAACTGTATCCAGCGGAGTTTTTCTCGGTTTTTCCGGAAGAGACCCTTGATTCGCTTCGCAAAAAGCAGTGCCAAACCGCCCAAAAGGACAACTACTCCTCCCGCAATCAGAGCTGCTAGGAGCCAATTGAAATTTTTCTCTATTGGCTGGTAGACGTTATTGTCCTTGAAAACCGGCTGCTCTGGGATGGAATCCAACACCAGTTTGAGCTTTAGCTCCGCCTCATTGGAAAAGAACGTGATGCTGTCGTAACGGCTAAGCTCATACACCGGAAGTGAAAGATACACGCTCGGCTCGAGTGAGAAATTGGATATGAAATAGATCGCGCTATCCAAGGTGACGCCACTTTCGGTCTTGGAAATGAAGGTCTTTTTCTCAAGCAAAATGAGCGGAGAAAAATCATAGCTGGAATCAGGAAATACCAGCTGTGTGGTTTCCGGGTATCGGGCTTTGAGCACAAATCCGACCCGCTCCCCGAGACGCGCAGAGTCCTGTGTGAAATAGCCTTCGACTTGGACATTTTGTGCCAACGACGAAAAACTCAATCCCAGAAAAAGAAAGAAAACACCGATTCTACCCACGTTTCATTCGTTTGTTTCGGTACTTAAATAAGTCGATCAAGGGACCGACGATATCCTGAGTCGTGTCGATTGCCAAATAGTTAATCTGGCTTTTTTTGCAGATTTCTTTAAGATATTCCCGCTCGACGGTGAAGGTTTCGGATATTTTCTTGGAAAAGCTGCCAAAAGCGGTGTTTACCCAAGTGGTTTTTCCTCGCTCTTTGTCAAAGATTGGAATGATCCCCAAGGCTGGCAAAGCAGACTCCCGTGGATCGGTGAGTTGAATAGCTACTACGTCATGGCGATCCGCCATTGCCCGGAAGGAACGCTCGTAGTCCTCATCGATGAAGTCGGAGATCACAATGATGATGCTGCGCTTTTTGATCAAGTTCATGGCAAAAGAAAACATGCCATTTAGATCTGTCTTTAGACTTTTGTTGGTATGGTCAAATATCCCGCGGATGATTTTTACGCCTTGCTTACTTCCTTTGGAAGGTAACACCAGCTTCTCCTGCTGATCT
This sequence comes from Algoriphagus jejuensis, assembly GCF_039523455.1. Lineage (NCBI taxonomy): Bacteria > Pseudomonadati > Bacteroidota > Cytophagia > Cytophagales > Cyclobacteriaceae > Algoriphagus > Algoriphagus jejuensis. The sequence continues at coordinate 314,473 of NZ_BAAAFI010000004.1, read as the reverse complement.
GAATAGGAGATCAGACCGATCTGACTTCCTTCATATACCGCTGCGAGTGTCAACACCCCGGCAATAAGCTTGCCCTTGTCTATTTTTTTGTTGTCCTGCTGTCCGATATCCTGACTGCCGGAGATGTCGAGAAGGAAGTAAACGGACTGTTCCTTGTCTTCGCGGAAGGTTTTGACAAAGGTACCGTGCCCTTTTGCAGAGACTTTCCACTCGATGGTCCGCACATCATCCCCGTACTGATAGGGTCTCAGGTCATCAAATTCCAATCCAGAGCCTTTGAAAAGCGATTGATATTCCCCTTGAAGATGGTTGTTGGCCACCTTTCTGATCATGATTTCGTATTTTCTAAGCTTACTGAACAGCTGATCCATGCGGGAGATTTGAGCGGGCTAAGTTAAAGTCTTGAACTGAATTATAAAATTTGCGTTTGCTAAACGGTTCAGACATTATCAGTTAAAAAAACCTAATTTTAACGCGTGAAACGAATTCTTGCCTTCCTTATTTTCCTGTTTTGCCTTGGTTCCTGCAACAGAAATTCGCCGCCTCCGGGGATTTTGTCCGAAGATGAAATGGTCAACGTCCTGATTGATATTCAATTGACCGAGGGGATCGTCAGCGCACTGCCTGTCGCCTATGACTCATCGCAGCTGCTTTATTCTCTTTTGGAAAAAGATGTCTTCGAAAAACACGCTGTGCAGGATTCCGTTTTCACTAAAAGTATGTTATTCTACCTGGAAGATGCCGATAAGATGACTCGGATCTATTCGCGAGTGATTGATTCGCTCACGGTTCATGAATCTATTCCGGGAGACAGTCTGGATTTGTTCTGATGCTATACCCCTCCAATCTCGATCAAAAGATAAATTTTGTCAAAATCAAAGACCTACTCAAGGCGGAATGCTCTTCGTCATTGGGCCAGGACTTTGTGGAAAAAGTTGCCTTTTCTTCCGACTTCAACCTCGTACAGCGTCTGCTGGATCAAACCGAGGAATTTAGAAAAATCCTCATCTCAGGAGAGATTTTCCCGAGCTCTAATTTTACCAACCTCAACCCATACCTCGAAAAAGCCAAGATCCCGGGTGCCTTTCTCGATCAGGATGAATTCTATGAAGTGAAGCTTGCACTGCAGACGCTCCGATCCTGTGTGGTGTTTTTTCAAAAGCACGGAGAAAGTTATCCGACTTTGGGTGCGTTGCTGGGCTTGTTGATGGACTTGGACATGGGCTTGCTCAAGGCGATAGACCTGATCATCGACGAAAAAGGAAAGATCAGAAGTAATGCCAGCAAGGAGCTTCAATTGATCCGAACACAGCTCCTCTACGAAGAGGGAAGGCTGCGAAAGGTGATGGAGCGAATCTTTAAGGATGCGCGTGCTAAAGGTCTAACACCTGAAGATTCGGCGATGACGATCAGAGGCGGGCGCATGGTAATTCCGATTGCCGCAGAAAACAAGCGAAAGCTTCGGGGATTTATTCACGACGAATCGGCCACCGGACAGACGGTATTCATGGAACCTGAGGAGGCCTTGGATATCAACAATGAAATCCGTGACTTGGAGTACATGGAGCGTCGTGAGATCATCAAGATACTCACCAAGCTGACCGACCAGCTGAGGCCTGGGATTCCTGCTTTGCGCAAGGCAACCAACTTTCTCGGCTTGATGGATTTTATCCGTGCCAAAGCAAAATTTGCCCAGAAAACAGATAGCTGCAAACCCGAACTGGTGAAGGAACGAACGCTGAGCTGGACACGGGCTAGGCATCCGATATTGGAGATGGCACTTAACTCCCAGGGGAAAAAGATCATTCCGCTTGACATCAAACTGGGCGGACATGAGCGGCTGCTGGTGATCTCCGGGCCTAACGCCGGAGGGAAATCAGTGACACTCAAGACGGTGGCTTTACTGCAATACATGCTTCAGTGCGGGTTGTTGATCCCTGTGCATCCCGACTCTAAAAGCTCGCTTTTTGACAATCTGTTCATCGATATCGGAGACGAGCAAAGTCTCGAAAACGACTTGAGTACCTATAGCTCTCACCTGATGAGCATGAAGCATTTCACTCAGTTTGCCAATAAAAAGACGATACTGTTTATCGATGAATTTGGTACGGGCACGGAACCTCAGTTTGGTGGGGCGATAGCGGAGTCAATCCTGCTTTCACTGAATAAACTTGGCGCTTTTGGCGTGCTTACAACCCACTATGGTAATCTAAAGCAAATTGCAAACAAGAACCAGGGCATGGTCAATGGTGCTATGCGCTACGACGTGGATCGGTTGGAGCCGCTATATCAGTTGGAAATCGGCAAGCCGGGTTCTTCTTTTGCGCTTGAGATTGCTTCCAAGATTGGTTTGTCAAAAGACATCTTGGCTTACGCCAAAGCGCAGATCGGCGAGGAGCGGGTCAGATACGACCGGCTTTTGACCCAGTTGGAAAATGAAAAAAATCAATATTCCGTGTTGGTCAGCGAGGTCAAGGAAAAAGACCGATTGCTACAGGCTCGCCTGAAGGAGTACAACCAACTGAAGGAAACCATTGAATTGACCCAAAAGCGTCTGATTCAAGAGGCAAAGCTGGAGGCGAAATCTCTCCTGGATCAGACCAATAAAAAGATTGAAGCTACTATCCGCGAGATCAGGGAGAAAAAGGCAGAGAAGGACGTAACCAAGCAGGTGAGACAGAAGCTGGAGGATTTTAAGCAAGAAGTGAAGCCCGAAAAGACGGTGATCAAAGATCCCGAGATTCGGGTGATCGGAGGAGCAATCGAGTCAGGAGATTGGGTAAGGTTGCGGGACAATGGTGCTGTAGCCCAAGTGGTAGCAATCAAAAATAAAGACGTCGAAGTGACAATCGGGGACTTGAAGTCCAATGTGAAGCTTTCCCGATTGGAGAAAATATCCAAGACCGAAGTCAAGAAAGAATTCAAGGCCACCGAGCGTCGGAGTAACTACAATACCAACGAGAAGATGATGGACTTCTCTCCAAACTTGGATATCCGGGGTAAAAGAGGAGAGGAGATTTTGGGCTTGATCCAGACCTTTATCGACGAGGGATATATGCTGGGCGTGAAGGATCTCCGGATCGTACACGGCAAGGGCGACGGAATTCTACGGGATATTTCCAGAAATCTACTTCGTCATATGCCTCAAGTCGGCAGAGCGGAAGATGAGCACGCTGATCGCGGTGGAGCAGGTGTGACGTTGGTAACACTGAAATAGAAAAAGGGAGCCTGTGGGCCCCTTTATTAATGGTTTTGTAATTTATTTTTTAACCAGGTCAAACACGTAATCCCCTGCCACGGCTAAGGTTCCCTTGACTCGTGAGCCCGGAGAGGGGATGGTGAAGACGAGTTTTAGACCGCTGCCAGATGTGGTGAAAGACATCTCCCTGCCCGCGGCGGGTTTGGATCCGGTGAGTGTGATCTTGTCAAAGTTGGAGCCTGCAAACGTCCAGCTGCCGTTGGCGTCAAAAAGATCGCTGCTGTTTTTGGAAGTATAGGATTTGGATGGAACCGAATTCAGCACCAGCTCAAATGAAGCGTATTCGGTTGTCACATCAGTGCCACCTTTGGTGACTTTTCCTCCTCCGCCAACGGCCCAGGTCTGGGTGCCTGTTCCGGTCAGGGCTTCAACCGCTTTTTCTTCGTCGGTCTTAGGAGTTGTCGGTTTAGGATCATCGCCACAAGCTTGGAGCCCCGTAACAATCCACGCCAGAACCAATGCTTTCAACAAATTCAGTTTCATAGGAATCCAATTAGATCAATGTAAAATTAGAGATATAGCTGAATGATCAAAGTGTATTGTTTTACTTGAAGTCTTCCAGCGCCAGTTTTTGGCGACAAAACTCATATTCTCTGGGTTCATTGGAGCAAACGATCACTATCCGGTCACCCTGATGCTTTGCCATCAAGTCTGTGTACCAAGCGATCCCTTTTTTGTCCAGATTGGAGGTAGGCTCATCCAGCAGTACCAGCGGGACGTCTGAGAAAAGCGCCAAGCCCAGCTTTAGCCTTTGTTTCATTCCCGAGGAAAACTGCGAAACCGGCTTAGACGAATGCTCTTGGAGGTAGAGAAGCTCAATCAGTTCGGCAGGTTGGATTTGATGGAATGGCCGCTTGAACTTGAAATGAAAATCGATCACTTCGAGCAGACTGAATTCTTCGGGAAGTTCCAGGTAGGGGGCGGAGATCGCAAGGGATTTGTACCAGTCCGATTCTGGGATTTTTTTTTCTGACTGGCGATAGGTGATATTTCCCGACGAAATAGGAATGGCTCCGGAGATGCACTTCAGTAAAGTGGATTTTCCGGAGCCATTACCTCCTGTGATTGCGAGGGAGTCTCCCTGAGCCAAATGCAGGTTGAGATTTTTGAAAATCCATTCGTATTGAAAGCGTTTTGACGCTTCATTCAAGTGGATTTTGAGCATATCAGTTGATGTAACCTTTCATGACACCTCGCTCTGAAGAACGGATGAAGTTCAGGATTTCGTCACGCTCTTTGGTTGCGGGGAGGTTGATTTCGATCTCTTCCAATGCACGGCTGTTATTCAGGCTGTTGAGGAAGAGGTAGCGGTATACTTCCTGTACATGGGAAATCGTTTCACTTGAAAAACCGCGTCTTCTCAATCCCAGTGAGTTTACGCCTGCGTAGGAAAGTGGTTCGCGAGCCGCTTTGGTAAACGGCGGAACGTCCTTTCTCACCAAAGAGCCTCCGGAAATCATCGCATGCATCCCGATTTTCACAAACTGGTGAACAGCGCTGGATCCTCCGATGATTGCCCAGTCGTCGATAGAGACGTGTCCGGCGATCTGAACGGAGTTGGCAATGATGACATTGCTTCCGATGGCACAGTCGTGAGCCACGTGTACATAGGCCATCAAAAGGCAATTACTGCCGATGACTGTGGTTTGTTTGTCAACTGTACCCCGGCTGATGGTCACACACTCCCGTATTGTTGTATGATCTCCGATCAAGACCGTGGAGCGCTCGCCCTGGAATTTTAGATCCTGAGGAACTCCGGCGATGACGGCACCGGGAAAAATTCTGCAGTTTTTGCCGATCCGGGCGCCTGGATAGATAGTGACATTGGATCCGATCCAAGTGTTGTCTCCGATGACCACATCTTCATGGATCATGGTAAACGGATCAACGTGAACATCGCTCCCAAGCTGTGCTTTTGGGTCTATATGAGACATGGGGCTGATCATGATTCTTTTCGGGTTATGCTGGCGGTCATTACGGCTTCGCAGACTAATGTGTTTCCGACATAGGCTTCACCTTTCATCTTTGCAATACCCCTGCGAATTGGGGCTAAAAGTTCACATTTGAAAACCAAAGTATCGCCAGGTAAAACCATTTTCCTGAATTTACAATTCTCGATACCCAGGAAATAGGTCCAATAGTTCTCCGGATCATCCACCGTGCTCAATACCAAAATACCGCCTGTCTGGGCCATAGCCTCTACTTGAAGTACTCCTGGCATGACAGGATTCCCTGGAAAGTGCCCCATGAAAAACGGCTCGTTCATGGTTACATTCTTGACACCCGCGACGACCGATTCATCGAGGTAGATGATTTTGTCTATCAGTTGGAAAGGGTAGCGGTGAGGTAGGATATTGCTGATCTGGTTGATGTCCATCACCGGCGGGAGCTTGGGGTCGTAGTGCGGGATATGTGAAGCACCGGCTTTCTCCATGGCTCTTTTTAGTTTTTTTGCGAAAGCGACATTCGCGGCGTGTCCTGGACGCGCTGCAAGAATCTGTGCTTTCAACGGACGACCGACCAAAGCCAAGTCACCCACGACGTCAAGCAGCTTGTGCCGAGCGGGCTCATTTCTATAGCGGAGATCCACGTTGTTGAGGATTCCTTCTTTCTTGACTTCGACTGTCTGCTTGTTAAACATTTTGGCCAAATGTGCCAGTTCTTTTTCTTCAACGATCCGGTCAACGACTACGATGGCGTTGTTCAGGTCGCCACCTTTGATCAGGTTGGAATTATAAAGCATCTCCAACTCGTGCAGAAAGCAGAATGTTCGGCAGGAAGCGATTTCGGTTCTGAACTGACTGATATCAGTGATTGAGGCGTGCTGACTTCCGAGGACAGGGGAATTGTAGTCCACCATGACGGTCACACGGTAGTTGTCTGTAGGCAAAGCGACCATCTCTACCTCTCTCGCCGTATCTTTGTATTGAATGCTTTCCTGCACTTCAAAAAATCTCCGAAGGGCATTTTGCTCTTCAAATCCGGCATCTTCCAACACTTCAATAAATTGCACGGAAGACCCGTCCATAATAGGAGGCTCTGGACCGTCCAGCTGAATCAGGACGTTATCGATCTCCAATCCTACCAGTGCCGCCAACACGTGCTCAACTGTGTAAACTCTGGCGCCATTTTGCTCTAACGTAGTGCCTCGGGATACGTCCACCACCAAGTCGCAGTCGGCATCAATCGTCGGGCGACCTTCCAAGTCGATTCGCTGAAACTTGTAACCGTGGTTGGGTGGAGCAGGAAGAAATGTCATATTGGAAACGACCCCGGTGTGAAGACCCACTCCGGAAAGTTCCACCTGCTTCTTGATGGTATGCTGTTTTACTTTCATATGAATATAATTTGCCCTTTTGGGGCCAGGAATCTCGCATGGTCGGTAGTCATCCCAAAGTGTGACTCGTCAGTGATGCTCAATTTCATGTTATGTTTTCCTTGCGGAATTTCAGGGCAGCAAAATTAGCCCTTTTTTTCCAGTTCTTTGACGCGCTTTTCCAGCGTATCCAGATTTTTGAACAGTGCATAGGACTTCAAAAAATCCTTAATGTCCATCGCCATGTAGCCCAGGAGTGTCTCTCCGGACTTTTTGACGGATTTGCTGATGCCTGTATTGGCGCCGATGGTCGTGTTGTCTGCTATTTTCAAGTGTCCGACGATTCCGGCTTTTCCTGCGATTATGCAATTTTTTCCAATCTCCGTGGAACCCGAAATGCCGGACTGTGCAGCGATTACTGTGTTTTCGCCGATAATTACATTATGGGCGATCTGGACTTGATTGTCGATCTTGGCTCCTTTTCTGATGATAGTGGAGCCCATCGTCGCGCAATCTACCGTGGTATTAGAGCCTATACTTACATTGTCTTCCAAGATCACATTTCCGATTTGAGGGATAGCCTTATAGGTTCCGTCGGCTTGGGGAGCAAAGCCAAAGCCGTCTGCGCCGATGACTGCACCGGGAAAAATCTCGCAATTGTTTCCCATCTCGGTGTTGGTGCAGATTCTGGCACCGGGGTGAATGATGCAATTGTCACCCATCTTTACATTATCTCCGATAAAAGCCTGAGGATGGATTTTTACATTATTACCCAAGTGGCTTTTTTTGCCGATATAGGAGAAGGCCCCCCGATAGCAGCTGTCGCCGATCGTGCTGCTGGAATGCATGAAACTCGGTTCCTCGACTCCCACCAGCATCGCTTTGGTAAATTCGGAATAAGCTTCCAAAAGCTTTGTAAATCCCAGATAGGCATCTTTTACTCGGATGAGAGTTGTCTTGAAAGGCTTGGTAGCTGCAAAACCCTCTGAGACGATGACCGCTGTGCAGGCTGTTTCATAGAGGAAAGGTTCGTATTTCTCGTTAGCCAAAAAACTGATTCCTCCGGGCTTGCCCTCTTGGATTTTGTCCAGGCGATTGACGGTTTGGTTTTCATCGCCTTCTGCCTTTCCTCCCAAAAGTGCGGCCAGTTGGCCTAATGTGAATTCCATGATCTACAGCTTAGGATTTATAGGGTTAAAATTAGGTGTTTGGCTTTACAAACGTAGTGTTTCTCCACAATCTTGCTCATGACTTTGATATTCGGTAGATCAGCAGCCATAGCCACATCCATTACTTTCCCTTTTTTGGTCAGAATATTGATCCGGTCCTTGGCCAGGTAGCCGTAGTTGCTCACAGTACCAGACGAGAAGAAATAGTCGATGTCACTTTCAGGGATCTGCAGTTTCTTTTGTGTTTTGAGCCTCATTTCTTCAAGCTCCCGAAGGGAAAAAGGTTCATTGACGAGATTGATCTTGAAGAGATTTCTTGTCAAAAACATCTGCGAAATATTTCGAAGTACATAGTCTTCGTGCCCCTTCCAGAGTTTGATGGCTCCCCAGATGTCGAAGTCATCGAGGCCCATGAAGTTTTCGAGTATCCTTTTCTCCGTTTTGAAATCCTCCAGTCTGAAATTGTTTTTCAGGAAAAAACCAAATTCTGCACTTACCGTCAAATTCACTCCTGCCTGAGCCAAGTGTTTTGCTCGCTTGATGAGGTTGATTAGCATTTTCTCGGCACTCACTGTGGTCTTGTGAAGGTATACCTGCCAGTACATCAGACGGCGTGCGCTCAGAAAATTTTCGATAGAATAGATGCCTTTTTCTTCAATTACCAACTGCCCGTCTTTGACATCCATCATCTTGATGATCCGGTCCGCACCAATAGTGCCTTCGGAAACTCCCGTAAAGAAACAGTCTCGCTGCAGATAATCCAGGCGGTCAATATCCAATTGACTGGATACCAGTTGATTCAAGAATTTCCGATCATATTGATTCTTAAAAATTCGTAAAGCGAGGCTCAATTTGCCACTTAATTCTTCATTTAGGAGTTGAATAGTCAGTAGCGAGAGTTCCTCGTGGGGTACGCCCATGAGCAAGCTGTATTCTAAGGCATGGGAAAAAGGACCATGTCCAATGTCGTGTAGTAAGATGGCAATCAGCGCCGCCTCATATTCCTCATCGCTTATTTCGGTGCCTTTAATGCGTAGATTGTCGAGCGTAATACTCATCAGATGCATGGCGCCGATAGCGTGGTGGAAGCGGGTGTGAAGGGCTCCTGGATAGACGAAGTCGGTCAAACCTAACTGTTTGATTCGGCGAAGTCTCTGGAAAAAGGGGTGGTCAATGATCGTAAAAATCAACTCACTGGGAATTGTGATGAATCCATAAACAGGATCATTGAGTATTTTCTGGCTTTTCAATCAGCGCTCATTTGATTGACTCAAAAGTAATTATAATTTTAAAAGAAAGGGAAACCAACATGTCTCAAAAATTCAGTATCCTCTGGGCAGATGATGAAATCGACCTACTCAAGCCTCACGTTCTTTTCTTGGAACAAAAAGGATATGAGATCACTACGGTCAATTCGGGAATCGATGCCATCGAAGAAGTCGAGAGTAAAAATTTTGATGTCATTTTTTTAGATGAAATGATGCCCGGGATGACGGGACTTGAAACCTTACAGCAGATCAAGCAGATCAAGCCGCAGATACCTGTGGTGATGATCACTAAGAGTGAAGAGGAGCATATCATGGACGATGCCATCGGCGGGAAAATTGCTGATTATCTGATCAAGCCCCTCAATCCAAGTCAGATTTGGCTTTCGGTCAAGAAGATTCTCCAAAATAAGCAATTGATCGATACCAAGACTACCCAAAGTTATCAGCAGGAATTCATGCAAATCAGCCTCGCACTTGGCGATGCGCGTGATCCCAAGGATTGGACAGAGCTCTATCGTAAGCTTACTTTTTGGGAATTGCAGATTGATTCGACAGAAAACAAAAATATGTTGGAAGTTCTTGATAATCAGAAGTCTGAGGCAAATTCTTCCTTTGCACGTTTTATCAAGGGAAACTACCTCGACTGGCTGGATGAGAAAAATCCAGACAAGCCGCTGATGTCTCATCAGGTCTTGAAGGAGAAAGTGTTTCCGGTTTTGAAGAATAAAAAACCGCTCTTCCTCATCGTCATTGACAACCTACGACTGGATCAGTGGGAGGACTTGGAGCATCTGCTCACGCCGTATTTCAATGTGGAGGAAAAAGACACCTATTATAGTATTCTTCCTACGACGACGGCCTTCGCCAGGAATGCCCTGTTTAGCGGGATGATGCCGATGGACATGGCGCGTTTTTATCCGAAGCTGTGGGAAGATGAAGATTCAGATGAGGGAAAAAATAACTTTGAAGAGGAGTGGCTAGGGATCAATCTGACCAAAAACCGAATTAACTGTAAATTTACCTACAACAAGATCCTTCAAACTCATCAGGGCAAGGCCGTGCTCGATCAGTTTCATACCTTTCTTCAGCATGATTTGAATGTGTTGGTTTACAACTTTGTCGACATGGTATCCCATGCGCGTACGGACATGAAAATGATCCGCGAACTTGCGCCAGATGAGTCCGCCTATCGCTCCCTCACGCGCAGTTGGTTTGAGCACTCGTCGCTTTTTGAGCTGTTTAAGAAAATCCAAAACGCAGGTGCAGATGTAATCGTGACAACAGACCACGGTACCAAAAAAGTAAACAAGCCTTATCGAATCATCGGAGACAAAAATGTCACGACCAACTTGCGATACAAGCAGGGAAAAAATCTGAATTTCGAACACGGGAAGGTTTTTGAAATCAAAAAACCCGAAGAAGCGATGCTTCCCAGATTGAACGTATCTACTTCCTATGTTTTCGCTGTGGAGGACTATTTTTTCGCCTATCCCAACAACTACAACTATTATGTGAACTATTACAAGGACACTTTTCAACACGGTGGTATATCTTTGGAGGAAATGATCATTCCTCTAGTACACCTGACCTCCAAACGATAAGTAAGCTTGATTACCTTTTCCTACCATTTAGATCAGATTCAAGAGACTGCTCGGCAGATCATCACTGCGGCAGAGACGGAGAAAGTCTGGATATTCCAAGGGCAAATGGGAGCGGGAAAGACCACGCTGATCAAGGCGCTTGCGAAGGAGATGGAGGTAAAGGATCAGGTCAGCAGCCCTACTTTTGCGATTGTCAATGAGTATGATGCCAAGGCCGGGATGAAAGTTTTCCATTTCGATTTTTATAGATTGGATGATCCAATGGAGGCATTGGATATCGGAATAGAAGAGTATTTTTATGGAGGAGAATATTGCTGGATCGAGTGGGCCGAGAAAATCGCCCAGTTTCTTCCGGAAGAGTTTCTCTTAATCAGAATCAATCCGGATTCAGAAAATAGCAGAACCATTACACTTCAACATTTCCGAAATGTCGACTGAATTAGCAGGACTTACTTCTGTAGGGCTGATTGCAAAAGAATCCCCACTTCAGGTAAAAAAGGGCGCGAAGCCACTTCACGTTGGACTTCCCAAGGAAATCTCCAGTCAGGAAAAGCGTATAGTGCTCACGCCTGAATCAGTAGGCCTGTTAAGTAACAATGACATCCAAGTAGTCGTCGAAACCGGAGCGGGACTGAGTGCGAAGTTCAGCGATCAGGATTATTCAGATGCGGGTGCCCAGATTGTCTATTCTCGAAAGGAAGTACTCTCTGCAGACGTAATACTTAAAATCGATCCACTCACGGTAGATGAAATAGCGGAGATGTCTTCCGGGAGTTGCTTGATTTCCGCTTTGCAACTGGAAAAGCAGAGCGCGGAGTTTATCCGCGCATTGAACGAAAAGAAGGTGACTGCAGTGGCTTTTGAATACCTCGAAGACAAAGTCGGAGGGATGCCGGTAGTACGGGCGATGTCCGAAATCGCCGGGAGCACGGTGATGCTGATCGCGTCGGAATATCTGTCGAGTGTAAATGAAGGTAAGGGCCTGATCCTAGGAGGAGTGACGGGAGTTCCTCCGACGCAGGTGGTCATCATCGGGGCTGGCACAGTTGCGGAGTATGCCGCCAGGACCGCGATTGGGTTGGGAGCAAACATCAAGATATTTGACAATCATATCTACAAACTGCGACGAATCAAGCAGCTGCTTGGACAGCAGATTTATACCTCGACGATTGACAATTTCACTTTGGGACAGGCCTTGGCTGAGGCTGATGTGGTGATAGGAGCACTTCGCGCCGAAAAGGGGAGAAACAAAATCGTGGTCACCGAAGAGATGGTTGCCAATATGATTCATGGCAGTATTATCATCGATGTGGGGATAGATCAGGGAGGATGTATAGAGACTGCCCGGATGACTACTCACGATGCGCCGGTCTATCAGGTGCATGACATTATCCACTACTGTGTACCAAATATTGCATCTAGGGTTGCCCGGACTGCTTCCTATTCCCTGAGCAATATTTTTACGCCGATCATTTTGCAGATGGCGGACTTGGGCGGAAATGAGGAAATGATCTTCAACTATAAGTGGTTTCTGAGAGGGGTATACACGTATAGAGGAAGCCTTACCAATGCATTTTTGGGACGAAAATTTGGCTTAAATCACAAGGAGCTCCAGCTGCTTTTGGCAGCCCGCTATTGATTAGGAGAGTAGATTTTGGCGGAGCAAAAACTCCAGCTGGTCATTTGCCTTCAGCAACGCGCCGGTCAGCCGTTCGTTTTCCCTTCTAAGGGCATAGACTTCAAACGCATTTTTGATCACAGTCCTGAGGTAGTCTTCTTCCCAAGGCTTGGTGAGGTAGTGATATACCTGACCCTTGTTGATAGCATCGATCACAGCCTGAATGTCAGTGTATCCGGTGAGTAGGAGGCGAATCGGCTTTGGATAAATAGGAATGATACTTTCTAAAAATTCAACACCCGTTTTTTCCGGCATTCTTTGATCAGTGATAATCAGGTCAATGTCTTCTTTAGCGAGGATGTCTTCACCTTCTTTGGCCGATATCGCTAGAAAAATTTTGTAATCCCTTCGAAATGTAGCCTTAAATGCCTGAAGATTATTTTCTTCATCGTCTACGTATAGTATTTTTATTTTCTCCGATTCGGGGGTTGACATCTCAGGTGTAAAGATTAGAATCCTACTGGTTTCCCAAAATTAGGAATAGTTTTAATATTCGATGTTTTTTGGAAATCTTTTCGGAAACATTCGCCGCCCTAGAGATTGCCATGGAGTTGATTTCTAATTTTAAGGCGTTTCTTTGTGATTAACCAAGAAATCGAGTTATATGTTGATTCAAAAATATAACTTTACTCGCATTAATCCTTAATTGCACCCATGCCTATTCCCGAACAATTTGATCTAAACGGTCAAATTAACCATCTTATCCTAAATAACAGGAATGAGGAGGATACATCTAAGTTAATTCAAATCAGGAAATTACCTAATCTTCGGGTTGTCGATCAAATAGATCTACAGGTAAAAGAATTGATCAAGCTCAATAACCCGACTGCAAAATTGAGCGATGGTGCTCTGGAGTTCATGTCGGTTGATTTTTTCCGGACGCATTCCCGGGAAGTATACGGCAATTGGGTTTTCTATCCCTGGAACAGGTCTCTGGTGCATGTGTTGCCGAAAGAGGACTTTGTGAAAGTGCGAACGATCCGAAACAGATACAAGATTACCGAAGAAGAGCAGCAGGCGATGTCTGAAAGGAAGATCGGCGTGGTAGGCTTGTCTGTTGGGCAAAGTGTCGCTACTTGCCTGGCTATGGAGCGATCTTTTGGGGAATTGAGAATCGCGGATTTTGACACACTAGAGTTAGCCAATATGAATCGCATACGTACGAGCGTTACGAATCTAGGCCTGCCCAAAACGCAGATAGTTACCAGGGAGATTGCCGAAATAGACCCCTATTTGAAAGTCACTGTTTTTAATGAAGGATTGACTGACGAGAATATGAGTCAGTTCTTTTCCGAGGGAGGGAGGCTAGACCTGTTTATCGAAGAGTGTGATAGTCTTGAAATGAAAATCAAGTCTAGGATCAAGGCAAAGGCATTGGGCATTCCGGTATTGATGGATACCAGTGACCGTGGGATGATAGATATTGAGCGCTTTGATTTGGATTCCAGACGTCCAATTTTTCACGGGATGTTGTCGAAGTTTGGAGAAGAAGAAGCCCTTCCGAGTGTCATCGAAAAATACCGATCCGAGATGATGATGTCCATTCTTGATTTTGACAATTTGTCCCCCAGTGCAAAGTTAAGTATCGGAGAAATAGGGAAAACAATAACTACCTGGCCTCAGTTGGCCTCATCGGTAATCATGGGTGGCGCCATGGCCGCTTATTTTTCAAGACAGATTCTCAGTGGCCACATCAAAGAATCGGGGCGCGTTTACGTTGATTTGGACGGTTTTTTCAATAGCGTGTCATGAAGGTAAAAGTGAGGGTAGTAAGGGCAGTTTCGTCGCCTGTTGAAACCGAAATGTATGTGGATGGGCACTTCAAAGTTTTGGAATCTTATGGAGTCACCAAAGTGACCTCTGCGGATCGATCCTGGACTAAAAATCCCAATGTATACCTCTTGCTGGTAGAATCCGTAGAGGGGGAGAAAAGAATATTGGGGGGGGGGAGGATTCAGCTCAGAGACCGAAACTTTCCGCTCCCACTCGAAGGGGCTATTTTTGAGAAAGATGAGAAGATAGTAGAATATATGGCTCCATTTGGAGACTTGGATGTGGCGGAGTATTGCGGGTTATGGAACTCTAAGGAAGTGTCTGGGTATGGGCTCGGCAGTATTTATTTGATTCGGATTGGAGTGGCCATTTCTTCCTTTTTGAATCTGAAGAGCCTTATGGCCTTTTGTTCGCCCTTCACTGTCAAAAACTCTCAGTCGGTTGGCTTCGAAATAATCGAAGAGCTAGGAGACAACGGATATTTTTTATATCCTAAAGAAGGGCTTCTGGCGACTATCATGGAAATTCGCGATGTTCAAAATCTACCAAAATCCTCGGCTTCCGAAAAAGCATATATCGACAACCTCAGAAAAAACCCCGTGCAGACTACTATTGAGGAAAGTCAAAGGGGAAAGCTAGAAATTGAATTTGACCTAAATATCAACGACATTAAAGCAGGATGAAATCGAATAAAAGGGAAATCTTTAGCATCTATTGGGGATTTTTAATCCTGATCCCCCTGATTATATTTACTGTGATTTTGGTAAGGTCTGATTTTTTTAAGGCAGACTTTGAGGTTGGGGATATGAAAGTCTTTATCCAAAAGGATGGAGAGTTTTATCCACTGGATTCAGCTGGAAAAATGGACAGTCACAGTGTGTTTTTAGGCGTTGTTTCAGATACCGTTTGGGTGGAAATAAACATCGATGAATATCCATATATGGATCGGACTTCTGTGCTTGAAGTAAGGAATCCTACCTTTAGATCGACTCAGTTATATAAAGGCAAAAAAGGTCAAGGTTTGAAATCCAGTGCGTTGCTTTTTGAAAAACATGTCGGGAGATCAAATCCCTTAGTCTACGCAAATCCTATATTTGTTTTAGACATCGAAGAAGGTGATGTTTATTTTTTGAAGATAGTATCGTCCGAACCCATTAATTTTTCTCTGGAGGTAGCTCCTCAGGAAAATTTTTACCACAAATATACCAGTATATTAGTTTTGGTGAGTGTGTATATGGGGGTGATGCTTGCGCTGTTTCTATATAATCTTTTACTCTATTTCTCAGTGAGAGACCGAGTGTATCTGTATTATTGTTTGTACACGTTTTTTATCTCAGCGGCCCAGTTGTCTTTGCTCGGCTTTAGTTACTATTTTATATTTTTCCAAAATGCACTTTTGTACGAGAATAGTTTAATTATTTTTTCGTCTTTGTCGGGCATTTTTGGAGTTCTTTTCCTGAGAGACTTTCTTCTTATCAAAGTATATTTGCCTTGGATTGAAAAAGGACTGTTTTTGATAATCGTTCTGTATGTGGCGGCTTCTATACTAAGAATGTTGGGGTTCGTTTCCTTAAGCTATTCATTTACAGATATTTCAGGACTGTTTGTTGTTTTGTTTTTTGTCTCCTCTGGTGTACTCATCGCAAAAAAGGGCTTCCGGCCTGCATTTTATTTTCTAACAGCATGGGTTTTCTTTCTTTTGGGGTTGATGCTGTATGTATTTCAAAACCAAGGGGTGATCAATTTAGGGTCTTTTGCGAACCTCCCGATGTTATTGGGAACCGCTTTTGAGGCAATACTGCTTTCGTTGGCGCTAGCTGATCGTATTAATATCCTCAAGAAAGAAAAAGAAGAGGAGCACCTGGAAAAGCTGAGAGTGCTCAGTGAAAATGAAAAGTTGATTAAGGAGCAAAATATCGTGCTCGAAACGAAGGTTCGCCTTAGAACAGATGAACTTGAGCAGGCGCTTAGAAATCTTCAGGATACGCAGGGCCAGCTCGTCAACCAAGAGAAAATGGCTTCGCTTGGCCAGCTGACCGCCGGCATAGCGCATGAAATCAACAACCCGATCAATTTTGTAAGCTCCAATATCACGCCGCTAAAACGGGATATCAAAGACATTATGGAGGTTATCGATTTCTATCGCGAATCTGGCAATAGGGAGTTTTCCGAACAGACGAAAAAGGAAGCTAAGCAATTAGAAGAAGATCTGGAGCTGGAATATGTGCTTGACGAAGTGGAGCAACTGCTGAAGGGTATGGATGAGGGAGCAAAACGTACTGTGGAAATCGTAAAAGGTCTACGTATTTTCTCTAGGGTAGATGAGCAGGACGTTAAAAAGGTAGATCTTCACGATGGGATAAACAGTACCATCATTTTACTTAATAGCTCGATTCCCGGTAAAATCAGAATTGTGAGAGAGTTTGGTGAATTGCCGATGGTAGAGTGTCTGGCAGGGAAACTGAATCAAGTTTTTATGAATATCCTGAATAACGCGGTCCATGCACTTGCTGACAATTTGGATAAGATCACCGATCCGAAAATTACGATTAGAACCCGCGCATTTGCAGACCGTGTTGTTATAGAGTTTGAAGACAATGGTCCTGGGATGCCTGAGCATGTCAAACAGCGGATTTTTGAACCTTTTTTTACTACCAAGGCAGTTGGAAGGGGTACGGGTTTGGGGCTTTCCATAGTTTATTCTATTATTGAAAGCCACAAGGGATCACTTGACGTAAAAAGTGAAGAGGGTCACGGGACTACTTTTATCATTGCACTTCCCATCTATCAAAACACATCGCAACAATGAGCGGACAAAAAATCCATGTATTATATATCGACGATGAAGACAATAATTTAAAGTCCTTTCGGGCTTCCCTCAGAAAAGATTTCAAGGTTTTTACTGCTATAGATGCAGAAGAGGGACTTAAGATAGCTCAGGAAGAAGAAGTCCATGTAGTGATCGCCGATCAGCGGATGCCGGGATTGACTGGCACGGAGTTTTTTGAACAGATGGTAAAGATCAATCCCGACCCGATCCGAATTCTTCTTACCGGATACTCCGATATTGCCAGTGTGATAGATGCGATCAATAAAGGGGAAGTATATCGCTTCATCGATAAACCCTGGAACATCGAGCAAATTAAAAACTCTATCAAAAATGCAGCGGATATCTATTTTATGCGCCGAGAGCTTAAGGAAAAAAACCTGAAGTTAAAGAAAATGCATTCGGAGATGAATCAGTTCGTCTACAGCCTATCCCATGAACTCAGAGGTCCGTTGATGAGTATCTCAGGGGTATCCAAGCTGGCGAAGATGGAGCTCAGCGAACCCAACATGCTCGAATATTTTGAGATGATCGATACTGCAACGGGTAAACTAGACGACTTTATTTACAAGATGCTAGACTTTTACCGCTCGACTAAGATTGATCACAAAATCTCTCCAATCGACTTTAGAGAGATAGTCGACAATCAAATGGATGCTTATCGGGAGAAGTTTAATTTGTCTCATTTTCATATTGATGTCCAGGTCAATCAGCGAGATGAGTTTTACTCAGATGACGCGAAGATTCGGGTGATTCTCAACAATCTTTTCAGCAATGCTGTCCAGTTTCAGAAAGAGGAGGGCGAAAAAAGAATAAGCTTGACTGTGGATGTGTCCGAAGGGAATGCTGTAATTGTCGTGGAGGACAATGGAATTGGGATAGAAGAACGCTATAAAGAAGAGGTTTTCAACCTTTTTGCGAGAGCTACGCAGAAGAATGTAGGTACAGGTCTTGGCCTTTACATGGTCAAAGAGGCTGTGGAGCAGATGGGGGGGCAGATAATTCTTGATTCACAGCCAAATGAGGGTACCACTATGACGGTTCACCTTCCCACACTGCATAAAGAGGAATTTTAAAAGTAAGAATTTGCCTGGGGAGTGTATCTTTGTCACGGCATTTAGCAATTTTTTATCAACAAACAGAAAATTATGATTAACCCTTGGCATGACGTCAACATTGGAAAAGGTGCTCCTGAGTATGTAATGGGCGTGATAGAAATTCCAAAAGGAAGTAAAGGAAAATATGAATTGGACAAAAAAACCGGCATGTTGATGCTTGACCGGGTTTTGTTTTCTGCAGTTCACTATCCGGCAAACTATGGTTTTATACCGCAGACTTTTTGCGAAGATCATGATCCATTGGACATTCTGATCATTTCCCAAATCGACATTCCGTCCATGACCCTTGTGCCCGCCAAGGTCATCGGTGTGATGCGTATGGTAGATGGTGGGGAGGCAGATGATAAAATCATCGCAGTGGCAGCCGGAGATCAGTCTGTAAATTACATCAATGATATAGATGAACTTCCTCCGCATTTGATGAAGGAGGTTCATCGATTCTTTGAAGACTACAAAAAACTTGAAAACAAAGAGGTAAAGGTAGAGGATTTCCTAGGCAAGGAAGATGCGATGCGAATCATCAAAGAAAGCGTTGAACTCTACGACAAAAACTTCCGTACCAACGTGTAGAAATAAAATGGTGAGTATTTACCAATACAGGTATAAATAAGATTTCATTTGAAATCTCAGAAAGGCTGATTCAAAAGATTTAGATCTTAGAAACAGCCTTTTTTTGGTTTCTGAGGCGAATGGTTTGCTCTAGGTTAATAACACACCGCCACCTCAGTGAACAAATTTTTAAGTTTTTCTTTTCAGAAATGGTGGATTTTGGATGCCGCTTACAGAATCCCCAACTCCTCACACATTCTTCTTACCTGCAAATCTCCCAATCCATATTCGGGGACTTTTTGTTGGAAAAGGCTGTAAATAGTCCCAAACTCGGTAGCTCCGGTTTCTTTATGGATCTGTAGAAGGCTTGCCTTGGGCTTTCCGGGATAATCCCCCATGGGCATCATGTCCCTCCAAGACTCGACCGCGGGTTTCAGGAACGGAAATCTTTCAGTAAAAAGATTGGCGATTTTCAGTGCTTCAAAGACATTGTTGTTCTGGTAGTGAATCCACAGATCACCCAAGACCGCGCGCTCCCTTTGGCTTAGTTTCTTGGACTTCTTTTCGTAGGTTTCGATAAGTTCTTTTTCTCCCAAAGTCGAAAAATGATAGGGAGAATCTGGGTAGGGAAGCACCAGACTCACCTCGGCTGGGTGTGTTTTCAGGTAGTTGAAAATAAACCAAAGGTTGACCTGGCAAAACAAGTCCTCCTCAAACCAACAGTAGATTTGAGCGTCTGGAGGGATGGACTTGATCTTCAGGATTTCTTCATAGGAATAGGTCTTGTAGTCTTTTTGGAAGTCTTCCAGATAGTGTTTTTGAATAAATGCTTCCCGAAGCTGCCAGAGCTCCTGACCCTCCTTGGGAAGCACCGGTCCGTCGATCAGACACTCTCGAAATGAAATTCTTTCTCCAGGTATCTGTTCTGGAAACATCGTTAAAAGCGCATCTCCGTTGAGGATGTGATAGTTCATTTGGAAGTATATTGGGCTTTGGTGACTTCATAAGACTTGGCGATAAGCTCGCGGAGAATGTCCTCATTCAAGTCGGAAAGCCTCTTGGCGTATATGCAGGCGACGGCGCGCTTGTGCTTGCCCAGCTGCTCCAAGAGCGGCTCAAACTTTTGTTGCTCGCAACTGAGAAGGTAGAGGGAGATCGCGGCTTTTCGGGGAGAAAAGCCGACAATCGGTGCATCTCCTTCGTGGCCGGTCGCATACTTGTAGTGATAGGTGCCAAATCCGATGATCGAAGGTCCCCACATCACTGCAGGTTCGCCGGTGATTTCCTCCATCATTTTTTTCAAAGCGAAAGCATCTTCGCGTTTCTTGGGACTTTCAACGGTATTGATGAAATCGTCAACCGACATCTCGGTGGGTTTAGTTTTTGCTTCAGCCATGATTATTCCTGATAAAGTTCGATTGGCAGATTGTCCGGGTCGGCAAAGAAGGTAAACGCCCTTCCCGTATGCTCATCCACCCGAATCGGCTCTGCCTGAATTCCCAATTTACTCAAATCTTCTAAAGCTTTTTCAATGTTATTTACCCCAAAAGCCAAATGCCTTAGCCCACAGGCTTCTGGTCTGGAAGTTCTTTTAGGAGGATCGGGAAAAGAAAACAACTCGATCACATAGTGTCCGTTTAGCTCCAAATCAAGCTTATAGGAACGCCTCTGCTCGCGATAGACCTCACGGATGATTTTCAATCCCAAGATCTCGGTGTAGAACCGTTTGCTGCGCTCATAATTTGAGCAAATGATGGCAATATGGTGGATGGAGGAAAGCATTTGGATGTTGAAATTGGGGTTCGAAAATTTTATCTGACAGGCGTATTGCTTTGTGGATTCTTTGCGACTACGGGCTGGAAGACCGATGACGGAAGACCGAAGCATCCCGGACGATAGTCTCGTGAAAATAGGGAAATAGAGTCCGACCGCTATTTGGGAAATGTCGAAGTAGTTAAAAACGAATTTCAGGCAGCTTGTTTCTTCTGTCTACGGTCTCCCGTCTTTTTTCTCCATCAAATGTTTTTTCAGAAAATCCGCCGTCAGATTTCCAACCCGGACCATGTTTTCCCATTTCATCCAGTGGTGCGTATCTCCCGGAATCAGAACCGCCTCGTAGGGTTTTTCCAGTTCCTCAAATCTTCGGATCAAGTCAGTCGTTTGGCTGACTTCCACATTGCGGTCGTCGTCGGAGTGGATGAAGAGTACCGGGCTTTTCCAAGTCGCCAGATCCGCAATCGGCGAGGATTTCCAGGCGACTTCTTTCGCTTTTTCGTAGTCTGGTGCCACCTCATAGCCTTCCGGTAAGTCATATCGTCCATCCAGATCATGCACACCGTGGATGTCCACGCCGACCTTGAAGAGATCCGAGTCTCTCGCCAGAGCCAAGGCGGTCAGGTATCCCCCGTAGCTACCGCCATAGACGCCGATTTTGTCCGCATCTACTTGTGTCAAAGCAGCGAGAAATTCACCTCCAGCCTTGATGTCTTGGTACTCTACCGCACCCTGATAGTAGCCGTAGGCGGGCCGGTGAAACTCGTAGCCATAGCCGATACCCAGGCGATAATTCACCGAAAGCACGACAAAGCCCAGTTCGGCTAAATATTGGTTATAGGCATAGGTATTGGAATAATAGTCCATGTAGCTCCAGCCGAGGAGCATCTGCCGCTGCGGCCCGCCGTGGATGAAGACTACACCGGGTTTTTTGGCCGCGCCACCTTCTTTTTCAAAAAGCTGCCCGTAGACGGTCGTGCCATCGGGAGCTTTGAAACTTATCTGTTTTGGTTTGACGAGCTGGCTTTGTGGAAAATCGTCGGGAATCGAGGATTCCTGAAGGAGTTTGGTTTCATTGCCAGATTTGATGGTGACTAAATGGGAGCGCTGCGGAGTCGCTGAGAGAAAGGCGAGCTTTTCGCCGGCTTTGACGGGATAGGCTTCAATTCCTTCGCCGGAGGTCTCCCAAGTCAGTTTTTTGGATTTCAAGTCGAGCGAACCAACGTGCCTTCGGTCGAGGTCTTCCTTTGCGGAGCCGGTGTTGGCGGAGAAGACCAGCACATCGCCAGCGGCATTGAGCTTGATCTGCTCGACCATGTATTCGCCGGGGGTAAGAGGTTGGATGTTTTTACTTGCCAGATCCAAGGCAAAGAGATGCTGCCAACCTTCGTGGTAGGATTCGAAGACGAGTTCTTTGGCATTGGGAAATGCGAAAAACCCATAGCGATAGGAGCCTCGAAGTGTTTCGGGAGCTTTCCAGAGCATTTTTCCTTCACCCGCTTTGACATCCGCAACCCAGATCTCCCAGGGTACATGTCTGGGTTCCAACAAGGGAAATGCCGCGCCGCTTCCGCCCAAGGTTTTGATAAAGGCGATTTGGCTGCCGTCAGGCGACCATTTGGGCTGAGAGTAGCGGTGAAAAGACGGCGCGATCCAATGGATGGGAGTTTCTTGGTTTTCGTAGATTCCGAGCAGCTGATGCCCGCCACGGCTAACCGTGAAAGCCAGTTTTTTCCCGTCAGGAGAAAACTCCAGCGCGTTGACATAGCCTTTTACCTGGAAAAGCTGGGCTGGCTTTTCGCTGTCCATCAAGTCCGCTTTCCAGACTTGTCCACTTTTAAGAAAGAGCAGCTGATTTTGAGGGCCAATAAAGAAGTCGTCTCCTTCGACGACGGCTTCTGCCTTTTGGGTTGAAAGATTGATTTTCCAGATTTCCACCTTCGGTAAAGTCGGCATATTCAGCGCATTCACCGTGGAGGAGGCATTTCCGCCTCCGTGATCTCCTCCCCGAACGAAGAGCAGCCAGTGTCCGTCAGCTGAAAATCTCAGGCTGCTGATCTCCTGCCCGTCGTCTTCATTGAATTGAGTCAGTTTTACAGGACTGAAATCCGGCCCTTCAGCGAAATAGACGTTTCTTTTCCCCTGTTCATTCATTGCCCAAGCAATCTTTTCGCCAACCGGCGATGACGTCAACTCAGAGGGAAAGCTGAATTTTCCCACCTGCTCCATGGTGAAGGACTGAGGAAAAGCCGAGTAGGAAAATAGTAAGAGAAGGAGTGGAAAAAGGAGGCGGGTTTTCATGGCTTATTCTTTAGAAAGAAGTTTTTCGAGTTCGTGGGCGAGTTCTTTTTTTTCTGGAAGGTAAAGTTGGTA
The DNA here is from genome assembly GCF_039523455.1 of Algoriphagus jejuensis. Taxonomy (NCBI): domain Bacteria; kingdom Pseudomonadati; phylum Bacteroidota; class Cytophagia; order Cytophagales; family Cyclobacteriaceae; genus Algoriphagus; species Algoriphagus jejuensis. The sequence continues at coordinate 291,769 of NZ_BAAAFI010000004.1, read as the reverse complement.
CTTGCTTACAAAAAGTTGGTTGCTGATGTTTTCGGTTGCGTATTCGACCAAGATTTGGTCTTTATAGGCACCGAGGACTATCCCGATGGGAGGGTTGTCGCCTTCAGTATTTTCCTCTTTTCGGAAATAATTGAGGTAGAGATTCATTTGCCCAATATCCTGGTGGTCGATTTCGCCGCGCTTGAGATCAATAAGCACAAAGCACTTTAGGATGCGGTGATAGAAGACCAAGTCTACGTAAAAATGCCGGTTGGCGAGACTGATTCGATATTGTTGGCCTATGAAGGCGAAACCTTTGCCGAGTTCGAGCAGAAAGTCCAGGAGGTTTTGGATCAGATTGGTCTCCAGCTCATTTTCGGTATAGTTTGTCACGCTTTTTAGTCCGAGAAATTCGAAGATGTAGGGGTCTTTGATTAGATCCTTGGGCTCCTGTAATTCGCTTCCTTTTTGCGATAGCTGAAGAATACTCTCTTTGTCCTTGCTCAGAGCCAAGCGGTGGAAAAGCATGCTTTTCATTTGGCGTTTGAGTTCGCGTACAGACCAATTTTCCTTTTCACACTGCTTTGCGTAGAAACCGATTTCTAGGGGTTCGTCTGACTTCAAAATCTCGTAATAATGGCTCCATGCCAATTTGTGGGACAGTGTCCCACTATTTTGAGATGAGACGTATAATTTTCTCATATAAAACAAATTGGATCTCCCGAATCCCTTTCCAAACTCCAAACTCAAGTCTTTGGATAGCCTATCCAACAGGTTTGATCCATATTCTGCCTTCGCCTCTCCGCCTTGTTCGAACTCGACGATGTGCCGGCCGATTTGCCAGTAGGTTTGTACCAAGATCGTATTGATAGCCCGACCAGCCTGCTCCCTGCCCGCCTCTAGGAGTGCGCCAATCTCGTTTTTGAGGGATTGATAGTCGGATTTGTTTGGTTGCGGATTCATGTCAATACTTGTCATGGATATAGTACAATACCTTTTGCAGCTCCGTCTTCAACTCACTGGAGGGGATGGTGTAGTTGTTCATCATGCACGAGAAATGGAGGATTTTGCCGCTTTTGGTAAGGAGGTATCCGCTGAGGGAATTAGCCATGCTGAGCGTGCCGGTCTTGGCGTAGATGTAGGCTGGCTGACCCGCATCGGCTTTGTACCAAGCTTTGATCGTGCCGGATTCGCCACCTGCGGGAAAATAGGCCTTGATCTTTTCCAGAGGCACTTCCTCTCGGATTTTTCCCAGAAGCGCTACGATCGATCTTGGAGTAAACATGTTGTGTGCAGAAAGTCCCGAACCGTCTACCCATTGCGGTTCGTCGGGCAGGTCGCTGAGGAGATTTTCCTTGGCGTAGGCAATTGCTTCGGCGATATCAAGTTTGTTGGTCAGTTGGTCGGAAACCAGAAACATCAGCTGCTCGGCGAGGAAGTTGTCGCTGATCTTCATCATCTGTGAGTAGATGCTGTCGGCTGGAGCAGTTGGGAGTTTTTGCGGCTCCTGGTCGAAATAGCTTGGGTTGGAAATCAAGTTGATCGACTTCTCCGTAGCTTCTTCCAGCATCGTTTTCGTCAACTCGGGAGAAGTGATGAAGGGGATGTCTGACTCGAATTCTTCCGCCTTGGCTTCGGTCTTGAATTGGTAGGGGAAGCGGTTTTCCAGATGGCTGCGGGTGAAAGAATAGGCTCTGGCGCTTTCCGCCTCCGACTTTTCCATAGCTGATTTGAAACGATCCGGATAGACCGTGAAATCCGCCTCTTCTTTTTTCTTCCCAAACCGTACGATATCTCCATAAACTGGCAAGGCGGATCGCTCGGCTGCGTAGTAGTAGGGGTACCAGTTCCAGGACCAACCTGGCCCGAAGGCATCCACTTGATCGAAATTATTCAGCAGGTAAAGCTTTTTGTCCGAGGCTTTGAGGAATTCGATTGCTTTATCATTCTTCAAATCCGGATGCAGCAAACTCGGATCACCCGTGCCCCAGAAGATCAAGGAATCGCCTTTTTCCAAATAATTCAGTCCATTGACCAGGCTGTCTCCGAGGATGGAGTAGGCTGTATAGAACGTAAAAATCTTCGTGTTCGAAGCTGGAATGAAATACTTGTCCGAGTTGATCTCTACCAGCGCCTTGTCTTTCTCCGGATCGAGCAGCATAAAGCCCAGATGTCCTTTGGCAAAAACGTCCGATTTGGTCAGCGACTTGTTGACTTTTTGTACGGTGCAGGAGCTCAGTACGACCAGAACTGCGAATAGAATTCTTTTCATCTTGGAAAATAAAAAAAGTCTCCCGCAAAAAAGCAGGAGACTTGATAAGAGGAGTGAATCTTTACTGATCCCACCAGATTCTGTCCAGCAGGGTGACTTGAGGTACGTTGTCGCCGTTTCGACTGACTTCACTGTCGGGGTAAGCCATTCTCCGGATGTATTCGCCATTGAGATCCGGGTTGAGATTGACCGGAACGGTCATGTCCTTGTAGCCATAATCATAGCGACGTGCGTCGTTCCATGTTTCGGGATGGAGGAACATCGCTACATATTTCTCCTTCATGATCAGATCAATCGACAAGGCTCCGGCTCCCACCGCTACAGAAGGGTCTGCCAGGTAGGCTGCTTTTGCTGCCTCGTAGGCGTCTTGATCATCGTCATCTTCGTAGGAAAGCATGTCCATGTGTGCTTCGATTCCGGCGAGATAAGCGGCATATGCGCGGCTTCTATCGGTCGGCAATGCAGCTTCAGCCTCGATAAATTTCAGTTCGGCATGGGTAGAGATCAGGATTGGCGAAGTGGTGCTCGTGTAGTATTGGCCGGGGATCAGGGTAGATCTGGCACCAGATTCAGGAGCGTTACCTCGGCCAGCACCGTTGACCGTGCCTACGAACTCACCCGCATTGGTTGTTCCCACCATGAGAGGAAGTCTTGGATCAAAAGTAGGATATGAAGTTCCGTCCATTGCTTGTATAAACTGCTCGGAAATCCAACCGCCCAAAAGCAAATTGGCATTGTTGATCGCTACTTGTGCCCAAGGGTTAAAGGCCTGCTCAAAGAATATCACCTTGGCATCATCGCTATTAGATTTGAATCCATTGTTCAGCGCTGCCAAAGCTTCGGCGTAGGACTGGGTATGGATTAGGTAGCGGGCTTTGAGCGAGTAGGCAAACTTTTCCCATTTGGTGATATCACCTTGGTAGATGAAGTCGTCGTCACCGATAGTTATGGTTGTTTCCAGCTTAAGGTTGGCTATTCCTTGATCCAATAGACTCAAAACCTGTCCATAGAGCTGTTGGTCGTCGTCATAGCCCGGAGTCACAGTTTCGAAGGTGAATCCTTGTGAAAAGGGCACATCTCCGAAAAAGTCAACCGTCATGCCTAGGTTCAGTGCCATCAAGATCTGCGCAACGCCCAAATAATGATTTGCGCCCGACTCCGTGGATTTTTCCATGATCACAGTTAAATCAGTCATCACATTGTATAGGTTAAACCAAGTACTGCTGAAGTCCACCGGGTCCATCGTGTCCGATGAACTGGCAGGATTGGGCGAAGCCAAATACTGCACGTAGTTGCTGGTCGCACTTCCCGTCCGATAGACGTTTCGGGCGGTTTCTAGGGTGCTATTGGTCAACAGTCCAGACACGGGAGCGTCCTCGGGATTGTTGGGGTTTTCGTTGACATCCAAAAACGATTCGCAGGCAGAGGCCAAGAGAACCATTGATGCGCCAATCAATACGTTAAGTTTATTTCTAAATTTCATCGTTTTGCGGTTTTAAGGTTTACAGGCCTAGATTTAAAGTCACGAAATAGCTTTGAACGCCGGGGAATCCCAAGCCGGTGAATCCGATTGCATTACCTCCTGCACCTGCTGAGAAGGACTCTGGATCAAAACCGTCCCAAGGAGTGGAAAGAATAATGTTGTTGGCAGCCAGTGAAAGCCTCGCCGTGCGGAAGGGAGTTCGCTCCAATATTGACGGCTGAAGGTTATAAGCCAAGGTTACGTTGCGGAGCTTGATGAAAGAAGCATCCTGAACAAAATTTTCGGATGTAGTCCTATGATAATTTCTCCAATACCCGGCCCCATAATTAACTCCGTCCGGTCCTACGCCCTGACCCAGCCAAACTTCTTTGGAGTTTTGAGATCCGTCTGCCAAAACTCCCTGAAACACTCTCGTGTCGTTTCGTGCCAGGGATTCCGTCCCTTTTCCAAAAGCAGAGATGAAGTTGGCGAACTGGTTGTATTGCTCTAGTCCGGCGCGGAAATCAACCAAAAATGAAAACTCCAGCCCTTTGTAGGAGAAGTTATTTCTCAACCCTCCGAAGAATTTCGGGACAGCATTTCCCAATACAAGCTGATTTCCGGTGCGTACCGGGAATCCATTTGCCCCGATCAAAATAGGAAGGCTAGCATCCAGTGCATCCGACTCTGGATTTGCGCCGGGACGATTGTAGCTGCTGCCGTAGATGTTACCGTAGGCTTGCCCCTCTTTGAGGATCATAGTCACGGTACTTCCAGCATAGCCAAATTGAGAACCGATTACGATCTGTTCGATTCCTTCTCGGATCGCCTTGATCTCATTTGTATTGGTAGTGAGGTTAGCGGTGATATCCCATCGGAAATCACCTTGGTCGATCGCCGTGCCGCCTAGAATAAATTCAAAGCCTCTGTTCTCTATCTCTCCGGCGTTGGTGATGTAGGAGGAAAAGCCTGTAGCGTCAGAGATCGGAACCGGGATGATCTGGTCTTTGGAGTTGGACTTATAATAGGTCACATCCAGATTAAGTCGGTTGTTGAAAAAAGCCAATTGGGTTCCGAATTCAATGGAATTTGTCGTCTCAGGCTTCAAGTTGGGGTCGCCGAAACTTGAGTTTCTAGAGAATCCTACCTGCCCGTCCAGTGGGTATCCGTCTGGTGAAACAAAGGTCGCACCTAATAGGTGTGGCTTGGTGTCTTTTCCTACCTCGGCTACGGAAGCGCGGATTTTCCCGAAAGTCACCCAATTTGGCAGATTTAAATGTTCGCTGAATACATACCCCAAATTGACCGAAGGATAGAAGAATGAATTGTTGTTTTCTGGAAGCGTAGAGGAGATGTCGTTTCTTCCTGTGACATTCAAAAACAGGAAGTTCTTATAGTCAACCATCAAATCTCCATAGAATCCTACCAGTCGGCGAGTGCTTTTGTTCATTGATCCAAATACCTGGGTCGTGTTGTTGATGTTATAAAATCCTGGGATCACAAAGTTAGATCCCGAGACAGAGATCATATCATACTTTCGTTCGAAGATGTCATTTCCCAATCTGAGTTGCGTATCCCAGTTTTCGTTCCATTGTTTCTTAAGCGTGATGTAGAAGTTAGAGGTCAGATCTTTGCTGTTGATTTTGGTCTCTTCGATAGAGCCCGTACTACTGAGCGGCACTTCACCGTCAATCCCCATTGGGCCCGGAGTGATGCCCTCACGGGAATCAGAATAGGAGTCCATGCCGAGTCGGTAGGAAAAGGTCAACCAATCTGTCGGACTGTAGTTGAAATTCATGTTTCCGATCAGTCTGTTAACATCGTCGGTGTAAGTGGAAAATCTTGCGTCATAGATCGGGTTGGTGTTTGTGCCGACCGAATTCATCGTGCCGTCTGGATTGATGTAGTCCCGTACATCAGCCGTCTCAGACCAATACATCATCCGCTCTAAGAAGCGGTCGTGGGGCACGCGGTTTCCACCTGAGTTGGAGTAGTTCATCGATGCGGAAAAGTTGAATTTCTCGCTTGCGGTGATCGTTCCGGAAAGTTTTGCACTAGTTCTGTCCCAGTTAGAAAATGGGATGATGCCGTCTTGATCGAGTCTTCCAAAAGATCCATAGAACGTCGCTTTCTCATTTCCACCTGACACACTTAGACTGTTGTCAAACTGGATTCCGGTATCAAAGGCTCTGTTCCAGTTGTCCTGATAGACATAGCTCGGATCGTTTTCCTCCTGAATATTGGCACCCCAGGCGGGCCAGAAGCTGTTGTCGTCTCTTACTCCAGAAAAGCCCTGCCCATATTGGTCTTGCAATTCCGGCATCTTCGCCAGCTTGTCAAATCCCAGAGAAGAGTTGAAGTCTACTCGGATCTGACCGGCTTTTCCTTTCTTCGTAGTGATGATCACAGCGCCATTTGCAGCGCGCACGCCGTACAACGCCGTAGCAGCTGCGCCCTTCAATATCGACATGGACTCTACATCGTTGGGGTTGATGTCCGCCATTCGGTTGGACATGCCGCGGGGAGTTCCCGAGGACTCTACCGTCGAGTTGTCCACTGGTACTCCGTCCACTACAAACAGCGGTTGATTGTCGGCGGATGGATCAAGGGAGTTGATTCCCCTAATGATGATTCTGGCGGACTGACCGGGCGCACCGCCTGAGTTGGTCACCTGTACACCGGCTACCTGTCCCTGGAGAGAGTTGACTATGTTTACTTGTTTGGATTTGATGATTTCTTCTGCTCCGATGTTTTGTGCAGCGTAGCCCAATGACTTTTTCTCCTGCGAAATACCAAAAGCAGTAACAATTACTTCATCAAGCTGCGAAGTTTCTACAGCCAATGACACGTTTAGGATCGTGTTGTTTCCGACGGTGAGGCTTTTGTTCTGATATCCGATAAAGGAGAAAACAAGAACGGCCTCCGGACTAGCGACACTGATTGCGTAATTGCCGTCCACATCACTGACCGTACCGGTGCTTGTTCCCTGAATCAAAATACTGACTCCGGGAAGCGGAAGTCCATCTTCCGCAGAACTGACTTTTCCACTGACCTGTTGTTGGGCTATCACAGGATGCCCAATGAGTGTGATCAGCAGTAAAAGCATTAGAATGTAGCTTTTCTTCATAGTGATATTGTTTAATAAAATGGATATAAAAAGAAACTTTTATCGAGTATTTAAGCCCAAACCGCAGCAAATTCAACTCTTTGGAAGAATCCAACCTCTGTTGACTGACATAGTCAAAAACAGGAAAAAGGTTAAGGGATCGAGCCTAAAGTTTGTATCTAGACTGCTATTAAAATAGCGAAATCATCGGTTTAATTCAAGGAAATCAATGAATGATGCATTTCAAGCTACTCATTCTATTAATCGTCAACGAGATTTTGTTTCGGTTTTTACACCAACGGAAGATCATACTTGGCAAACGGTTGAAAAGAGAAAGCCGCCTATTTGGTAGGCGGCTTTAAAAACTATAGAAGTGGGAAGCTTATTTCTTCGTGACGATTTTGGTTTCAGTTACGATCTTTTTGCCATCCTCGTATTTGATTTCTTTTTTTACTTCTACTTTTTCAGCCATGGCATGAGATCCATGAGGGCCTTCGGAGATGTGGGGAGCAATCACCAAAGCGACAATTGACATCAGTTTGATCAAGATGTTCATCGATGGACCAGAGGTATCCTTGAACGGATCGCCTACGGTATCACCAGTCACGGACGCCTTGTGTGGCTCAGATTTTTTGTAGTACATCTCTCCGTTGATTTCTACGCCTTTCTCGAAGGATTTCTTGGCATTATCCCATGCGCCACCGGCGTTTGATTGGAAGATGCCCATCAACACTCCTGAAACTGTCACTCCTGCAAGCATACCACCCAATACCTCCGGGCCAAAAGCAAAGCCAACGATGATTGGGGAAAGCAGCGCGATTGCACCCGGTGCGATCATTTCTCGGATCGATGCTTTGGTAGATATCTCCACACACTTTTCGTATTCAGGCTTGGCTTTGTACTCCATGATGCCGGGGATTTCTCTAAACTGGCGTCTTACCTCATTCACCATGTCCATGGCTGCACGGCCTACTGCGGCGATACAAAGCGATGAGAAGATGAACGGAATCATTCCACCTACAAACAGTCCGGCGAGGACATCCGCTTTGTAGATATCAATGGCGTCAATTCCTGCGATTCCAACGAACGCCGCAAACAAGGCCAGTGAAGTCAAGGCTGCAGAAGCGATGGCAAAGCCTTTGCCAGTTGCAGCTGTAGTGTTACCCACAGCATCCAAGATGTCTGTTCTGCCGCGAACTTCCTCAGGCAATTGGCTCATCTCGGCGATACCGCCCGCATTGTCAGCTATCGGGCCAAAGGCATCAATCGCCAACTGCATAGCGGTGGTAGCCATCATACCGGCCGCAGCTATCGCCACTCCGTATAGTCCGGCAAATTCGTATGCGCCGTAGATACCACCTGCCAATACCAAGATCGGTAATACGGTAGATTCCATTCCCACAGACAGACCGCCGATGATATTCGTTGCATGTCCGGTAGCAGATTGCTTGATTATGGATAACACTGGGCGCTTGCCCATTGCGGTATAGTATTCGGTGATGATCGACATCAAGGTACCAACGACCAGACCCAAGACGATTGCGTAGAAAACGTCCATGTTTGTAAATTCATATCCTCTGATCGACAGGGTCTCAGGAAGCATGTATTGCACTACAAAGAACGAAGCGATACCTGTAAAAAGGATAGAGGACCAATTGCCCATGTTCAAGGCTTTTTGCACGTCACCTTTGTCATCTTTGATGGTGACGAAGGCCATTCCCAAGATGGAAAAAACAATTCCCAGGCCTGCCAAAACCATTGGAAGCAAGATTGGAGCAATACCGCCAAACGCATCAACAGAAACGATCTCACGGCCCAAGACCATCGTCGCCAGTATTGTGGCTACATAGGAGCCGAACAAATCTGCGCCCATTCCCGCCACATCACCGACGTTGTCACCCACGTTGTCTGCGATGGTTGCAGGGTTTCGCACATCGTCTTCCGGGATTCCAGCTTCTACTTTACCTACCAGATCGGCTCCCACATCGGCTGCTTTCGTGTAAATACCACCGCCCACACGTGCAAAAAGTGCGATCGACTCAGCTCCGAGAGAGAAACCCGCCAATACTTCCAGCGCTTTTTCCATCTCGACACCGTTGACACCAGCTCCGACACTTACTACAAACACCTGATACAATATGATAAACAAGGCGCCAAGGCCTAAAACAGCTAATCCAGCAACCCCAAGCCCCATGACGGATCCGCCGGTAAACGAAACCTTAAGCGCATGTTTCAGACTGGTACGAGCTGCCTGAGTTGTTCTTACGTTTGCTTTGGTGGCGATTTTCATTCCGAGGTATCCAGCAAACGCTGAGAGGAACGCTCCGATGATAAATGAAACTGCGATGGTGGGATGGGAGGTTTCTACCAACATGCCCGACCAAGCCAAGACAATGGCTGCAATTATTGCAAAATAGGTTAGAACCTTCCATTCTGCTCTTAAAAATGCCATGGCTCCGTCAGCGATGTAGCCGGAGAGTTCCATCATGTTTTTGTCCCCGGTCTCTTGCTTGTTGACCCAGGCAGATTTGACTGCCATCACTACCAGGCCTACCACTCCCAAGACAGGGACCAGGTAAATCAGTACTTGTTCCATAGTTTATTCGGATTCTTTTTAGGTTTACTGTTTTTTAATTGGGCAAATATAGAATTTATACTTAATGCACCAAGAGCGGTAAAAAACACTACGGATACCCGTGATAATTCTCTAACCTGGTTCCTTTGGCAATTTTTTCATGTTTAGCCTCGAAGATCCTGCTGAAAAACATCAATTCTAGAACCCTGACCCCAGAGTTTGTATCTTTCACAAATCAAAATTGACACAGCTGAACCTCGGTCTGGATTGAGAACTAAGTAATTTGTTGATTTAAAGCAATGAAAGTAAAAGGTTTAATGTTTTAATTAAGTATTCTAACAAATTCCTGAAAAGGTAAAATCAATTCGAACGATGAATAAAACCAGTTCTGATTTTTTATCCACCGAATCCGACCAATGGAGGGATTCTCCGATTCTGCTGGCGTTGTGGTATGATGGCCACGACGACTGGAAGTCCGCACACGATCAGGTGGATCAATTGCCCGGGAAATCCGCTGCAAGAATCCATGCCTACCTCCATCGAAAGGAAGGTGACCAATGGAATGCGGATTATTGGTATAGAAGGGCAGGGGAGGAGCGATCAAAATTAACACTGGAAGCGGAATGGGAGGAGCTGGTGGAGCGGTTTATTGCGGGGCATCCTCAGGAATAGGAATGAGAACGATATTCATCCCTTCCAAATAATCGCCATCGGCAAGCGCTTTGATCTCAAACTCCAACCTGCCAGGACGAGAACTAGCCTGCATAAATTCCAATTGCTTCGGATCGACTTCCAGCGTGTATTTTCCGGGAAGTAAGCCATATGAGTAATAGCTTCCATCTGAGAAAGTTCGGATTATTTCTCCTTCGGTTTCTCCCTCTTTAACCAAAAGCAAGCGAAGACCACCTTGACCCTCTGATATCCCCTGTTTTTCAAAGAATACTGTTCCATCAATGATCCCTGTCTGATAGAGCGGAATATCAATAGCTCTGAACCGGTTTGGCTCTGCAATGAAAGAAAAGCTCTTTAATTTCGGCGCGAGATTTGGGTTGGGGAGCGCTGCTATGTCGATGTCCAAGCGGTATTTCCAATAACTTTGAAGCTGGGTGATTCGAAGTAGTCCGTCTGAACCCAGGAGTATATTTGCAGACCGATCCAGACGCACAGCTTTTGCAGGAACTATCTCTTCACCCATGTCAAAGAGTCCGTTCTCGTTGGCGTCTACAAATAGTCTCACGGTAGCTCCAGAACGGGTGACTTGATCCCTGTTGCTGGGAATGACATTTATTCCGACCGGATCATAGGCTAGCGAGCCGCTGAAGCCTTGTTGGGCGGAATAGCCTCCGGTTCGTTGACTGAATTGAGAGGATGAACGAATCGAATTGAAATCAATCAGAAAGCCGACTTGAAACTGTGACAGATCCCGGATAAACTCGCGGTCGTATCCTATCGTCAGTCGTCCTGTTTTAAAAAGCGTCTGAGAAAGCAGGAAACTCATGGACTCAGATTCGTCAAAAAGTGTGGAGTAGCGGTATTGTCCCCTCAAAAACATGCCTCGGACATATACTGGGATTCCGGGAGTTCGAGGAAGGGTGTAGGTAAGCGAACCGGTCGCTAATCCAAATTGGTTTTGGGTCGGGTTTTCTGCGATCGGGATGCTTCGTTTTCCTCCTCTATAGTTTACCCGCAGGACGACACGACTGATTTGTGTATTGAAATCAACCTGATAGTTATTGACTCCTTGACCTGTATCGAACCAGATTCGCTCTCCGGTTAATCTGAACCCACCAAATTTCCCAAATATCTTAAGCGGGAAAAATGTGTTCAGATTTGCATCTCGCGTTTGGCCTCTGAAGTTGAGTTCGGAATTTGGATTATACTCGGTGTACTGGGCATTTATGCTCGTATTTGTTGCGTAAAATACACTGCCGGTAGCACGATAATACCGATCGGGCAAGGCATCAATATTTAGCAGATATTGTTGAAAAATCCTTGCGGAAAGCCCAAACACAGGGTAAAATTCCTGTTCTCCGAAAAGTTCACCTCTGTCTGCACCAGCTCTCACTGTAACGGCACTAGTCAATCCATACGCGACGTCTGCATGGGTAACCAAGCCTGTACCTAAACTGTCAGAGCTAAATTGAGGAATTCCTGATTGGAAATTATACCCGACAAAACCTTTCGGAAGAAAGGTAAAAGGGACCTGAATCTGACGCTCTTCGGTGATGACTTCTCCCGTAGGCGTATAGATTCGTGTGCTCAATCGCACGGTGCCATACGTAATCGGAGCATTGAAGCGGTAGTATCCTACTTCGTCGGCTCTGGTGAAATCTACCAGCTGACCCCCGATCAGCAATTCGACTTCCGAATCCGGAGCAGTCGTCCCGTCGATTACAAAAGTATCCAGATCCATCCGTGGGATGATGGGATTGTTGGTGATTGAAATGCCTACCAGATTGGCACCGTTGGTAAAACTAGTCGTACTGACTTGGCCTACGGCGATACTTGCCAGGCCTACGTTTCTCTCGGGCTGAAGAGCTCCCGGAAGTACATATCTCCATCTTAAGCCTGCGAAATTGCTAAAGAGATTGCCATCGAAAAAATTGCCTTGATAGGTACCCTGAAGGTCACCACCCAGCAGTTCCATTCCGGCGTTGAAGGACATAGCGAGATTGTTCCCGAAGTTGGTGTTGATGTAGTTTAGGTTGTAGTCAAACACCCCCAGTGCGAACCCCTTACGATCTCTTGGATACAGAAGCGGAGCAATCGAATCACCTTGATTTTGGCGATTTTGCAGTTTTTGTCGGATAGATTCACGCTTTTGTCGCTCTTCTATCGGAAGTGGATCGATTGATTTCATGCTTACGCTCAGTGCATAAGTGTTGATCGTAAATGTGAGCCCAAACAGCTCGTAAAAATAATCCGGATGTAAGAAAAGGTCTAATTCTCCGATGTAGTACTTGTCGGCATCCAGCTTGCCGGCCTTGCCTTTGATGGTGAGTTCATTGCTGACCGGATCGATCAGCCAGCGGTCATTTTTTGAAGGGAATTCGCCTTGAAGCCCTTTTCCTGAGGGAGTTTTTTCGTTTGGTATATAAAGAAGACTCAATATTTCACCTAGCGGCAAAAAGGCCACATCTCCAAAAAATACACCGTTGAGGTAGACGTTACCCACAGCCGGATAGTTGAAATTAAGCAATACTTCTCCATCCGGTTCTTTTTGAGCAAAGGCCGAGGGAGCAGAGAATAATACAAAGAAGATTAGACCCAAATAGATTGAGAAAATCTTTGGAAATTTCATTGGCTTTTCACCAAATGGGATTCATTGTGAACAATACCCAGAAGTTAAACAAGGGTTAGTTTAACTTGACAGGGATAGTTTTAGTGATCGTAGGAGATTGAACCAAATCGGAGGAAGGGATGTCGCCTCGTTTCGTTTCATAGACCAAAGTAACCGTGTAGTCACCCGCTGGAACGTTTTCAGGAAGCTTTATTTCAACTGCTCTTTTTCCTGAGAAATAGAGGGCAACCGTCTGACCTTGTTCGGCAACTGTTTCGTTTTGAGCGTTCTTTAGCGTAGTGGTCACACTTCCGATGAAGGGAGAATTCCCAGTTGTCTTGAATGCAGGAACGATGCGGAGCAGGTCATCTGACTGAGTTACCTGAATGTCTTCAAACTCAAGGCCGGTTGTTACCTCACCTACTTTTTGAAATGCCGCGATGACTTGGTCAAATTTGAAATTCACTTGTGTGGATACGCCTTCAGTCACGGTTTCTTCTACATCTGCCGTTTGTGCATTGGATGTGACTTTCACGCGAGTGAAGTAAGTCCCTGCTTCCAAACTGCGATCCGGTCTCACCTGAATACGAACCGTCTGTTGCTGCTGAGGGGCCAAAATAAATGTCTTTGGGAAGGCCCTCGCCCGGGCATCAATTCCAAATTGATTGGCTCGTACACTGTCCGAATACATCATTACAAGATTTCCGAGCTCGTCATTTCCCGGATATCCAAAGGCAAAATTCACATTGATCTCCTGTGGTGTGTCTCCCGGATTGGTAATGAACACAGAACCTATCCCATTTTGATCTATAAATATCGTGGTCGGAGCTATGGAGACTTGGGCAAAAACCAAATCTGTTTTTGTCACTGAGACAACTGTCAGAAATACTAATAGAAGTTTCTTCATGAGGATTTTGAAAATAGCCGGCAGGAAACCCTGCCGGCATTAATGGAATTAATTGTATTCAACGTCGATATTGAAGGTACCTGTATAAGTACCGGTTGCTTGGTTAGTAAGCGCAGGGATAGTGCCACCTACCCAAAGGAAATACTCTCCTGAAACTAGAGTTACAGTAGAAAGACTAGCTACTGCAGCTGCTGTTGCTTGGTTTATAGCTTCAGCATCTCCCACTACTTCTGGAGTCATTACCATTGTCGCTGTTCCGGAGACAGTTTCTGTAAGTGTCACGGTAGCGTCATAAGTCACGGTAACTTCGTTGTTGGCACCCGCTAAGTTAAATTTAGCGACATTTGTCACAGTACCGGTGTTTGCGTTAGCAGTTCCATTGGCATCCAAAACCACATCTGTAATAGAATTTGCAGACAGTGCTCCAAAAGCAATTTCGTCCTGTGTTCCGTCAAGCTCGATTGTTAAATCAGTAAGGACAGTTGCAGAAGCTGGAGCTGTTGCAGCTTTTTGCGCATTCGCCATGATTCCTAAGCCCATTACCAATGTCAGCGTCAGGATTGTTTTAATTGTAGTTTTCATTTGTTTGTAATTTAGTTAATTAAAATTTGTTTTTGTTTTTGTTAAAATTGAATTGTTTAATTGATTTGAACTCATACTAGTTGTGTTTCATAGGCATAAGCTTTTAGGGTTATGGATATTCTATTTTAATGGTAATTCCGTTTGTCATCGGAAGTCCCAGCCAAGCGGATAATGCTGGAGGCCGAGGACTTGTATGTCGAATCAATTTTCCCCACTGTCTCATCTGTATCCAATGACTTCCACTCCGCAGTGAGTTGGATTCGTCAAAGTTGGACGAGCCATTATTCAGGAAAAGTGACTCCAAAGGTGGATCGACTTTCCTTGCTGGGAATCCGACATCCAATAGCAGAACCAGATTTTCCGGCACTACTATCTCAATCCATTTCATGGCACGAGATTTTTCCCAAGACTCTCCATTAATGGGATCTATGACCTGAGACGCAAAGGTCGTCCCGGCAGGTATCTCCAATTTGATTGTGACAAATTGAGCCTGCACTGCTCCCGCCGAAAGCATCCAGGTCATTAGCAAACCGATTCTGGCCCAATTCTTAATCATAGCTCGAGAAGGATAGATTGATCGTGATTTGCGCTGAATAATTACCCGCCGGTACGGAGCCGACTGGACCGAGACTTCCATAGATATAGAGATAGGCGGTAGCTTTATTTCTTACTTCCTCCCCAGTAAGTGGATTGGGCGGTGGCCCCGGGGCGCCTGCTGTTCTTCGATTGACCGGAAACGTCACATTGGTAAAACCCGCAGGAAGTTCGATTGCGCCTGTTTTACCAACCATTTCGTTGCCTGGCATTTGGTTGTTATAGGCGACTCTTACCTGAAAAGGAATGGTCTCCAAGGGGTCGTCTGCGAACGTCAAAAACAAAGGTGCATCCACATCCACTGTCAAGTCGAAGTTTTCCGGAGCTTCGATGCGGAATGCGACTGCCTGATTATCCACTAAATTGATATCCACGCTTGTTCCTGAAGTTATGAGCGGTTGTTTTAAGTTAAAGTTTAATTCAGGGGAGGCATTCACAGAAGTCAACACGATATCGTCGCTACCCGTCCAGATGCTAAAGCTGATCCGCTGGGCAAAGGAAGTCTGCGACAGCGTGCAGAGTACTGCCGCAATCAACGTTTGAAATAAAAGCCGGCGATATGTTGCGAGTCGCTTCATTAAATGTATTCGAGTTCGATGGTAAATTCTGATTGATAGACGCCCGGCACAGCGTCACTCAAATCAAGATTGGCTCCCAGCCAGACAAATAGGACACCTTTTTCGCTGAGGTTGACGTTGACTTCTCCCACGTCGAGTAGCATGCTTTGATTCTGCAGATCTTCGAAGGCGGCGCTGAGGTTGTATTCTGCCTGGACCTCTCCGATTTGGTCATTCGTCTCGACGAGGGTTTCCCGCTGAAGAAACGTGATTCTTATCCGCGCTTTTGGATTTCCTGTTATTTTGAAAAGTCCAGCATATGGACTGGTTATTGGAGATACCAAAATTCTATTTTCCTCTACAGCCGGTGCGATCAAATCGATATTTCGAATCGTCAGCATTCTTAGGTTATCGTTTACGATTGCGGAAGCTCTGACGCTGAGGGTGGCTTTGCGGATAATATCGTTCTCCTGAGCGACCCCTTTCCAGGTCAAACCAATGAATAAAATGAATGTATATAGCAGGATTCGATTCATTAGTTCTTTATTAATTTTTGACTCATCTGATACTCGCTCGTCATAAGTCTGACGAAATACATCCCGCTTGGCAGGTCAATGGCAGATGGGATCCATTCCATGTCATGAATGCCTTCCTCATAAACTTTCTCCGGGAATTCGCCAACCACCTGTCCGAATAGATCGATGATTTGAATGCTTGCTTTCTCTGCCGTAGGTAGGTAGAATCGGATTTTGGTTTGGGTAGAGAATGGATTGGGCACCGGAGCAAAGAGTTTTGGAACTAAAGGTAAATAGCCGACATTATCGTCAGCCGTGCGGCTGATGAATATGGTAAATGGACGTTGCGGTTTGTAAACTAACTGTCTTGCATTCGGGTCAACCGCGCCCGTTTCGTACGGTGACTGAAAGACAACAGCCTTAGGTAGTTCTAATGGATTTTGAAATTTGCCAGTGCGGAGATTCGGAAGCTTCGGCGCTTCGAATTCAAAGGTGTGTGCTGTGACTTCCCTCATGTTGATCGCTTGCTTGGTAATGTGATCCATCAAAATCACTGAGACTCCCGCACCCAAATCCGAAGGCAGCGTCCAGTCCAACAGATAAGTTCCCGAAATTGCCTGCCCAGCCTTTGACGCTGCCAAGTGAAGTGGAATGATTTTTTCGGTCGTATCGATCGGTGCCTGGTGGTTGATCACCAATGGCGTACGGGTTTGTAGCGAGCCGTAGGAATAGAGCAAGAGCCAGTCATCAGCTAGGGATTCGAGTTGATAGGCGTCTTTGGGATCTTTTCCAGATTCTCCATCGGCTCCAAAGGAGATGAACGATTCCGCAGCCAGATTTTCTCCGGTGACAAACAAGTGAATAAAGGACGTCTCTTCGGATTCAGATTTTCGGTAGAAAGGTGCATTCGTCGGCGTTTTTGCCCCATTGCCAGAAAGCTGCAGTGTAGGGCTGACCGCATTACTTCTCACCCAAAATGCTTGATACGGAGCAATTCTCCCACTGCCTAGGGTCCCGACGGATCCGTTCCAAGTGAGGAAACTTTGAGAAATATTATCCCATACATAAATGCTCTCATCCATGTTGGTTTTGAACCAGCCACTGGTAGCATCCCAATCCAACATACTGGCGGTCGGGTTAGCGATCAGATTGAATCCTTCGTCTGCTTGGTTGACTTCGATCAGGGTGTCAGTTTGTGCCACGAGATTCGTATCTCTAGCAGTGAATGTCACTCCGAAATCAAAGATTCCACTGGTAAGATTCACTTCCGCACCCGTGGTAGACATGGTCAATGGAAGGACATCGGTGTAGTTACCGGAAGCGGGAGAGGGCTTTGCTGCTCCGTTGAAGATATAGAAGTAATGGCCTCTTCCGACTGGGACGGCATCAGCTAGATTCCCCGGCTGTCTCCAACCCTGTAGCGTGGTGCCTTTGTCCGTCTCGTCCCACCAAAGCAAATTGGGCTGTAGGCTAGGATTGGTAGATCCTGGGAATCCTTGAGTTTCAAAGCCTGTCGTCAGTGTCGAATAATTGGTGCTGATCGGCGCGCCAATCATTCTCCAGCCTTTGTCTCCAGTAAATAGCTGGTTGACTTGAAGAAAAGGTACTCCGGCTCCGAGGTTTCTGTAATTGACTCCTTCTTCGATGATGATAAGTGATCCCGGAGCTGACGTGACATCAGAATCAGGATTCAATGTAAGAGCGGTACCTGATCTAACGGTGAGAGTCGCATCAGGATCCAATATTATGTTGCCGCTGATCAGAACATCGGTGCCATCGATCACTGGATTATTAGCTGTAGAAGGGATATAAATGGTATCTGTGTTTACCGTAAGAAGCGGCACTTCACCTGCGCACCAGTTTATCGGGTCAAACCAATC
Source organism: Algoriphagus jejuensis (assembly GCF_039523455.1). Taxonomy (NCBI): domain Bacteria; kingdom Pseudomonadati; phylum Bacteroidota; class Cytophagia; order Cytophagales; family Cyclobacteriaceae; genus Algoriphagus; species Algoriphagus jejuensis. The sequence goes on along the minus strand of NZ_BAAAFI010000004.1, from coordinate 274,060 downwards.
CGTGTTTATCCCAAACCATGTGAAATCGAACAAGCAAGCTTCATTAACGGTGACCGATGTAGTGGCTTGATACTCGTCACAACCTTCTGCAGCCGCGATGGTATAGGTCACGGTGTAAGTACCCACCGTGCTGGCGGATAGCGTAATGTCGCCGGTGGATTCATCGATGGACAACCCTGGAGTAGAAGTGTAAATACCTCCCGGAGTACCGGTTCTCGAGACAGATGCAATACCACCGTCTACTCTATAAGGGTTTCCCAAATAAGTGATCGTCGCGTCCGGACGCGCAGTGATTGTTAAAATTGCCGGATTGGATTCGTTGGTGGCAACAAATGCGGCAACACCAATATTATTTGTGCTAGTTAAAGATGCGTTTCGATAGACGTAGAAGGTGCCTGCTTGATTGAATGGTGCCTGGTCGGTTAATGGGGTAAAAGTAGGTCCTGTAGCGCCAACTATATTGGTTTTTGATCCACCCAGCGTAGTGCTATAGCTCCATTGAAAACCGGTGTCTCCAGAGAGCGAAATCCCAGCAGGAAGTGTTCCAAAGGTGTCACCGCTAATTTCCAACCCTGTGTTTCCTACACAGAAATTCTGGAAGGTGTTATCTGAAAGTTCATTGTTGAGTACGGGGACAAGATTTTGGAAAGCGACTCGATTACCTCCACCTTGCTCATAGAACTCGTACAACAGAGAACTTTCTCCTGTCAAGCTGGCTAAGACAAACGGATTGGTGGTAAAGCCTCGGTCAGACCAATTATCATAGGTCAGCTCGCCATCGACTGTTAGTCGGATGCCATCATCGGATCCCAAATCAACTACATATAAACCCCTTCTGGAGGATTGCATTTTAAATTTGACCGAAAACGTTTCAGTGAAAATGGATCGATTAAGGAAGTTTGAAACGACATTAAAGCAGTTATAATCCCCTCCAAAATTTTCATCGAAATTTTCGGACGCTGTAAATTGCCCGATATAGTTTTCAAAGTTGGTTCCATCATACACATGGCCGATCCAAGAGTCAATTCCGAATTTATCCTGATCATCCGTTGAGGTAGGGAAGGGGATTATCGTAACCTCAGTAGTGAAAATACAGCCTTCATCACCTTTTACATTTAGAGTATAAGTACCCGCGGCCAATCCTGTAAATAGAGAGGAAGATTGGTAGGCACCGGCATCTAGGCTATAGGTGTAGGGAGGTGTGCCATTGCTTGCGAACACCGCGATAGACCCCGTACTTCCGCCGACACAGGTTTCGGCAGTGGTGAAGGTGACAGTGGGCACAAGACCAATTGAAATGGTTGCCGTAGATACAGCGGAGCACCCTCCCTCACTTGAAGCACTGTTGGACACGACATACGTACCGGGAAGACTTGCCTCTAAATCCACTTCACCTGTTGCGGGATCGATTGAAAGTCCCGGTCCAGCGGTAAATGTGCCGGAAGTGCCGGTGATCGTCGGAGAGACAGTTCCTGTCCCAGAACAATAAGGCGTCCCAGGATAACTGAATTCGGTCGATAAAGTACACAATTCAGCCACCGCAACATCATTAAATGAAGTCAACGAAGTCCCCTGAATAGACGTGGGTTCCGGTGACGCAACCGTAGGATAAGTCCAGGTCGTATCATCAAAATCTCCAACCTTGAAATCGCCGGTGATAGAACCTGCATCCACATCGTCTTCTACCCAATTCAAAGTAAGCGTAGCGTTGGTATAGACGACGCCACTATTGGTGAAAGCCCAATACCGGTTCACACTCCTGTCTGTTCTGAAACCTGAGCCGGATAAGTTGGGATGATCCCCGGAAATGGATTTTGCAACAAGATCTCCGGAGCTCGTAACACTTTCGAAATCCACGGACACAGGCGTGAAATTAGTGGCATCACCCAATTCAAAAGTTTTCACCGTAGATCCGATTGCTATGTTTTTCTGTAGATTTCCGTTCACCCAACCTGTGGTTGCACCTGCACCGATGACTGTGCCGGAGGAGGGCTGGATCAATCGAAATTCGTTGGTTTCTATATTGCCCGAGATAAAGTTCAATGTTCCGTTAACCGTTGCATCTGTCAGGAGGGTGACGGAGTTGGATGCTTTGTCGATTGACAAATTATTGAATGCAGAATTTGTGAAAATGTTCTGGGGAACACTTCCGTTCATATTGAAAGTGGATGTGCCACTTTGAAGAACCCCCGTATTGATAAAATCTCTTCCTATTTCAAAAGTGTAGCTACCCGCATTCAATGTGGAGCCGCCATTTATAGTCAAATTATTGGAAACGTTCCAACCGGCGGAAGTAGAAACCCCCGCCCCGTTTGTATTGGATACTACCACATCCTGAAAAGTTCTTGTGGGGCCCTGAAGTGTAATTAACCCTGCTCCACCAAAAACAACAGTGCCGGTACTTGAGAAATTAGTGCCGAGATTCAAGGTAACCGGCGATGGAGGTGTGAAATTTATAATCCCACTGCTAGTTATCGTTCCATTGTTTACTACTGAACCCAAGATAGTGTGGGTTGAATTTCCTCCGTTGAAGGAGGCTCCACTACCTACGGTAAGTAAGGAGAGAATTCTCCAACCCACACTTGGATTAACTCCGCCGGTATTATTGATCGTTAGGAAGCCAAATTCAGGAGGTGATGTCGAGTTAAGTACAGGGGAGACCGATCCGTTGAAATTTACTCTTAATGCTACTGTGGTAGTGGCATTGATCAGACTCAGAGTTTGTAAAACATTTCCAGTAAAAGTGGTAGTGCCCAATGTGTACAAAACACCTCTATTGATCAGATCACCTTGAAGGGTGGTAAGAATAGAACTGCCGCCACTTAAGGATCCTGAACTTGTAATCTCAAGCAGTCCATTGAAAACAACGTCATTCAGAATGGTATAGCTTCCTGTTATCGTTGCCTTATTGAAAGTGGTATTTCCTGAAATATTCTTTGAAGTACCCGTAAACAAAACAGTACTTGAAGCAGGCACATAAGTTCCCTGATTAACCCAATTACCACTAAGAGTAATGGTATTTGAGTTGCCTTCAAAGGTGACTCCGCTCTCAATGGTATAGTCTCCATTTACGATAAGGGATGATTGAAGGGATTTAACACTGCGATTTCTAAGAATAAGGTTCCCAATGCTTATCCCCGGCAAAAACAAAACTTGGGTGACAGCTTCATCATCGCCGTCAATTATTACGGTGCTTGTGTTTGAAATAACATAACTTCCAAAACTAGAAGAGAAATTATTTGCTCCAAATATAATGGTAGCGGCATCGGATAGGGTAGCTGTGCCGCCAGGGACAGTCCTGCTACTAGTGTACACGCCAAGATCTAATGTCCCGGAGGTCACCGTCAGGTTTCCGTTGATCCTTATATTGTCGATGAGGAGCGCTTGGGATCCTACAGGTTTATCGATTTCAAAATTATCAAAAGTAGTAGCTGAAATTGTTTGAGTTCCAGGGCCATTGAATTTTACATTGGTTACTCCGCCTTCACCGAGATAGAGTCCATTGTTGATCCAGTTTCCCCCAACAAGCAACGTGTTGAAGTTGTGGAGGATTGCACCCGACTTGATATCAACGTTACCGGAAATAGAAAGAGTAGAGAGATTGTCAAATCTTCCAGATTCAATGGTGAGATTGCCCAAGATGTCCGTAGCTCCTGCTAGTGTAGCTAATCCGTCAGATTTGTCTATCGTCAGATTGTTATAGCTGACATTGGCTACCGCTTGATTTCTGTTCCCGCTATAGCGTACTGTTCCGTTTCCCGGAGTAAATGTCCCTCCGGAATATTCGAAATCCCCTGAGATTGTAAGTGGTCCAGTTCCGTTGAAAATTACTTTGGCATCTCCTGATTGAAGCAGCGAACCGCCCACATTTACCGCTCCGGAACCTATGTTCAAGTCTATCGACCGACCACTGATTCCATTGCTCAGCGCTAAATTTCCGGATATATCTATAGTTTGATCATTTGTATTGATCGTATGGGTTGCATCGCTGCTCCAATTTCCGGTTAGATCACCCGTAGCAAGTGAACCTCCACTTCCCAAAGAGAGTGTAACTGGCTTGGCACTTCCGAAAATGATGCTTTTAACATTTACAGCACTGTTGATAGTCGGTTGATTGGTAAACGCAACATTTCCTAAGTTTACAATATCAGAAGCGCCCGGAGGCCTGGAAGCCGAACCCTGAACTACGGTCCAGTTTTCGGCTGTATTCCAATCCGAACTGACAGAGCCATTCCACTGCACTACATTGGAGTCATCTGATAAGGTCCAACGATTGGTAATATTGGTAAGTCCGGACTGCTCTACATAGTTGGTAGTTGCGTTGTTGGCCGTTTTTCCAGATGCTTGCCATACCGTACCATTATACCTCCACAAATCCATCGTTCCCTCGTTGTTGCCATTCAATTCCTCATCCTCATAGTGAAGTCGGAGGCTGGCTGTATAGGTTCCTGTAGGCACAGCAATCGTATAAACTCTACTTACGGAACCGGCAAAAGGGAAATCATTTACCGTGCCTTTTGCGACCGAAACCGCGACGCTGTTGACTCCAGAAACGGCAGAGAAAGTAATGGTATTTTCAGGGCCCTCAAACGCATAGGAAGTACCGGGAATAAAAGTATGGGTCCGTTGAATCGTACCAAATATATAGCCGTTTCCGGTTCTGGTTTCCGTAATGGTCAGCGTATTAGGGCCAGTGGAAATTACCCCCTGTGTCATGTTGACTACGGCCGCGGATACATTGCTATCTAAAATTAATTCAGTGGTTGGGCTGCTGGAATTGCTGGTTAAAATATTGAAGGTAGTTGGGCCACTTATTTGAGATGTGGAAGATCCCAAAAACTGCACAGTTCCAGTGCCTGCATTGAATACTCCATTGTTATTCCAGTTACCATAAATGGAGTGGGTGAAGGAGGATAAGTTAAAAGTAGTACCGGATCCGATAGTAATATTTTGGTTCGTAGTAATGTTACCAATTGCAGTCTTCGTAGAACCATTTGACAAAACAAGGTTGCTATAGGTTAGCGGGTTGATAGTTTGGTTGCCATTCCCGTTGAAATTTACGGTATTAGGTGCTGAAGAAGTAACATCAAGTGTGCCTGAGGCGATTGTCAGCACACCTGCAACACCCAATGTCGAATTAGACGACAACTGAAGGGCTGTTCCATTCACTGTGGTATTGAAAAGATTTGCAGTACCGCTCAAAGTGGAAGTGCCTGTAAATGTAACCGTTCCCGCTGACGCTGATAAGCTACCATTTACAATTAAACTGGAAGAGATGGAGAAATTGGTATTGGTTGTAACAGAGCCGGGAATAGAGAGCGTATTGAAATTCAGATTGCCCGTTCCAGAGATTGTTTTTGACGTACCGCTCATAATCATTTGGCCGGGCCCGGTAGTCAAACTGCCATTCACAGACAAGTCCCCACTGAGAGTCAAAATATTGAAGGCGGAGACACTTACATCTCCTGTTACTGCTAGGTTAAATAAGTTTATCCCCAGACCACTGATTGTTTTACTTGACCCGGTCATCAAAACAGTTCCTCCTGTAGCATGGATAAAAGAGCCGGCACCGGTTGTCGCCAGATTACCGGATAGTGTAAAATCTACTGCCGCTAAATTTGTTGAAGCACCGGCTATGGTCAGATTATAGAAATTTTGAACACCTGATCCCCCTACTGAAGCTCCAGATCCTGTGAATTTAAGCGTGGATGTATTGCCATTGAAAGTTCCATTGTTAACCCAATTCCCAGCGATGGTGTGGCTGGCGTTTCCCCCGTTGAAGACCGTAGATTGGCCGATGGACACATTTCCATCAATGGTGATATTTCCACCTGCTGTCAATTCAACTGAAGTGCCGCTGCCTAGGGTACTGATGAAGTTACCCACCACCGAAAATGGCGCGCCCGGCAAGGTTTTAATGGCCAGTCCGGCGGAACTGCTCAAGATAAGGTTGCCGTACGATTTGTTGGCTACTGTTTGGTTGGTGCCCGAGTACTCCACTGTACTGGCTACCACCAGGGTAGTAGAGGCATAATTGGTCGGAAAAGAATTGGTGCCGCCGATTCTAAGTGTTGCGTTATTGGAGACGGTGAGATTGCCTCCCGGGGTGGCCCGGTTGGCTGTAAATGTAGAGAGGTTGAGTGTCCCTGTGGAAACTACCAGATCACCGGTGATTTGCGTATTGTTTGCTAATACCACACTTTCCGAATTGGCAACAGTCAGGTTGTTAAAATTGGGAGAAAAGGTGCCTCCAATTGTTTGCGTCGTGGTGCCGCTGAAGGTGGCTGTGCCTGTTCCTCCGATCAGGGAATTGACTCCACTGTTGTTTGTCCAATTTCCTTTTACATCCAAATTAAAATTATTGGCATTTAACGCGCCTTTTTCAATTACTAAATTATTAACTCCTATGGAGTTTGGTAAAACGAGGCCACTTGTATTATTTATCGTCAGGTTATTGAATGTCGAAATACCAGAAAAGGTCTGTTGGCCGGTTGTTCCATTGAATTCAATAGTAGCCGCAGCGGTCACGAGCGTACCGGTATTGGTCAAATTCCCTCCGATTGTATGTGTGAAGGCTCCTAAGTTGAAATTATTGGTGACAGAAACATTGCCTGCAATGTTCAAGGCACCAGTCGCAGTTTTTACTCCAGCGCCCGAGAAAATCACATTTCCGAAATTCGAAGTTCCAATGGAAGCGGCGGCTGCTCCATTAAAATTAATCGTGGAACCTGCAGCCGAAAATGTCCCGGTTCGGGTCCAGCTGCCTCCTACGGTATGGGTGAATGCGCCGGGGTTGAAACTACCGGTAATCAAGACATTTCCGGCAATTGATAGCGATCCTGTAGCGGCTTTGACACCTGTTCCAGAGAAAGTCACATTGGCAAATGGCCCTGAATTGATGGTTGTATTGCCGGTTCCTTTGAATTCTAGGGTACTGGTTGCACCCGGATTGAAAGTTCCGTTATTAATCCAATTGCCTGCAACTTCCAAAAGCGAAGTTCCTGACATCGTCAATGTCGCTCCTGAGGCGATGGTGATTGATTGGGTTTTTCCACCAGCAACACCGACAACTGGACTAAATGGAGTGCCGGCAGGAATTATCACGTCGGTAGTCAGGGTAGGAACTCCACCACACCAGTTGGACGCGTTATTCCAGTCATTATCAGTGATGCCAAACCAAGTCCCAAGTACACATTCGCCGGTCGCTGCGGTCAAAATGCCCGTTCCTGTTGTGCCAAAATATTGGGAATTTTTGAATTGTGCGGTGGAAGCGGTACTTCCGTAAGTTCCAGCAGGTTGAATGGTATTACCGAGGGTGACCGTATTTGCGGTATGATTGACACCGAGTAACTTCGCCACTGCGGTACCGCTGATCAGAAAGTCCCCGGTGACAGTGACCGCGCCCGCCAAAGTTTTGTCTCCACTTCCCACCAATTCCAAATTAGCGTAACTCAAAGCAGGAATGGTCTGTGCACCTGTAGCGCTAAAACGCAGCCTTGCGGTGCTTGCTGTCCGAGTACCGCCTGCTCCCAAAGCAATGTTTCCAGAGGCGATTTCTATTGATCCTTCCGTTTGCGGAGCAAAAGTTGTGGTGCCTGAAGTATTTCCTACTGTCAGTCCATTATAAACCCCATATACTACTTTTTGTCCACCTGCAGCTCTTGCATAGTTGACTGCAAACGCCCAGGTGCGCCCGCCAGGTAGGGGAGAGGCGGTATTGTTCGTTGTAGTCAGCGAGCCCGTGCCCGATGTGGTCAGGTCCCCAGAAAGGGCATTATTCCCCATCGCAAGGACTTGTGTGTTCGGAATAGCCAAAGCTCCGCTAATTGAGATCGCTGATCCTGCTGTTACCGTGTTGGCACCGGATAGCGAGAGCGTCAGGTTTCGAAGGCCCAAACCAGATACTTCACCCGTTGTAGTTTTGTTACCGCCCAAGTAGGTTAGGTCATAGGCGTTGCTTCCTTGAATCGTTCCGGCAAAAGTGCCGTCGACTCGATCGAAGGAAGAATTCGCAATCATGGTAATATTGTCATTGGAGCTTACATCTCCATCCGCGAGCAAGAACTTCCCGGTAATTGTGATCGCATCGTCGATCGAGATACCGCTGTTTGCTTTGTTTATCGTGAGGTTGTAAAAATTGTTGGCTCCAGATCCTGAGACCGCCTGATCCTCATCTGCATTGCTGAAGATGACTGTGCTTGCCGTACCGGCGATGAACGTCCCGTCATTTGTCCAGTCAGATCCAGCGACCGTGATGGATCGGGCCCCTTGGATCTCCAAAGTAGCGCCGGACTCAATGGACATGCTTTGCACATTGAAGTTTGAGCCCGAGCTAATTACCGGAGAGAATGGGGTGCCTGCAGGGATGACTACATCTGTTGTGGTATTTGGTACGCTACCTCCGCACCAGTTTTGACCTGAGTTGTAGTTGGAACTTACATAACCAAGCCAGATTCCGGGGGTACAGGTGCTGTTTGAGACAGTGATGATACCTGTGCCGGTCGTTCCAAAATACTGGGCGACTTTGTAGGTCGCGGCAGAGGCGGTCGATCCAAATGAGCCGTTCGGCTGACCCGTATTGCCAAAGACAGCATTTGCTGCGGTATGGGTTACGCCACTTCCCAGTCTTGCAATGGCGCTACCGTCTATGCTCAAGGTCCCCGTGATTGTGGTCGCTGCCTGGAAGTTTTTATCCCCAGTTCCTTGCAAAATCAAATCGGCGTATGATATGACCGGAATCGACTGATTGCCTGTAGCAGAGAAGTTTACCTTTGAGTCGGTTCCCGTGATTGATCCGGTAGATTTGGTGAAGTCGCCTGAGGCGATTTCGATTTCTCCCCCTGCGGAAATAGGATCCAAAATATTGGTCCCGGAAGTGCTTAGAGATTTTAGAGAATTATAAATTCCGAACACGATTCGTTGTCCGCCGGTAGTGGAAGTATAGTTCACTTCAAAAGTCCAAGTACGTCCTCTTGGAATCGGTGGGTTAGCGGTACTTGAAGTTTTTAGTAGCCCCGCGCCAGAGGTGGTTGTCGTACCGTTAAGCGTGAAGGTTGATAAGTTGAAGGTCATTGAGGCTGGTATCGCCAGTTGTCCCGTCTGTGTAATCGCTGCTGCCGCGGTGATTTCACTTCCGGCAGTGACGTTCAGGGTGATATTTCTGAGGCCAGTTCCAGAGAGTTCTGCACCTGTTGTCTTGCTAGTGCCCGTATAAGTGACGTCGTAGGCAGTGGTTCCTTGGATCGTACCTGTAAACGCCGTCGTAGCTCCTGCCGTTCCACCGCGAGTAATTTGGGTATTGGCGGAGAGGAAAAGTCGCGTACCTGCGGTCAATGTACCTGAGCTGAGTAGCAGGGAATTGGCGATTGTGAGGTTGGAATTCAATATCAACTGGTCCGCTGATGTTTTTTCCAAGATGACGCGATAGATCGAAGTCGCCGAAGTTCCTCCCAGTGTTTGATTGCCTGCGCCTTTGAACGTGACTCGTCCCTGATTCGGGGAGAACGTTCCGTTATTTGTCCAGTTGCCAAACAAGTCAAGGTTAAACGCACCTGAGAAGCCGAGACTTGCTCCAGTTTGGATGGTGATGCTTCGGGCAATTGCTCCAGCCGCTCCGATAATTGGCTGATTGAGTGCTGCAGAGGAGATCGTGACATCGGTAGTAGCAGTAGGAATCGACCCGCACCAGTTTGCAGCGTCATTCCAGTCACTGCTTACATAGCCCAGCCAAAGCCCCGGAGTACAATTGCCGCTTGCTACGGTCAGAATCCCGGTATCACTGCTGCCAAAAGCGGAACTTATTTTAAAGCTTGCACTCGAGGCCGTACTTCCAAAAGTCCCGTTTGATTGGCCGGTCGTACCGAGAGTGAGAAGATTTGCAGAATGATTGAAACTAGCCAATCGGGCGATAACTCCAGTTATGACCGTGAGCGTGCCCGAAATGCTGGAGGTTCCCACGAAAGTTTTGTTGCCGGTACCATCCAAGATCAGATTGTTGAAAGCAATTCCTGGTACCGATTGTGCTCCCGACGCACTGAATCTGACGGTAGATCCCGTAGCTACAAAGGTCCCCGCTGCACTGAAATTTCCAGATTCCAGTCTGATTTCTCCGCCGTCACTTTCTGGTGCTAGGGTAGTATTGCCGGAAACGTTGGAGACCGCGAGGCCGTTGTAGTTTCCATAAACGACTTTTTGGCCACCCGTACTCGATGAATAATTTACAAAGAAGCTCCATGTTTTACCACCTGGTAAAGGGGTAGTTCCGGTGTTCTGTGTGGTCAGTGTTCCTGTTCCTGAGGTAGTTAAAGTTGCATTTGCCAGTGCAAAAGTGGACATTGCGAGTGTATTCCCCGAGGGAATCGTAAGCACGCCCGAATGCGAAATGGAGCTTGCTGCTGTTACCGTATTTCCAGCAGTCAAAGCAAATGTGACATTTCGCAAACCGATGCCGCTAAGCTCAGCTCCAGCTGTTTTGCTTTCTCCTGAAATAATTACATCGTAAGGATTTCCGCCTTGTAGCGTGCCCGTGAATGTCGTAGGTGCCGCTGGTGTCCCTGCTCGTGTGATCAGCGCATTTGCACCCAAACTGAGGTTTGTTCCTGCGGTCAAGGTTCCTGCTTGCAGCTGTAAAGAATTGGATATCGAGGTCGCGGAAGAAATCGTCAAGATTGCGCCACCATTCACTTGGAGATTGTAAAAGTTCTTTGCCCCGGTGCCACTGATTGAGTAAGTGCCTGAGTTAAACAAGAATGTACTTGTCTCTGCATCGAAAGCTCCCGCGTTGATGAAATTACCCGCCAGGGTATGGGTAAAACTACCCGCATCCATATTGCCCGAGGCCAGAATAGTTAGGTTTCCGGTTGTGGAGATTGCCCCGTTCAGAGATTTGATCCCAGTGCCGGAAAAAGTGATATGATGAAAATTGCTGGCATTGATGAAGCCAGAAGTCGCGCCGCTAAAGTTAACTGTGGAGGTTCCTGGAACAAAAGTTCCGGAATTGGTCCAGTTACCCTCCACCGAAAGTGTAAAGTCTCCGGAAATCGTCAAGGTCGCCCCGCTTTGGATTTGAAGGCTTCGGCTGATCGCTCCGTTGGCTCCAATAGTCGGTTGATTTGGAGCAGTAGCAGGGATGGTGACATCTACGGCGTTAGTTGGCACGCCCCCGCACCAGTTAGTAGGATCAAACCAGTTCGAAGAAGTGGTACCCAGCCACTCGCCGTTGATACAGGTCGAAGTCACCGAGATTGTTCCTGATCCTGTCGTTCCGAAATAGGCACTTAGTTTATTGGTGGCTGCGGAAGCCGTGCTACCATAGGTTCCAGTTGGCTGGATTACGTTGTTTAAGAGTAATGCTCCGACAGGCCTGTTCGTGTTTCCTAGCTTGGCAATTGGTCCTGGGGTGATTGAAAGCGTTCCCGTGACCGATGTTGCGGTGTTAAACGTTTTATCCCCTGATCCTGCCAGGCTCACATTGTTAAAGGAAATTCCCGGTAGTGTCTGAGCGGCACTGGCATTGAAGACAAGCGTTGAGCCGGTCGTCGTATAAGTTTGACCTGCTGTGTTAGTGAATTGTCCGGAATTGATCACGATGTTTCCTTCGCTTGCCTGAGCGAAAGTCACGGTGCCGGAGGTTCCAGTGAAGGCCAGTCCATTGTACGTTCCATAGATCAGACGCTGTGCTCCGGTAGCATTGGTGTAGTCAACTTGGAATGACCAGGTTCTCCCTACGGGAATAGGAGTGGTTGAGGTGTTCGCTGTTTGCAGTTTGCCCGTACCGGCGGTGGTCAGTGTAGGTTTGGTCAAGGCGAAAGTACTCATATCGAGCGTATTGCCTGTTGGGATGGTGAGTAATTGGGATAAACTGAGCGCAGTTCCAGCCGTAAGTGTCGTGGAGGTATTCATCGCCAGGGTCACATCCCGAAGACCCGTACCGGAGGTCTCTGTACCTATTGTTTTCGTTCCTCCCTCAAATCTGACATCATACGCATTTGCGCCTTGAATGGTCCCGGTCATTCCCGTGGAAGTCCCGGTTCCTTTTCGCGTAATCCGTGAATTGGACAGGGGAGTCAGATTCGTTCCGGCAGCAAAAACACCTGCATCCAGGCTAAGTTCATTGGTGATGGAGAGTGGACTTGCGGCAGTCAATCCTGCTAGATTGTTAAGTACTAGATTGTGGAAGGTATTTCCATTCGCGTTTACCGATTGAGCGACCGAACCATTAAAAGTCAGAGTACTGGTTCCTTGGGTAAATCCCCCCAGGCTACTCCAATTGCCCATCAAAGAATGGGAAAAACTTCCGGCGGAAAAGTTTGTGGTTACTGTAATATTTCCGGTAGAAGTCAATGCGCCGGTAGCAGTTTTGGCTCCAAGCCCACTGAACGTCAAATGATTGAAATTACTCGCCCCGATGGAAGCAGGATTTGCTCCGTTGAAGTCGATGGTAGATCCTGTCGCAGTGAAGGTTCCGGATTTCGTCCAGTTTCCCCCTACTGTGTGCGTAAATGCCCCCGCGGTGAAATTGGCAGGAATAGAAACATTGCCGGTAATTGTGAGAGGACCGATAGCGGACTTTGCACCCGCACCGGAGAAAGTTATGTTTTCAAAATTGGACGCGCCGATCGATGCTGCTGTCGTACCTGTAAACTCAATCGTAGAGCCTCCGGCTGCGAAAGTCCCAGATCTGGTCCAGCCCCCGGCTACTTGATAGGTAAATGCACCCGGAGTCCAATTGGACCCCGTATTTATTAGGACATTGCCTCCAACTGAAAATCCATTTGAGCCTGTGGAACTGCTCGATCCTTGGAAAGTAAGGTTGCCACAGATCGAAGAGGTACCTGCTGAAAAAGTCTTCGTGCCCGATCCCCCGATGATTAGTTCTCCGTAGTTGACGCCGGCGATAGTTTGGTCTACGTCTCCATCGTATTCGACGATACTCGAGCAAGGGATAGAATAGGAGCTGTAATTGGCAGGAAAGTTAGCCGTGCCACCCACGTTTAAACGAAGCCCAGCTCCCAAACTGAAGGTGCCTCCTGCTGATGCTCGATCCAGGGTGAAGGAGGAGAGATCCAAGTTTCCCTGATTGACCAGAAGGTCGCCCCCCACAATGGTGGAATTTGACTGCATAGTCACGGTATTGTTTCCGCTGCTGCCGGTATTTTCGACCCGGATTGAATTGACCGAGGTAGGAAAGGCTGCGCTGGAAAATTGATCTGCCGCGCCGTTGAAAACGTAATTGGCCCCTGCATTGAACGTGCGTGTACCGGTAGACCTAACATGTCCGACAGCACCGGTCGTAGCCAATCCGTCCGTGGCGCGGATACCAAGGGTAGCTCCACCATTTAGTGTAAAAGTTCCTCCCCCGGCAAAAGTCGTGCTGGCGCTGGCGGGTTGAATCACCGAGTTGGTAGCCACCACCCAATTGATCGAATTGATGACTGTGCCTCCGGAAGTGACAGTCTGCGTGGGACCGCCGCCATTAAGGTTGATAATGCCGGCTCCTGTGGAAGTTTCTGTGATCGTGCCACCCGTATGACTAAAATCCCCGAGAACGTTCAATGTGCCATTTTGTAAACTTGAAATGGACATGGATAAAGTACCACCGGATTGAGTGTAGTCTCCGTTTACCGTGATGGATCTTGTAGCAGAGTTGCCAATTGCATAGTTGCCTGAGATAAAGTTAAAATTTCCCCCGATCGTAAATGCGTTTCTAGTTTGGCGAAACTGCCCGGTTCCCCCATTTTCAATAGTTAGATCCCCAGCGATAGAAAAGGGGGCAAATGACATATTCACTGTCATTCCAGGACTATTTAGGATCACGTTTCCAAAGTTCTGTGCAGTCCCACCGCTGGTTGTGCTTGTCGTTCCAGTAATTCTTAATGTAGCCGTTGGATCCCATGTTGCAAGTGGGATTGCAGCACCATTTCTCGAGTGGTGCAATTCAGCATTTGGGCCAAAAGTGAGCTCGGTGGCTTGAAAACTGCTAAACGAACCTCCGGAATTTGTGATCTTGCCATTCACCACAAAGTTATTGAGCGTAGAATTCGCCTGAAGGTTCCCCAGACTGCCCAAGACCAATTCCCCATTGATTCTGCCAGTGGTATTGGCAGTAGTGCGTATTCTCATCCGCGTAACCGTGCTCGTCAGGGTTAGCTTTGATCCTGAATCAATGACTAAATCCTCTCCCGCATTGTTTCCGAGTGTCAGGACAATAGCTGCTGTTACCGAAAATGTAATGTTTGAATTATTGGTAATGGTTAGGTTTCCAATCGTTTGAGAAGGAATTCCTGTAATTGTCAACGTGGTGCCGCCGGAAAATCGAATGTTGTCGGTAGTGGCAATTGTGCTTCTTGTCGGAGACCAGTTAGTGGCAGTCGTCCATGAGCCATTGTTTGGTCCGATCCAGGTGTAGGTGGCTTGCGAAAAAGAATGCTGAGAAAAAAGGAATAGGACGGCAAAGCCAAGAACCGTTTTTAGATAATTGTATTTGGCACACCTTCGGAGAATATATTCCGACAAATTCATTTTTATCATCAACAAAAATCAAACAGACCCGATCTCTTTCACCTTATTTGTATTGGACTTCAAAGTGTTACTTGTTTTAAAAATACAGATTTTTTTTTATGACGGAGTTAGTTATGAGGTATTAGAGAAAATTCCATTCTGGGTATTAAGCGACGCAAAAAAAAATATAAAATTTGATATGTACAAGTGAGTAACAGGTTTAAAAATCGTTTTATCGGTCTATTTTGATGATTTTCGGCTTTTTTACTTTTTGTAAATCTTGGGTTTGACTTTGTCAAATCGCTCTTTTTACAAGGGCAAAATGCAGAATATAGTCAGATAAATGCGTAATAAAATATGTTTTACATCTTTTAAAGATACTTTAATTAGCGGCCTAAAGTGACTGTGGCGTTCCTATGCTTCTGTGTCGTTAATTCAATTTTATATATATAAAAAGCAGTTAACGTTTGTTGAAAAAATATTTATATAATTTGATTTCATTGAAGTTGTTGATCGATAGGATGTTGTGGGATAATCTGGATTTCAAACTTTATTTTTTTTTCCGAAAGATGAAAACAGTCAGAATTTTTTCGGTCTTGGGCCTATGAAGCAAGAGCCAAAGCGACTTCAAAAGCTGCCTCCTGCGTAAATTCGATCAGTCAAGGACGGGTAGTTCCATTCGATCTGCCTTATCAACAGGAGCGAAACGAGCTTTTTTTATCAAAAAACACCCCAAAAATACCCTGTACAGGGGATGTTTTAGCGTGTTTTTGAGAGGTAAATTTGCTTTTCACCAGAGTCGCATCCATGAAATTCTTTTATCTAGCATCCATATCCAATTCAGACGGGAAATTTGAAATTCACGAACGAGACTGTCCTTTGTTGCCCGAAGGCATCCATCGTGATTACTTGGGTCCCTTCAATTCAGGGGCTCAGGCGCTAAATCGTGCACTTGTTATACAGGATAAGGCGGTATGTTGCCCCAAATGTTGCAAGTCAATCAGTAAGCCGCTTATTTTTTCATCCGACGAAGACCCAACGGTACTTTGATAGGATGAATCCTTGCGTTTTCAAAGCTTAAGTTTGCTGATTTTTTTGCCGGGATTAAAAATTTACATTTCTTCGTAGATTGTTTGGCTCAAATTTGTAAAAGCTGAACACTCAAATCGGGGTGTGGCGCAGTCCGGTAGCGTACACGTCTGGGGGGCGTGTGGTCGCAGGTTCAAATCCTGTCACCCCGACAAAATAGGATTTCAAACAAAATCAAAACTCTGTAAATGGCTGATTTACAGAGTTTTTTTGTTTGTCAGGGGGGTCAAAAAAAACATTGGCATGGTTTCTTTAACTCTACGCTAGACGAGTCGCAACTATTCGCATTTTTTTTACCATCAATCAAACGCTGTCCATCAGTCCTTCGATTTCATAGGGATCTGAGGGTTGATACGATCGACACTAGCCATCGGCGGATTTGAGACTCTCCATCTACCTTCTCTGACCAAGTAAAATATACTCGTAAACGTCCTTGAAGTATCGGCAGTAGGTGCTTTTTTCCTGTAGAAAAAAGTGGGGCAAATGCCCATGGCCGATGCGGGTTAATCTTGTGTAAAGTCTCTACTCCATATTTAATCTAAGGATAAAGAGCGATTCATGTTGGATTTTTTTGGCAGCTGTAGGTTTGTATTTGATAAAAGACTTAGCTGAGGCCAGTTTTTTAGTCTTTTTCCGTAAATTCATTAGTAATCAACTACTTAGCTTTATGCATTCAAATTTACAAGTAACTAAGATCATCTGTGCTTTGGCATACGTGATGATTTGGACGGGATTTTTCAGTCCCTCTGGTTTGGAGGCCAAGAGTATGAAGACTGCAGCAAGTTTGGGCTTGGGCAAGCCTTCTCTGGAGCCGGTGTATCGACTGCAGGCCGTCTCAGGTACCGTGACCGACGAAACGGGAGCAGCCCTGCCCGGTGCGACCGTACTGATCAAAGGAACCACCGTCGGAACGGTGACTGATCTCGAAGGGAAATTCTCAATAGACGTCGACAGTGACGCTGTACTTCAGATTTCCTATGTCGGGTACCTGATGCAGGAGATTTCTGTCGATGGACGGGCCGTAATTACGGTTCAGCTATTGCCGGATGCAACCCAGCTCGACGAGTTGGTGGTAGTGGGATACGGCACGCAAAAGCGTTCGGACGTAACCGGTGCCATCGGCTCGGTGAAAGCCGAAAGCTTCAACCGTGGGGTGATCACCAATCCGGTGGATCTCTTGCAGGGGAAAGTAGCCGGTGTGAACATCACCTCAACCAGCGGAGAGCCGGGAGCAAATCAAAATGTGATTATCCGGGGTATTGGTAGCTTGCGGTCTGGGACACAGCCACTTTATGTGCTTGATGGATTCCTGCTGGACAATTCAGACACAGGTGTCGCCTCCAACCCTCTCAATTTCCTGAATCCAAATGACATCGCCAGTATCGATGTATTGAAGGATGCCAGCGCTACAGCCTTGTACGGTTCGAGAGCTTCTAACGGCGTAATCGTCATTACAACAAAAAAAGGCAAAGCAGGTAGCTCTCAAATAGGCTTCTCTGCGGGTACAGCCTGGTCTTCGATGGCTAAGAAAATCGATGTATTTGGCGCGGATGCTTTTAGGGAGCAGGTGGTTGCTGTAGGAGGTTCCTTGGAGGATTTTGACGGAGATACCAATTGGCAGGATGAATTGACCCAGGTTGGCTTTTCCCAGGATTACAGTCTGTCAATGAGTGGAGCCAATACGGAGCGTTTTTCTTATTTCGCTTCCCTTGGCTATCAAGAGCAGGAGGGCATCCTAAAAAACAGTGAATTGAAGCGCTACTCCGGTAAGTTGAATATGAATCAGAAGGCGTTTGAAGGTAGACTCCTGATCGACTACAACCTGACCGCTTCCTATACCGAAAACCTGCGTCCGGTCATCACCGGTACGATCAGTGACATGTTGAGCTTGAATCCAACGATTCCTGCCTATACCGATGGCGAGCCGACCCTGTTGAATACCAATGCGCTAAACCCGTTGAAGCGGTATGAATTGTACAGCGATGACGCTGCAAACAACCGGATCCTGGGAACGATTTCACCTTCTTTTGAGATTCTGGATGGGCTGACCTATAAGCTGAATCTTGGAGTGGACTTTTCCAACACGAATCGATACGTCCAATACAAGCCTTACAATGAAGTCATCAACGAGTCAAATGTTTCTCGAGGTACCTTGGACGAATTGGTCTCTGCGAATACCAATAGCTTAGTGGAAAATACGCTGACCTACAATTGGAATACCAGTTCGCACAATTTGACCGTCTTGGCGGGACACTCTTACCAAACCTTCCTCGATGAATTCAGAGGGACTTCCTACATCGGATTTGCTGATAACGACATCGAACCTAGATACCAGGATCACAATAGTACGAGTGAATTTCCGACCACAGTAAGTTCATCGGCTGTCAAAAATGAATTGCAATCGTTCTTTGGTCGGGTAAACTATACTTATGGCGATAGGTACTTGTTTACGGCAACTTTCCGGGCAGATGGTTCTTCCAAATTCGGAGACAATAACAAATATGGCTACTTCCCTTCTTTTGCCTTGGGCTGGAATCTGAGCAAGGAAGACTTCATGGCCAACTCGGCGTTCAATAATCTGAAGTTGCGTGGTAGTTGGGGACAGACAGGAAATCAGGAAATCCCATCCAAGATCACCAAAGCCAGTTATTCCGAAGATCGCTTGGCCAATGGCTCAGGCAGTCTCAACACTTACCCTATTGATACAGATGGGACTACTTTGGATAGCTACCCGTACGGAATCGTCTTTACTCGTCTGGCCAATCCCAACTTGCAGTGGGAGGTGTCTACGCAGATAGATTTCGGGATTGATTTCGCATTCTTTGATCACCGATTGAGCGGTACGGTGGACTACTTCAACAAGGTTTCTTCCAATATCCTTTTGGAAGTCGTTCCCGCCGATCCTGTTCAACCTACTTCCACTTTTTGGGACAATATCGAAGACATGAAGATCTATAACAGTGGAGTTGAAGTGTCCTTGAACTACACAAGCAATACATCTAAGTCCTTTTCCTATGACATCGGAGGAAATATCACCTTTATCCAAAATGAGGTCAGAGATTCCCCGTATTCTGTGCTGACTACCGGAGCAGCTCAAGGTGCCGGCCAAACCGGTGCTACTATCAACGGCTATATTAACAATCAACCTATCGGGGCATTTTATATGCTTCAATTTGACGGGATTGGTGAAGACGGCTTGAATAGATTTGTGGATATCAACGGTGACGGCGAAATATTGGACAACGACCGAAGCGTAGTAGGAAGTGCTATCCCCAATGTCATCTACGGGTTCAACACCAATCTGCGATTCAAGGCTTTTGACTTGGGACTGAATTTCAACGGAGTAGCCGGCAACGAAATTTACAACCATACCACGATGTCGCTGTTTACCAAGGCACAACTTTCCAGGTCAAACAATACCACCGATTTCGCAGTCCAATATCCGGAGGAGTCTTTTAACAATTCCAATACAGTCTCCACCCGATACTTGGAGAGCGGTTCGTACTTCAGGCTGAACAACGCCACGCTCGGCTACAATATGGATCTTGCAAAAATTGGAATGAGCGAAAATTTCCAAAATATCCGCCTGTCGGTCACCGGTCAAAACTTGTTTGTGATCACAGACTATTCAGGGTTTGATCCGGAAATCAATACCGGAACAACGTCCGGCGGGATTCAGACCTTCGGCATCGACCGATTTACTTATCCACGTGCACGGACATTCATGATCAATCTGAACGTGACCTTCTGAAAAAGCTGATGATTTTATCATTTCACAGAAAATCTCAATCCAATGAAAACTAACAGATTTAATAAAATAATACCGATTGCAGCGTTTATGTTCGCTTTTTTAGGCTGCACAGACTTAAACGAGGAGGTGCTGGATGAGTCTCTCACTGGTACCGGCCAAGCCGAAATAGTTAGTGGATCTATCGCTCCAGTATACGGCATGCTCCGTCAGGTTTGGTTGCATACGGTTAATTTTGGACTTCAGGAAGTTGCCTCTGACGAGGGGATTCTTCCCTATCGTGGAGGTACAGACTGGTTTGACGGTGGCAAATTCATCTCGATACACCAGCATCTGATGACTCCTACCAACAGCCTAGTGGGGGACACTTGGACCAACATCACCTTAGCCTTGTCCAGAGCTGTAGCTGCGGAGGAGCAACTGACCCTCGAAGTGGAAAATGGAAACTCCAGCGCCCAAAATCCGCTCTATGAGATGGTGGCCATGAAAGCCTACCTGAACATGCTGGCATTGGACAACTGGGGATTGGTGTTCAGAAAAGACGCTTCTGATCAGCAATCGGTTATTCTTAGAGGTCAAGAGGCGATTGATTATCTGGAGTCAGAGCTCGTTTCGGTAGTGAGTGTCATACGCACCAGCGAGGGGCCCGGCCGAATGAACAAACATGCAGTAGAGGGATTGCTGGCTCGCTTATATCTGAATGCAGCTGTCTATCGCGATCCCTATGGAACTCCTGATTTCCGGCCAGAGGATATGGACAAGGTAATCGAATACACGAACAATATTATCAACGGACCCTACTCCCTGTCGCCTGAATATTTTGATTTGTTCAACGACGATAATAATTCAAATCCGGAAATCATTTTTTCTCTCGATCAGCGCGGAGTATTGCAGACAGAACACAGCAGATGGCAGTATTGGTCAATTTCCGGGGATCAGGTTCCGAGACCTGAATCTCCAAGCACGCGCGGTACCGATGCGGTCGCGGCAACGCCGGATTTCGTGCAGACCTGGTACGATGCCTATGGCACTGTCGATCCAGCTAAAGCAGATGCACGTTTTTTCCAGGAAAACACCAAGATCCCTGAGAGTCTCCGAGATCTGACCGGCGTGAATCCAAACAACGACATGGATCACTATTACTGCGTAGAAGATACAGAATTTGAGATGGACAGAGGAATTCTTCGCGGTGTCATCTGGGGGCCGAGAAAAGATGGAAGTGGCAATATTCTAAGATGTGAGGATGGCAAGGTGAGAGTTTATCCTGTAATCAACCGAAGAAGCAGCGGCGCAAACATCCGTTACGTAGACCATACCTACAACGTCAACTTCACCAATGAGGGCAGCCTGCACAATACAGGCCACCGATTTTCCAAGTATCAGTTTAGCCGTACATCGCCAGACTGCTGCAGCAGAAGCAGCGTGGATATCGTGTTGCTCCGATTGGGTGAGGTTTATTTGATGCGAGCAGAAGCGAAGTTGCGAAAAGGAGATAACGCCGGTGCCTTGGCCGATATCAATACCCTGAGAACTTCAAGAAATGCCCGGCCTGCGCAGACACCCGCTCCATTGACTACCATGGATTTGAATATCCTGTTCCGTGAGTCAGGCTTTGAACTCTATTGGGAAGGCTTGAGAAGAACCAACCAGATCAGATTTGGGAAATACGAAGACAGTTGGACAGAAAAGACCGATCAAGACGTCAACAAGAGATTATTCCCGATTCCCCAACGGGCGATTGACGGTGCATCCAACATTGCAGGATTTTTGGTTCAAAATCCCGGCTATTAACACCTCTCAGCCTATAAGTTCAAAAGCCGATGAGCGACGCTCATCGGCTTTTTTTTGCCTGTCGGATAGGAGATCGTTCGGTGGATTTGCTTCTTCGGTGGGAGCGGTTGCTATGAACTAAAAGGTGATTTACTCGACTTTTGAACCTGTGATTGGAGAAAAGCCGCCCGGCCAACGCGAATGTTTTGTGTTTCGATTGGATGGACTCGCGTTCTTAATCTTGCGATGATATGATCACGATGTCCCGTGAGTCAATGCTTCCACCTTCCTCTCGCCAGCGAAGCTCCATTCGGTAGAGGTCGTAGAATTCATTCCTGTGATCTGCCTCTGAAAATGGCATCGTTTCGAGTTCAAACTGGGCGAGACCGATACTTTTGAGCGGAATGAATGTCGGAGGGGATGAGGCGGGATTAGATGTCTGAATCGGGTACATTGTGTGGTTGTTTTTTTGTTTGAAGGGCGATTCGCCGCTGTTCTTGGAGAATGGAAAGAAAGTCACCTCGTTTTGCGTCGCTCGGCTGCTTCCTTTTTTTTTTAGATCGGGTCTATCGGTGGTTTTCCTCAAAAAACAGTGATATCAGTTTTTCCGCAAAACAGGATTGGGTCTTTCATATACATTTTCATCGAAAATGACCTTGTAGGAGGAATTGAAAAAGGCTGAAGGCTGATAATAGTCTGTGGAAATCACCTGGGCTCCGGAGGTTTTGGCTTTTTCGAAGGTCGAGTAATCCTCAGTTCGGGCCTCCTTGGTGTCTGAATCGGCGCGGGTTCTGATCATATAACCCTTTTTGACCAAGTCTAGAATATATTCTTCATCCCTCACTGCATTGTTGATGATCCGAAATCCCGCAGTGGGATGTCCCTCTTTTTTGTTGACAAAGAGCACTGCGTCTTTGAGTTCAGGTTTGGCACTGAGGTAGCGGTCTGTTTTCTCTTCGTTTTCGTCAAGCACAAAGAGAAACCTGCCGCTCACTTTGTTAAGACTTGGCCAGTTTCCCGCCAACACAGCTTCTTCCAAATTCGCATAATTTCCTCTTACCAAATCCGGCGTGATGAGCTTTTCCATTCCGAGATGAGTTCTGATCTCGAGGTCTATGCTGTCCAACGCAGTTGAAGTGAACGGCAACGTAGGCCGCGTCCCTGGGACATTCCCGTCTTTGGCATTGATCAGGATGAACACTGGCGTGTGATTCGGATGCTGATTGCTCCATTTTTTGAGTGCTTCCAGCGCATCCGCAAAGAGCAGGTAGTGGGACTGAAAGTCCAGATCCTGTACGTGAAAAAGCTTCAACCCGGGTTTCGAAAGGGAATTGTTGGGATCATAGTCTGGAAGTGTGCCGCCCTTGCTTTTGATGATTTCCAGACCTTTTGGATCGGTGTATCTGCCTCCCCGGGGATCATGAAATACATCCAGTTCTAGATTTCTCAGACCCAGATCCAATTGGGATTCCAAGGGAATATGGGAATAAGCGAGGCTTTGCGAAGCAGCGGGGTTGATTTTGGACAGGTAGTCGAGCAGTTCCGGGGCCATGGTGCTTTTGTAGCTGTTGTGGCTTCCGATGATCTGAATCTGATTTAGCTTAAGGTCTTGAGCAGCAAGGCTAAGGGAGGATACTAGGCAAGCAAATAGAAAAAAGAGGTGTTTGGTGGTTTCCATGAAAAGCAGGTTAGCCAACAATTTCAAGATTTTCTGGTTTTCTTTCGGAAACAGAACTTCAACTTTTTGTTATGATTTGGACATGGTTCGAACTGGCCTTTGATTAGCGGTTTGTCTGAAATCAAGACCATGGGCCCAAAGTGTTCGCTTGCTTGGCCAATGGAAAATGCCTGTTTTATGAATAGGTTAAGTCTTCATCTCGCAATGCTCGGTGTGCGGCGAAATAGGGGTAAATAGACTATTTTTAGGCATGCAAACCTTCTTTTCCGGCCTCTTGGCGCTCATTCTGTTTTTACCTCTACAGGTTTTTGCCCAGCAATCAAGGCCCTTTCAGATCCACTCTCACAACGACTACCTGCAAAAAGCTCCATTTTGGACGGCATATGCGGCTGGTGCGTCTTCCATCGAGGTAGATGTAATATTGAAAGATGGGAAGCTGATGGCCGCACACGAGGTGGCCAGCATTGATCCGAAGCGGACGATTGAGAGTCTTTACCTGGATCCGATTTCGGAGGGAGTGAAGACCGGTCTTGTGATTCCCTCCAGCTTCCATTTGCTGGTGGACCTGAAGACCGAGGCTTATTCCACTTTGGAAATTCTGCGAAAAAGCATGGAAAACTATGCGCATCTCCTCTACGGTTCAGCCAATCCGGAGGGATTGAAGCTGATCATATCTGGAAATAGGCCGAAGCCAGCGGACTATTCAAAGTACCCCGAGTGGATGCTTTTTGACTTTCAGAGCAAAGAGCTGACAAAGGAGCTTCCCTGGGAAAAAATCGGGATGGTGAGCCTGAGCTTTCGCCAGTTTTCCGTTTGGAACGGCAAGGGAAGAATGGTGGAAGCCGAGCGGGAGAAGCTGCAGGCTTTCATCGATCTGGTACACAGCTTTGACCGACCGGTTCGGTTTTGGGGCTCGCCCGACAGCAAGTCGGCTTGGAAAGCTTTCCATGAAATGGGAGAAGACTATATCAACACGGACCATCCCATGGATGCCGCCGACTATCTCAGCAAGCTGCCGCAAAATGTTTATCAAAACCCCTCAATCCATGAGATTTACCCGGCCCGGTTTGAGGTGGACGGGGCAAAGGTGCCGGTGAGAAACGTGATCCTGATGATCGGAGACGGCAATGGTCTGGCGCAGATCTCCTCTGCCTTGTTTTCAAACGGAAACCAGCTCAACCTAACTCAGCTTAAAAACATGGGGTTGGTTAAGACCCAAGCCGCGGATGATTTTACGACGGATTCAGCGGCTGGCGCTACGGCTTATGCCAGCGGAGCAAAGACTAACAATCGGGCGATAGGCGTTGCGCCTGACGGGAGGGCTTTGGAGAATCTGCCGGATATTCTAGATCAGTATGGCTTTTCGAGTGGGATTGTTACCACAGACCAGCTCACGGGAGCTACGCCGGCGTCTTTTTACGCCCATCATTCCGAGCGGGACGATGCGGAGCAGCTTGCCGCTTACTTGCCCAAGAGCAAGTTGGATTTGTTTATTGGAGGAGGCAAAGACAGGTTTGCTGCCCAGCTTGGGGAGCTGGAGCAAGCGGGATTTGAGTTGGTTGACGATCTTGGGTCTTGGGAGGCTGAGCGAGTCGGGTATTTTGCCGCGCCTGGATCGCTTCCTAAGATGCTGGATGGAAGGGGAGAGTATCTCATGGATGCCACCTCCGCCGCTTTGGATTTTTTGGTAAAAAAGGGGAAACCCATTTTCCTGATGGTGGAGGCCGCAACTATTGACTCGGGAGGCCATGAAAACAGCAGCGGGATGATCGTGTCGGAGATGTTGGATTTTGACCGGGCGATAGGCAGGGTGCTGCAGTTTGCCGACGAACATCCCGGAACCTTGGTGTTGATTACGGCAGACCATGAGACTGGTGGCGTTTCTCTTCCACAGGGAGATATTGCGTCCCACACCGTCGAACTGGCATTTCACAGCGATGACCATACTGGGATTTTGGTGCCGATCTTTGCGTATGGCACGCAGGCGGATGAGTTCAGAGGCGTATACGAAAATACGGCCGTGTTTCACAAGATCATGAAAGTGATCGAAGGCAAGGATCACCAGTAGCTGTAAAAGGGCTTGGCTCCAAGGGATGGAATCGATATTCTGGATAGCGGGCAATCTGTCTCCAGTTTTTTTTGACGGGAATGTTGCAGCAGATTGAGAATCAGCGATGTGAAAATCGTTACGGAATCGGAGCTTTGCTGACTATGCGGCAATTTTTTGTTGAAAAAATTAATGATTTTTCACTTGTAGATGAAAATAACTCGATTTAGCTTTGGCGCTTATGTCGAAAATGCTGGTTCGGTTGATTCTGAGTTTTTGTGCACTTCTAGCGATAGGGAGCAGCCAGCTGTTTTTTTCTATTTCTGATTTAGCAGTCGATTCTGCTCACATTACCTGTTCAACGGACCAATTGGATCAGGAACGTGGATTCTCCACTGAATTTTCTTCGCCTGTTTTCAGAAATGATCATAAGTCACACGGGATTGTTTTTGATTGGGCTTCTGCCGCGATGGAGAAAGAGCAGGAAGAGCGTGCGGAAAGTGATCCATGGGAAATCAGGCTCACGCTGGCATTTGTTTTCTTTTTCCTGCTTTCAGAAAGTTTCAGAAATTATCACATCAGGTTCTTGCGTTTCTGCCAGAACTTCTATTTTATTTTTCCTCATCGGTTGCACCTGTATAATCGGGTCTTTACTATTTAATTCCGTTGCTGTGTCCAGGCCCGCTGTGCTTGGATCCTCTTTTTGCCAGCAATAGACCCTAATTTCCCTGGAAGCGATTAAATCTCAGGTATTTCCGAGGTTTTCGTGACTCCTAGCGGATTTTACCATCATCACTCTTTAACACGTTACCGATTATGAAAATCAATGGATTTCTCATGGCTATGGGTATAGGCGCGCTGCTGTTCAATGCCAGCTGTGACTCCCACCATGAACAACACGAGGAGGAAGCCACCTTCCTTGTCACTAGCCCCCTTCAGAAGGACACGATCGTTTACAAAGATTATGTCAGCCAAATCCGTTCTTCTCAGCATATTGAATTGCGGGCTTTGGAGAAGGGCTATCTCCAAAATATCTACGTCGACGAAGGCCAAGTCGTCAAAAAGGGCCAGTTGATGTTCCGCATCATGCCGATTATCTATCAGTCCGAGATGGAGATCGCCAGGGCCGAGGCCAACTTTGCCGAGATCGAGTACCTCAATACCAAAAGCCTGGCCGACAGCAATGTGGTCTCAGCCAATGAGTTGGCGCTGGCTAAAGCCAAACTGACCAAAGCCAAGGCCGAGCTGAGCCTCGCTCAAGCGCACTTAAGCTTCACTGAAATTCGCGCGCCGTTTGACGGCATCATGGGGCGATTCAACGACGTGCGACAGGGAAGTTTGCTGGACGAAGGCGAACTCCTCACTACGCTATCAGACAACGCCAAGATGTGGGTTTATTTCAATGTGCCGGAAGCTGAATACCTGGATCTGGTATCCAATAAATCCTTGGAAACGCTGCCAAAAGTATTGCTCCAAATGGCGAACCACAAGAATTTCGAAAATCTAGGAGTGATCGAAGCCATCGAATCTGACTTCAACAACGAAACCGGAAACATCGCCTTTCGCGCAACATTTCCGAATGAAAAAAGGCTGTTAAGACACGGAGAAACCGGCAACATCAAGATGCCGATTCAGCACCCAGGATCATTGATTATCCCTCAAAAAGCCACCTTTGAAATCCTTGACAAGAAATTTGTCTTTGTAGTGGGTGAAGACGGAGTGGTAGAATCCAGACAAATCACCGTTTTGACAGAGTTGCCGCACCTCTTCATTGTCGCCAATGAACTGAGTCCGACGGACAAGATCCTGATCGAAGGGCTGCGCAAAGTAGAAAACAGGCAAAAGATCAAGGTCGAATTTGTCGAGCTGCGCAAAGTAATGGCCGAGCTAAACAGCTTACACGCTGAATAAGGGAACTCTCTAAATCACAGGTAAGATGTTTAGTAAATTCATTCAACGACCGGTATTGGCGATAGCCATATCGCTGGCCATTATATTCTTGGGCGTACTCGCGATTGCCACCCGACCTATCTCTCAGTTTCCTGAGATTGCCCCGCCTAGAGTCAATATCTTCATCGCATATCCGGGTTCCAGTGCAGACGTGCTGGTGCAGTCCACCTTGGTGCCGCTTGAGCGCGCAATCAATGGCGTGCAAGGCATGCAGTACATCATCTCCGATGCGACGAGTGCGGGCGAAGCGACGATTCAAATCATCTTCGAACCCGGTACCGATCCCAATGCGGCGGTCGTCAACGTGAAAACCCGGGTCGATCAGGTGATGAATAACCTGCCACCGTTGGTACAGCGCGAAGGTGTCATCATCACCCCGATCCAGCCGAGCATGTTGATGTATGTCAACTTGTTCAGCAAGGACAAAAATGCCGACGAGAAGTTTCTCTACAACTACGCCAACGTCCATATCCTTCCCGAACTGCAACGAATCAATGGGATGGGTAGGGCGCAGATCCTAGGCTCTCGCCAGTATGCGATGCGGGTTTGGCTGAAGCCGGACCGAATGCGTGCCTATAATATTTCTACAGAGGAAGTACTGGAGGCGATCGACGAGCAAAGTGTGATCGGACGTCCGGGAAGACTGGGGCAGGCTTCGGGAAAAACACCTCAATCTCTGGAATATGTTCTAACGTACAAAGGTCGATTCAACAAGCCGGAGGAGTACCAGGAGATCATCATAAAGGCAAACCCTGAGGGCGAGATCCTCAAGCTGAAAGATATCGCCGAAGTGGAGTTGGGAAGTGAGTTTTTCGATATCTACTCCAACAAGGACGGCTATCCGGCGGCTTCCATTGTCCTCAAGCAAAATATCGGAAGCAACGCCAGCAAGGTGATCGAGGAGGTCAAGACTAAACTTGAGGAGATGGAGTCCAGCTTTCCTCCGGGCATGGAGTATGAGGTCAACTACGACGTGTCCAAGTTCGTCGACGCCTCCATCGACAAGGTCATGCATACACTCCTGGAGGCATTCATCCTGGTGGCGATCGTCGTATTCCTATTCTTGGGTGACTGGAGATCAACCTTGATTCCAGCCATTGCGGTGCCGGTTTCCCTGATCGGAGCCTTCATATTTATGCAGCTCTTTGGGCTCACGATCAACCTGATCACGCTCTTTGCCTTGGTATTGGCAATCGGGATCGTGGTCGATGATGCGATTGTAGTCGTGGAGGCGGTTCACGCCAAGATGCATGAGGAGCATCTCTCGCCCTACAAGGCAGTAAAAAAGGTATTGGGAGAGATCAGCGGTGCGATCATCGCGATCACCCTGATCATGACGGCGGTTTTTGTGCCGGTAGCCTTTATGACCGGACCGGTCGGAGTCTTCTACCGACAGTTTTCCATCACGATGGCCAGTGCGATTGTGCTTTCCGGACTTGTCGCGCTGACGCTGACGCCGGTCTTGTGCGCGATGATCTTGAAAAACGACCACGGCAAGCCGAAGAAGAAGTCGCCGGTCGACAAGTTTATCGATTGGTTCAATGCAAAATTTGAAAAACTCACAGGCGGCTACACTTGGCTATTGACTCTGATAGTGAATCGACGGGTCGTGACTTGGGGAATTTTGGCCTCCTTCGGCTTTGGCATTTTTGCAGTCAACCAAATCCTGCCGACCGGATTTATCCCCAATGAGGATCAGGGAATGATCTATGCGATTATCCAAACACCTCCGGGATCCACGCTCGAGCGAACCAACGAGGTTTCACGAAACCTCCAGAAGATCGCCGAAGAGGTGGAGGGAATTCAGTCCGTTTCTTCTTTGGCAGGGTATGAAATCCTAACTGAAGGTCGCGGATCCAACGCCGGCACCTGTCTGATCAACCTCAAAGATTGGTCGGATCGTGAGCATTCCGTGCATGAGATAATCGACGAGTTGGAGGAAAAAACCAAGGATCTCGGTGCGGTGATCGAGTATTTCGAGCCGCCGGCAGTACCGGGATACGGTGCGTCGGATGGTTTTTCGCTTCGAATGTTGGACAAAAACAGCAGCGTGGACTACCACGAGTTTGACAAAGTCAACACGGACTTCATGAATGCGCTGAAAAAGCGTCCGGAGTTAACCGGTCTGTTCACCTTCTTTGCTGCCAACTATCCCCAGTATGAGCTGATCATCGACAACGAACTGGCGATGCAGAAAGGCGTGTCTATCGGCAAAGCGATGGCCAACTTGGACGTATTGATCGGGAGTACCTATGAGCAGGGCTTTGTGCGATTTGGTACCTTCTTCAAGGTCTACACCCAGTCTGCACCTGAATACAGAAAGCTGCCCAGCGACATACTGAACATGTTCATCAAGAGCGAGCATGGGGATATGGTGCCTTATTCCTCCTTTATGAAGATGGAGAAAAGACAAGGGCCAAACGAGATCACCCGCTTCAACCTGTACACTTCTTCCTCGATCAAAGGCGTGCCGGCAAAAGGCTACACCAGTGGGGACGCGATCCGTGCGATTCAGGAAGTGGCGGCCCAGACCTTGCCGCACGGCTATGATATCGCTTGGGAAGGTCTTTCCTACGACGAATCCCGCCGGGGAAATGAGGCAGTCTACATCTTCATTGTGGTGTTGATCTTTGTGTATCTGGTTCTGGCAGCGCAATACGAAAGCTTCATTATTCCGCTTGCGGTGGTGTTTTCACTTCCTGCGGGGGTATTCGGTTCCTTCCTTTTGCTGAAGCTCACGGGATTAGCCAATGACATCTATGCGCAGATCGGTTTGATTATGCTCGTGGGGCTTTTGGGTAAAAATGCCGTCTTGATCGTGGAGTTTGCGGTGCAAAAGCGCCAGCAAGGCTCAACGATCCTTGATGCCGCCATCGAAGGTGCCAAAGTCCGTTTCCGTCCGATCTTGATGACGTCTTTTGCCTTTATCGCCGGATTGATTCCTTTGGTGATCGCAACCGGTCCGGGAGCGATCGGCAACCGAACCATCGGATCCTCCGCCCTCGGAGGGATGCTCTTCGGTACCATCTTCGGCGTGATCATCGTCCCGGGCTTGTATTACATCTTTGGTACCATGGCAGATGGTCGACATATGATCAAGGATGAGGATGAGACGCCTCTGAGTGAAAATTTTGTCGAAAATGCTTCCAGAGAAAGCGCCCTCAAAAAGTTAAAGAAGTTGCTGAACAAAATAGGATATGAAATCGATCATGACGCAAAATGAAATTAGGGGGTATGATTATCAGCTATGCGAGATTCTCCCGAAAAAAATCGGGACAGGCTATCTGACCATTTTAAATCAAATTATAAACAGATGAAAATGAGTAAGCACATCATCTCCCGATCCCTCGCAGCGGCTTTCATCTTGCTGGCTACTTGGGGCTGTAAAATCACAGAGCCGACTTCCCGTGCCGAAAATACGTCCACTCCTGAGAGCTATATCGGCTCTCAGGATACCACAAACGTAGCGCAGATCAAGTGGGCTGATTTCTTCAACGATCCAAACCTGAAGTCCCTGATCGATACGGCACTGAGTCGCAATCAGGAACTCAATATGGTCCTGCAGGAGATTAACATCTCCAACAACGAGATCAAAGCCAGAAAAGGCGAGTACTTGCCGGTCGTGAATGCGCAGGCAGGTGCCGGGATGGACAAAGTGGGCAGATATACCCGCTATGGGGCCTTGGAAGCCAACAATGAGATTAAACCGGGTCAGGAATTTCCAGAGCCATACACTGACTTTACCCTCGGAGTCTATGCGTCCTGGGAACTCGATGTTTGGAAGAAATTAAGGAACGGAAAGAAAGTAGCCGTATACAACTACCTCTCTTCGGTCGAAGGAAAAAACTTCATGGTGACGCAGTTGGTGTCAGAGATCGCCAGTTCTTATTACGAACTGATGGCATTGGACAATCAGCTGGAGATCCTCAATCAGAACATCGACATCCAAAAGAATGCGCTTGCGATCGTCAAACTACAGAAAGAAGCTGCAAAAGTGACCGAGCTTGCGGTGAAACGATTTGAGGCCGAAGTGGCCAAAAACCAGAGCTCCATCTACGTGATTCATCAGCGAATCACAGAGACCGAAAACCGGATAAACTTCCTTTTGGGGAGGTTTCCTCAGCCGGTCTTGAGAAGTTCTGAAAACTTTGCGGAGCTGATGCCTACCCTGGTCAAGGCGGGGATTCCTTCCCAGCTTTTGGCCAATCGTCCGGATATCAAGCAGGCAGAGTTGGGTTTGGCAGCCGCCAAGTTGGACGTGCAGATCGCCAAGGCGAATTTCTATCCGTCGTTTCGCATCGTCGCTGGATTGGGCTACCAAGCCTTTGATCCCAAGTTTTTGTTTACCACTCCGGAATCTCTGCTATACTCCCTGGCTGGAGATATGGTCGCTCCGCTGATCAATAGAAACGCCATCAAGGCCAACTACAATTCTGCCAATGCCAAGCAACTCCAAGCAGTAGTGAACTATGAGCAAAGTATCCTCAACGGCTACATTGAAGTAGCCAACCAGCTGGCCAAAGTCTCTAACCTGGAAAAAAGCTACGGGCTGAAATCACAGCAGGTAGAGGCGTTGACACAATCTATTTCCATCTCCAACGGCCTGTTTAGATCCGCCAGGGCGGATTACATGGAAGTCTTGCTGACCCAAAGGGATGCCTTGGAGTCGAGAATGGAGCTGATCGAAACCAAGATGGAACAGATGAATGCGATGGTCAATGTCTACCAGGCTCTGGGAGGAGGCTGGGATTGACTCAATCCATCCAAGACGTTAGCTGATGCTAGCATAGAGTGATGATTAACTTTCTGATCAAAAACCATTCTGCAGCGTTGTGGGATGGTTTTTTTTGGTTTTTATGAAAGCGGTTTTTGAACGGGGCTTAGTCGAACGGGGCTCCGATCAGGAAGGGATTTCCAGGCTGAGTTGTTACCTTTTGGAACCCAACAAACAGCAAACCCATGAAACTGGGAATGCCCCTGTCATTTTTTCTTGTCGTTTTTTTGTCGACATCGTTGGCTGCCCAAGAAATATATGTCGCTCCGACTGGGCTTGATTCGAATCGGGGATCCCTCGATCAACCCCTGAAATCAATCTCTGCGGCCCAGAAAATGGCGATTTCTAGCCTGCAAGAGCATCCCGGATCGGAGGTGACAGTCTGGATGGCTGACGGCATTTACCCGATTTCGGAGCCTTTGGTATTCGGTCCACGGGAGCTTGGAGAGGAAGGGACTTTGGTTTTCAAAGCCCAACAAGATGCCCAGCCAGTCATCTCCGGTGGCGTAGAAATCAGCGGCTGGATCAAAAATAGCGAGGGGCTGTGGGAAGCGGCTCTGCCGAAAGAGTTGGACGAGACGTCGGGCTTTCGCGAGTTGTTTATTTCCGGCAAAAGAGCTGCCCGGGCCAGATTTCCCAATGAAGGCTATCTCCGGGTCAAACAGGCTGGGGTAGATCGCCGAACCAATTTCTATTTTCAGAAAGGCGATTTTCCGATTCCTGTGAATCTAGAAGGAGTAGAGCTGGTCTTCCTGCACGACTGGTCTATCTCCAGAATCGGTATTCAAGAAATCGACACGGCGGCAGATCAGTTGATTGCTGTGGACTCGATCGGGGCAAGGATACCGGCGTTTTTCACGATTGACAACTGGGAGCCGCATCCGCGATATTTCCTGGAAAATGCCCCTGAGTTTTTGGACGCAGACTACGAATGGATTTTTCTGAAAAGTCAAAACAAAGTCTTGCTTAAACTCCCCCAAAACGTAAATCCGACGAATTCGAAGGTGTCAATTCCTTTTTCCCAAGGACTAATTGTGGTGGAAGGTGAGGAAAATTATCCGGTTAAAAATATCCATTTCGAAGGAATCACCTTTCAATACAGCAAATGGGAAATCCCGGAAAAAGGCTACTCGGGCATACAGGCTTGCCATTTCGATCCTCGACCTAGCAACGAAGGCTGGGCGGTGGTCCCGGCGGCGATTATTTCGATTTGGAGCGAAAATATCACGTTTACCGATTGCAATTTCAGGAATTTAGGTGGGTCTGGAATCTGGTTTGGTCCTGGCTCCAAAAACTGCAAGATCATCGACTCAAGCCTTAAAGATATTGCCGGAAACGGAATTATGATTGGAGAGGGGCAAGACCGAATCGTCAACGGCCAGCCTTGGTGGAAGTCTGCGCCAGAGCAAGTGGCTTCGGGGAATGTCGTTGAAAATAGTACCATCTCGCAGGTTGGATCACAATTTTATGGAGCGGTAGGCATCTGGTGTGGGCTTACGGCGCAGACCGCAATCAAGAACAACGTCCTGTTTGATCTGCCCTACACTGGGATTTCGGTAGGCTGGATGTGGAGTCCAGAGGCAACGCCTGCCCGTGAAAATATCATTTCGGGTAACCATATCCATGAAATCATGAATATCCTGAGCGACGGGGGAGGGATCTATTTGCTGGGTCTTCAGCCGGAGAGCAAAGTCTTGGACAATCGAATTCACGGCGTAAAAGTCAATGCCGGACGGGCCGAAAGCAACGGGATGTTTCTCGATGAAGGGATTACGGGTGTGCTGGTCGAGGGCAATCTGGTTTATGATATCGCCAAATCGCCGCTGCGGTTTCATCGTGCGACCACCAACTTGGTGAGGGGAAATTTCTTTTTCTCGGATGACAGTAACCCTCCGATTCGCTACAATACCACCGATGAAGAAGCTATTGAAAAGGTAGATAATCTGTTCTTTTCCGAAGGCGAGCC
Organism: Algoriphagus jejuensis; assembly: GCF_039523455.1. Classification (NCBI taxonomy): domain Bacteria; kingdom Pseudomonadati; phylum Bacteroidota; class Cytophagia; order Cytophagales; family Cyclobacteriaceae; genus Algoriphagus; species Algoriphagus jejuensis. The sequence goes on along the minus strand of NZ_BAAAFI010000004.1, from coordinate 240,539 downwards.
AAGCTACCAAAAGGAGTTATCGCATGCTATTTCTCGGTGGGAAAAGAAGCAACGGAAGAAGAGAAAGCGCTAAAGGCTTTTTTAAAAACCGTTACCCAGATTGACTTCAATGATTTTTTGATTCACTAAAGCCCTCATTTTCCTTCATCCCACTCGGCTAAACCGTGTGAATTTGCCAGAATTGGGAATTTTTTGGAACAGTCTGTTGGCATGCTACACAATCATTTTATAGAAAAAGTGCATTTAAATGGCCTAGATGCCTTGGGAACAGTCATTGCATACTTCTCGACGAACACTAAACCAACTATTTTCATTATGAGATTAAGTAATCAAACTCAGACACAGTCATCATTCCGATCAGCTGTCATCAAAAGATCAGGCGCAGTAGTACTATCAGCCTTTTGCCTTTTAGGGATGGCATCTTGTGAAAATGAAGACGACGATCCCATCGTGGATACAGTGAGCCAGCAAGATCGAAATTTTGCGATTTCCTCCTCACAGTTTATCAATGCCCAAACTGCTTTTGGACAATTGGCTATGGATAAGGGCGAAGACGATTCCGTAATGGAGTACGCCAATATGCTCGTTGAGGACAATACCAATAGCATCACCGAACTGGAGGCGATTGCCGACTCCAAGGAAATCGAGGTTTCGATGGAAATGTCTGCTGAAATGCAGGCCAAATACGACGAGCTGGCAATGATGGAAGGCGAAGAATTTGACAAGGCCTTTATTCAATTTCAGCTCGACGCGCTCGACGCTTCTAAGTCGATGTTTGAAAATCAGATCGACAACGGACAAAATTTCACGGTCAAAGGATATGCTGAAAAAGGCCTAGCCCAGATCAAGGAACACCGAACTGAAGCCGCTTTGGTGAAAGTAGAAATCGGGCTGGAGGATTTATAACATTTGAATCCCCAACCTGTAGCCAGTTTCCGTCAGGGGAAGCTGGCTTTTTTTTGCTTGAAAAATCTAAATGGAGTCCTTAGAAGGCTTCTTTGACATTTTCCTCTGTTTTTTTGCGCCGGTGCGCGTGGAGATTTTCAGGAAAAAGATTGGTCTAGGTGCCGCCAAAAGGTCGCATTTGGATAGACCCATGTCTTAAGAATTCAACTGTTTGCCTCCTGCCGAATTGGTCTCTGTATCCCGGACCTCGGTGAAAGCAAACTCTTCAAAAGTTTTTTAATCCAAGGAGATGAATCAAGCTGTTACTTTTCCGTCTACAAAGTACATGTTGACCTTGCCTAGGTTTTTAGCTTCTATTTTCCCGCGAGGGATACAATAAAATACATCTTTTACTAGCTGATACGTAGCTTCAGAGACATTGACTTTGCCAGGCACGCTATTGCTTTCCATTCTTGATGCAAGATTGACAGTACTGCCCCATATATCAAAGGCGAATTTATCTTTTCCCACGACACCTGCAGTGACTGGTCCGGTGTGAATTCCACATCGCATCTGCCACTTTTCACCGATGATGACTTTAAATTTTTCATCCAAAAATTCCTGCATCTCCAGGGCAGCTTTTACAGAATTGATCGGGTGAAAGTCATTGCCGGAAATACCCCCAGCAGCCATGTAAGCATCTCCGATGGTTTTGATTTTTTCAAGTCCATGTTTCTTTACGATTTCATCAAAGGCTCTGAAAATATCATCCAATTCCCCCACGAGTTCCGAAGCATCGAGTGTTTCTGCAATTTTGGAAAAGCCCGCAAAATCTGTAAAAAGCACGCTTACACTCGCATGATATTTTAGGATTGACTTACCTGTTTCCTTCAATTCCACCGCAGTGGCATAGGGGAGAATATTCAGTAAAAGCAAGTCTGATTTCTTCTTCTCTTCTTCTATTATCATGAGGCTGTTTGACAGTTCAAGCGTTCTTTCCTTTACTTTTTCCTCAAGTAGGATGTTTTGCTGTAGGATGAAATGTGCTTTTTCTTCAGCAGCTATCAACGCGTCTGCCTGGGCAATTTCACGTTCTTTTTTATATAAATTGATTCGGTCTGCCAATGCAAACGACAGTAAGGTTACCTCGATAGCAGATCCCAGTTGCATGTAGTTGAAATAATAAACCACGGGTAGGAAATTGATAGTTTCCAGTATGGCTCCTATAAATCCAAAAATCAAAAATCCCCAAGCCAACAAATAGTATTTTGCTGGGAGGTATCCGTTTTTCAAGATGACAATGCCCGCAACCAAGAAAAAAACCGCCATAAAAAACACTGTTGCCTGGGCCAATATCAAAGCGGCAATTTTGTAGGGGGTAAACATTGCCACAAAGATTACTAGCCCAAGAAAAATGAAAAGAGTCGAAACTTGATGGAGGATGGGAGCTCGTTGTTTGGTATTCAAAAATGCCCGGGTAAAAAACGTCGCCGTGAGGATGGTCATCGCGGTGGATATCACCGCGTATTTATTTAAAGCAGGATTCTCAGGCCAGACAAATTCAAAAACATATTGGTACACCGTGGACATAAACCAAGTAATGCATACCACATAAGCTACATACAAGAGATAGATATATTCTCTGGTGGAAAAGTACAAAAAGAGATTATAGAGGATGATCAATAGCATGAACCCAAAATAGATCCCCTGAATAAGATCTAAATGGTGATTGTCTTCCATGAAGGCTTGAAGCGTGCCGACTCTCAGGGGGAAGAAAAAGGGTTGATTGGTGGATACTTTCAGAAAATAGGTTTGCGTTTCGCCTTGCTCAATCTTCAGAGGCAAAAGGAAATTGGACACCTTGATTTCTCTGGAAGAAAAAGGCAAATCATCGCCCGTCAATTGAACGTCCTCGACCTTTCCATCTGAAACCTGATAAAGGGCAACGCTGTCAATAAATGCCGACCCTATCTGTAAATAGAAGTCATTTTCATCCACTTTTTTGAAATCCAACCTAAGCCAATAAGCATCGGAAGTGCTTCCAAAATTGGGTGTGTCCTGAAAATATGGAGCGAATTTTTTTTGTGTGTCAGGGTTCAGAATCTCTTCTATTCCAAGAAATGCAGAATCCCTTAAGTAATGGACCTGGTTTCCAACAGGAATTAGCTGATCACTTGATTTCAATAAAATCTCGGTTTGTCCCTGGGCAACTACGGGAAGCGTCCAAATCAAAAGCAGAAAAATTAATCTGGCACCATAACTTCCCATTACGCTGAAATTTTCTTTAAGTTAAAATGAATTTGAATAATTTTTATAAAAATTAGATTCTTCTCAGTTTTCAATTTTAACTTAAGGTTTGCCAAAAATCCTAGTCCCGTGATTTTATCCTCGCATTCTTCAAAATTGAAAGAACTGGAATCCAGAACTTTGGATTATGTCGAAACGCTCCGCGATAGTCCGAGCGCAAGATTAGAATCCAGGGAGAAATTCTACATAACTCATTGTGCAAAATCTAAAAAGCATGCATATGGTTTAGGAGATTCTGAGATTTCTTTTTTGAAATGGGAAGAAAGAGGTGTCTTGAAATCCAAAGAAGCGTTACCTCCGGGAAGTCCCTGGTGGAACAATGTTAACCTTTGGTTTATATTCCTATCGGAATTTGGAGCAGCTGCGCTAGCAGCCGGGCTGATAAAAGAATTGCCTCCAGGGCCGTCGAAATTGTGGGCCGAGTTTATCCAAAATCAGAATCCCAAAACCTGGTACAGAGCTCACAATTCGAGTATTATAGAAGGATACATCAAATTTTCAGGTCTGGCTGAGAAAGAAAACCTTCCTGAGCAAGTGTTCATCAACCAAGTGCTGTATCGTTTACTTTTTGCCCAATTTATGGTAGAGGGAGACTTTTGGTTTCCACGTTTAGGGATGTTTCTGGCTAATCCCCAGGGAATTTCAGTTCGCATGATCACCCATCTCGACGGGTTCTATCCCAAGCATTATCCGATGACCGATGAGGAAGTCGAAGAGGTGATGGGCAAATGCCATCACCTGCAGGGAAGACTTGTCAAATTCTTGGACCGGACGTTTATTTTGCCCAAAATAATTAGAATCTACACGACGACTTTCGGCCTTAATGGTCAACTGCTGACTCCATTGTTCCTGATAAAAAACAACCCCTGCTATCCCAGGGGAATCCCAAGATCATAAACTGAGTATTCGTCACCTTTTTTTAACCCATTTTCCCCAAAACTAAATCTAAGCCCATGACCACCGAATCGAAAAAAAAGAAAATCACAGTTTTAGGTGGCGGTATGGCTGCCTTATCCGCAGTCCATGAATTGACAGATTATCCAGGTTGGAAGGACCGCTACGAGATCACGGTCTATCAGATAGGCTGGAGACTGGGAGGGAAAACGGCCACTGGGAGAGGGAATTGCAACCGGATCGAAGAGCACGGGATCCACATCCTGCAAGGCTGGTACGACACTACTTTCCGGCTTCTTAGGGATGTATATAAAGAGCGTAAGACAAATAATCTAGCGCCCGACAGTCCACTTCAAGATTTGTTCAAAGACGGGTTGAAAAGGAACAACACCACTTTGATGACGGATTTTGATGTCGAAACGGGGAAATGGACCAATTGGCCGTTGATATTTCCGCAGCTCGAGGATCTTCCCGGTGACGGCGAGCCACTTTCTACCTGGGAGCTGATCGAAAAAGGAATTGCGATGATGCTGGAAATCGCCTTGGGAAGCCCCTATCGCAAGGGAATCAATCCAATAAGCAAATGGATCCTGGATCACTATTTTCCATCAAATGGCGAAGGTGGTCTAAGCGAACCCAAGAAAAAAAGCTTTTTGGAAAGAGTCATTGAATTTTTCATCTCGAAGAAAACCCAGATTGAACAATTCCATCAAGAAAAATACGACGGCCTGGTGGAATCTTTAGATATCACAAAAAATAAAACCGACAGCGCGGCATATCATAGATTGACTAAGGCGCTTGGGATATTAAGGAAAATAGTAGGTATCATAGAAAAAAGGGAGTTGAAATTAATGGGAAAGAGACCCGCCTTGAAACGAATCAACCTGATGATTGCCTTGGCATACTACAATCTGAAAGGAGTTTTGGAAGACGTCTATGATCCAAGATCAGAAAAATTTGATTTCAACCGGATCAATGACATTGACTATCGGGAATGGCTTAGGAAACAGGGGGCACCTGATTGGGTTGTTTTTTCTGTGGTGGTACGATTTTTTTATACCGGCACTTTTGCAAATCTGGTCAATGAGAAAGGAGGGGCAATCGGTGCAGGTACGGCATTGGAGTTTTTCACCAAATCAGTGGGATACAAAGGTTCCTTTGTCTTTCAGTTTGTCTACGGAACGGGCGATGTCATGGTGATGCCTATGTACGAGGTGCTTAAAAACCGGGGCGTGGAATTTAAATTCTTTCAAGAAATCAAGCAGATCCACTATTCTGATACCGGGGCGATTCAGAAGATTTCTTTGGCAGAGCAGGTGAAGCTCAATGGCGCTACTTATGATCCTGTCAAGAAGATTGGAGACTTAAATGCTTGGCCATCAGTGCCAAATTATGAACAGATAGACCCCGGATACGCTAAAAGATTGATAGACGGACAGGTGAACTTGGAGGATCCTTGGGCCAACTGGACTAACTATCAGGACGGAACTCTGAATCTGGGGGTGGATTTTGATGAAGTTATCTTAGGGATACCCATTGGGACTTTGAAAACGATCTGTAGTGAAATCATCGAAAAGCAAAGCAAATGGAAACTGATGGTAGACAATGTGCTGACCACGCCGACTATATCTTCCCAATTGTGGTTTTTGCCTAAGTTGAAGGAATTGGGATTCGAGTTGGCTGCCTGGGGATTGCCCGAAGAAGGAGGTGCTCCCAACGTTGTGGTCTATCAAAACCCCATGTATTCCTGGTTGGACAGCTCGCTGGTATTGCCAAACGAAGACTGGCCTGCCGGTCAAAAACCTGAATTTCTCGCCTATTTCACCGGGCCTTTGACTTTGAGGGCGCCGCTTCCACCTTTCACCGATCATAATTTTCAGAAGAAAGAAACGCAAAGATTGATCGATTCTTTTGAGCAATGGCTCAATGACAATGCCGGCTGGTTTTGGCCAAAAGGAGCTACTGAGACTTATCCTCAAGGCTTAGACTTTCAGTTGTTGGCGGATCCGGAAAATAACAAAGATGGGTTCAGCAGGTTTGTTAACCAGTACTTCAGAGCCAATGTGAGACCTACGGATCATTACACCCTGTCCGTTCCCAATAGCCATAAATATCGTCTTAAGACCGATCAAAGTGGTTTCTCGAATCTTTTCATGTGTGGTGACTGGATAGATTTCGGAGCCAACGTCGGCTATATCGATGGCGCCATTCAATCTGGGTTGCAGGCTGGTCAAGCTTTACGCTTGAAGTTGGGCCTGGGAAACCACAAAGTGATCTGGAGGTAAATTGTCATTGTAATATTGAGATTTGACAGCCGTTATTTGAGCTTTTCATTCTGGTAAGTCTGTTCTAAAATTGTCAACCAACAAAAAACGCAGCCATTCATAGACTGCGCTCGGGTGGTTGATTGTTTGGTAAATTATTATCAGAAAAGCATCGGCGCAAACATGGAAAGATAGGTTCTCCAGTTGGCCCAGGTATGTCCCCCTTCGTTTTCGAAGTATTCATGCTTCAATCCGGATTTTTCCAGCAGGCTGAGCAAGCGTTTGTTGGATTCCATGACAAAGTCCTCTTTGCCGCAGGCTACCCAATAGTTGGAAACGCCGCTGTCCTTCAGGGCGATGAATTTTTTCTCCAGATCAGCCATGTCTGCATTCGCGTCAAATATCCCGCTGCTGAAAACGCCGATGTAGCCAAAAGTATCCGGATAGGTAAGCGAGGCGGTGATGGTGTGTCCGCCCCCCATCGACAGTCCTGCTAGGGCACGATGGTTTTTGTCGGGTTTTACCCGGAAGTTCTTTTCGATATAAGGTACGACGTCCTCCACCAAGCTCTTCTCAAATTTCCCCTGAAACTGCCCCCGGGTTTCCCGTGTAGGTGCAGTAATCCCTGGAATCTCCCGAAGGGTGGAGGTCTGCCAGGCGTTACCGTTGGTCATCACCACGATCATCGGTTTGGACTTGCCGGAGGCGATCAGGTTGTCTAGAATCAGATTTGCTCTGCCCAATGCCGTCCAGGCATCCTCGTCACCACCCGCACCATGCAGGAGGTAGAGGACAGGGTAGGAGTCTTTCCCACTGTCGTATCCCGGAGGAGTGTAGACGTACATCCTTCTGTCCGTTCCCAAAGAAGGAGATGGGTACCACATCTGGGTAATATTCCCATGTGGTGTTTCATTCAATTGAAAGACTTTGGATTCATCGCCCGGCACCATCAGCAAACTTGCGTAGCGGGTACCGTCCCGGAGAGCATGAGCATTGGTGGGGTCGATCGCCGATACCCCGTCGATGAAGAAATTGTAATGGTACATGGAAGACGGTAGCGGATCGATGGTCACAGACCACACGCCCTGTGCGCCTTTGGTCAGGGAAAGTTTTTCGCCAAAACCCATCCAGCTGCCGTTGAGTGTGACTTCGGTGGCTTTTTCGGAGAGCACTCGGAACGTAACTGATCTGTTGTCGGCAATCTCCGGAGAGACTACCCGAGGAGCTTGCATCGCGCTGATCTCCTGCGCTTGGATCCGGGTCGAAACTCCCAAGAAGAGAATCAAAGCCAGACTTTTAATTAATTGATTGAATTTCATGTGTTAATGGGTTATTGGTTAGTTGAAAAGTAGGGGTGCAAACTGGGTCAGATACACTCTCCAGTTTCTCCAGATGTGGCCGCCTTCGGATTCGACATAAGTATATTTCATCCCCATTCCATCCAGTTTGGTGCGGAATTCCTTGTTGGCGTCGTAGAGGAAATCGGTCTTGCCGATGGCGATCCAATAGAGTTTGTAGCCATTGTCCATTTGAGCTTTGAGCGTCTCGTCAAAGTTGCTGTACACCTTGCCTGTCGCATCTTCTCTGGCCATAATTGCCGCAGAGAACAGACCTACATAGTCGAAAGTGTTCGGATAGTATCTCGAAATATGAAGGGCATGATATCCACCCATGGAAAGTCCGGCAATTGCTCGGTGGGCTTTGTCCGCCTGTACGCGGTAGTTGCTTTCTACGAAAGAAATAATGTCAGTGAAAGCGCCCTCGTAGGTTCCATCCATGGTTTTGGCAATCATGAAAGAGGGTTTGTATAGTCCTTTACTTCCTTCTCCGGGAGCTCCGTCTTGGATTACATTTCCATTGGGCATGACCACAATCATTGGCTTGGCTTTGCCTTCGGCGATCAGGTTGTCCATGATTTGAGCGGTCCGGCCCAAGGCAATCCAGGCTTCCTCATCACCGCCGGCACCATGCAGGAGGTAAAGCACCGGAAGTTTTTCAGTTGATTTTTCATATCCCGGAGGCGTGTAGATGGTGATTCTGCGATCCATTCCCAAGCCGGGAGAGTCATACCATCTGCGGGCAACTGTGCCATGCGGGATGTCATTGGTCCGATAAAAGTCTGCCTGACCTTTGCCCACAAGAAATATATTGGTTACTGATGCTACATCCCGATTCAGAAAAGGGTTGCTGGGATCTGTGGTCGTAAATCCGTCGATGACGAAAGAATAACTGTATAACTCTGGGTTGAGGGCAGGAGCTTTAAATTCCCAAACGCCGTTGCTTTCCTTGGTCATCTCAGCTTTGCCCGGACCGTCCATTTGTCCCATGGGTGTATCCATCTTGACCGAAGGGAGGAAGTCTCCGGTCACCTGAACCGATTTAGCATTGGGAGCGAAAAGGCGAAAGGTCACGCTCGAGTCGTCGTGAATTTCCGGAGAGATAATGTTTTGTGCCCGAAAGAGGGCTTCCTGCGCAAAGGAAGAATATCCCAAGGCGAGTAGGAATACCAGGTAGAAGAGTAGGTGTTTTTTCATAGTTAATGGGCTATTGTCTCAAAGTGGAAAAATAGAAAAACGCCATATTAATTCCTACGACTATTTTTCTACCTAGAGCTAGTCGATTTATAGTTGTGAAACAGCCACTGCTGAGAATAAAAAAGTCTAGAGGGAAATTAGAAGAGGTGATGAATTTTTAGACAAGAGTCAGAGATTTTTACTTTTCGGATTTTGACGAACGTCATAGAAGGTCAAAATCAAAATGAATTTGGGCTTGATCGTATAAAAGACTCGAGTTTGCTTGGTGAGTTGAAATCCCCGAATTTTTTTCTCGGGCAATTCCATTGAGCCGATTTCTGGAAAGTTTTCCAAAATATCCAAAAAGTCATTGGTGAGGGATTTGAATTTTTCAACCGAACCTGCTCCCCATCTGTATTCGAGGTATTCTAAGATGTTTTGAAAATCCCTGTCTGCCCGTTTGCTGACAAATATTTTCATTTTTTTGATTTCAAAAATTCCTCCCGAGTCATCAAAGTAGATTCATCCTCAGATTCCTGCAGCGCTGACAAAACTTCTTGCTTTTTATCCTCGGGTAGTTCTTCCCAAAGTTTTCCAGGCTCTGATTCTTTCCTCAGGGAAAGAAATTCCCGGAGCACCTCCAGAAGTTGCTCGTCTTCAATTTCATCCACGAGTTGATGAACGGATGCTCTTAGAGTTGTGGACATAACTTCATGCTTTTGTCGATTTCAAGATAGGAACATTCAATCGAAAGTAAAGATTTCAGAAACGGTTTATCATTCGTATTCATTTCGAAAAAGCATGGATTAAGGTAAGCCCTTATTCAGTCAACCCTCATTCTGCAGCGAATTCACGGGATTGGTCCAAGCGGCCTTGAGCGTGTGATAACCGACCGATGCGAAAGTCAAGCCAAACATCAGCAAGGCAGTCAGCCCAAACAGGGTCCAGCGTATCTCGGCATGATAGGTGAAGCCGGATAGGAACTGCTCCACAAAGTACCAAGCCAGTGGAAAACCGATTGCCAAACTGGTGCAAACCAAGATGGCGAAGTCACCGCAAAGCAAGAGGGAAAGGCTTCCCGCCGAAGCTCCGAGTACTTTTCGGATGCCGATTTCCTTGGTTCGCCGCTCTGCAGTAAAAGACGCCAATCCAAACAATCCCAAGCCGGAGATCAAAATTGCCACAATAGTAAAGGCCAGCGCGAGCTTGCCGATCACCTGTTCGCTCCGATATTCTTGGTCGAATACTTCTTCGAGGAAGGAGTATTCGAAAGGATAATCCGGGTTATGTTTTTTGAAAACAGTGCCGATCTGATCAACGGTTGCAGCCATCGGATTTTGTCCGGAGACTTTGATGAAGTAGTGGGAACCGAGATTTTCGGAAAACATAAAGATCATTGGCTCGATGTCCGACCGCAGGTTGTCGTTGTGGAAGTCCTCGGTGAGGCCGACGATCTGCCCTTTTCCATGCCACATCTCGAGCTCCGTCCCGATCACCTGCTCGGGATCCAGCCCCATGGCTTCGGCGGCTTTTTTGTTGATGATGTAGTTGGACGCGTCCTGTGTCCCGGTGAAGTTTCTGCCGGCGCTGAGCGGGATATTCAGGGTTGGGATAAAAGCCTCATCGCAGCGGTAGATCTTAAAATTGATGCTGGACTGCTCCGGTTTTCCCGGCCAGATCGGATCGGAAGTCGTGATCGGCACGGAGAAAATACTGTTTCCCCCGAAAGCGATATTGTTGACGCCTGCTAGCTGCAACAGGTCGTTTTTGATACCCGCGTAGTTTTTCACGATGCCCTCATTTTGGTCGACGACCAGGATATTTTCTTTGTCAAAGCCCAGATTGCGCTCGCTGATGTAGGTGATCTGCTGGTACACTGCAATGCTTCCCACGACCAAGATCGCCGATGTCGCAAACTGCACCACGACCAAGACTTTCCTCACACCGCTCCCGCTGAGCATGGATCGACTTTCTCCATTGAGGACTTTGATCGGGTTGAATCCCGACAACACCAAGGCAGGGTAGCTGCCTGAAAGGACGCCGGTGAGCAAAGTAATCGACAGGATTCCGAGCAAAAAGACCGGATTTGCCAGATTGAGGCTGACGGACTTTTCTGTGACTTGGTTGAAAATAGGCAAAAGCAACTGAACCAGTAAGACCGCGAAGATCAAGGCAAACCAAGAAAGGAGTACAGACTCGAGGATAAATTGGATGATGAGTTCGGAGCGCCCGGCCCCAAAGGATTTTCGCACTCCGACCTCACGTCCCCGCGTGCCGGATCTCGCAGTCGCCAGATTGATGAAATTGATACAGGCCATCAGCAGGATCAACAGTGCGACGGCACCAAAGAGGTAAACCTGCTGGATTCTGCCGCCGACATTCATGCCATTTTCAAATTCGCCGTGGAGGCGGAGCTTTTGATAGGGGAAGAGAAAGGGGACGTTTTCACACTCAGAGCAGTTGTTTTGGATCAAACCGGCGATTTTTTGGTTGGGGATTTGGCTATTTTCGCGAAGCAAAACCGCCGTGCGGGAACCTCCAGCCCGCCAGTTTTGCATCCAGGGATTTTCTGCTAGGTACTGTTCGAAAGGAACGACAAAATCAAATTGAAGCGTGGAATTGGCTGGGGCGTTTTCGAAGACTCCTGCCACGGTCAAGTCCTGTTTTTGGTTGAGATTCACGGATTTTCCTATGGGATTTTCCTTCGGAAAAAGCTTCGAAGCAAGCTCCTCAGAAATGACGATGGAGTTCAGATCTCCCAGATTTCCCTTGGAAAAAGGGAAACTGAAGACCTCAAAAAAGGCTGAATCGGCGTAGATCCCCGTTTCCTGAAAACCCTCGACTTCGTTTTTGACCAATAGTTCTGTTTCAAAACTGTAGCGTGCAGCAGCTTCGATTTCCGGGATCTCGGCCACCAAGACTTCCTTCATTCTTGCGGGAGGAACGGGATGCGTCGAGATGCTTTCGTCGGGCATCTTGGCATTTACCATCACGCTGTAGATCCGATCGCCGTTGGCAAAAAACCTGTCATAGGAAACTTCATCCAAGATCCAAAGCAGGATGAAGATGCTCACGGCAATGCCCGAGGTCAGGCCTAAAATATTGATCAGCGTGTAACCTTTGTGTCTTAGTAGGTTTCGAAAAGAAGTCTTCAGGTAGTTTTTCCACATGGGGTGTTCATTTGGGAGAAAAGATCAATTTCCTCCGTCAGCGTCAACTTATAAGGCCAAAGTTATGCCTAAGTCAACTGTCCTGTTTCGCCTGAAAATACCGATTTGAATGAGTTGGCTGGTTTTCTGGCGGACGATATTGTCCGATTTTGGGAAAATGGAAGTGGCGTTTCCTTAGATCTGAAAGGGCGATTTGACCTGAAAAGCAAAGAAGATCGAAGACGCTACGACCGGAATGATCCAGGGAACACCGAAAAGTATTACCAAAAAGAAAAGCATGAAGCTGCCAAAGGCGAACTGGAAGAACGAATCGGCGGGTCGGTTATAGATCAATCCCAGCAGCGCAATCACAAAGGAAATCAACATCAAGGGAAGGGAAATGAAAAACGCTTCCCCCGATAGCCTGACTCCATTCCATAGCAAAAAGAGCAGCTCTGGAAAGAGTACCAAGATGATGCTTCCCAGATGGACAAAGAGCTTTTGGGAGAAAGTGCTTGGCAGGCTTTTGAACCAATCCAGGCGGGAATTTTCGAATTCATTTTTCTCCAAAAGAAGCGGGATCTGAAAAAATGCAACACTCAATATCCCAAACTCCAGCCAGCGATGATCGTAGCTGCCGGAATGGAACAACAGGAAAAAACCGTTGAGCAGGAGCAGGCTGAGACCTTTGGTCAGCAGGAGTAGAATTGGGCGGTTTTGGCGGAGCTCCAGGACAAACCAGGAGAATCGCGGAAGGGGCTTTTTCCAGCGCGGACGGAGCAGGACCGCTTCTTTGAGCGGTTTGGCCAAGTGTCGATGCATGAGTTTGACTGTGCTGAACCAAGAAATCGCAATCGTCAACCAGAGGATTGCCAATTGGACCCAGGCACTTTTCTCCACTCCGAAAAAACTCAGGAATGCGAGATAGGCGATCAGGAGGGCATGGTTAGCGAGAAAGATGGAGGTCCAATCTTTCCCGAAGGAAGAAAAAGGCAAGAGGGCAGTCTGGTGAAAGATGTGATACTCCCGACGTCTGAGGAGTAGCTGCTGATATCGCAAGTGAAAGCCCGAATACAAGAGGAATCCAATCGGCAGGATCGCAAAGGGCAGGGCGTGTGTAAAGAGGAATCTCCCCAACAGAATGTGCTGCTTGAGTTCCATGAAGACCCCACCAAATACCAAAACCAAGATCCAAAAGCCCAGCAGGCTTCTGTAAAATGGGATGACAAATGACTTGATGTTGAGCTCAGACATGGGGATGAAGGCTGCCATTTCCCATCACGAGGCGTGAATCGATGGCGATGTGATCCAAGGGATTGGATTGGTGGGAGGTGAGCAAAAAGCTGGTGCCGGACTTCGCTTTTTGGGAGATTAGATCAGCCAATACCTCCTGACTAGCCGCGTCGATCGTAGTGAAGGGTTCGTCCAAAATCACCAAGCTGGGATTGCCGAGGAAAGCCAAGACCAAGGCTGTTTTCTTGAGCATGCCCGAGGAATAGCTTCCGACGGGAAACTGCGAAAAATGGGCGACTCCAAAGGTCTCCTTCAGGAGATCGACTTGCCCGGTGGGAGATTTTTTGGCTTTTGCTACGACCTGAACCAAGTCATCTAGATTTAAGAATTCAGGAAAAACCGGCTCGGCCTCGGCATATCCAATCTTCATTCGAAAGGCCAAAGGATCTCTGCGCAGGGAAATCCCATCCAGCGAGATTTCACCCTCCGAATCATGGATGCCAGCCAAAGCTTTCAAGAAAGTGGACTTGCCTGATCCGTTTTCGCCTTGTATGAGATGGATGCCGGCCTTAAGCTCCAAGCGGTCGATGGCTAGGGTAAATCCCGAGGGATACTTTTTGACAAAACCGGTTAGCGAGAGGAGCGGATTCATAGCGAGCTGCGAAGCGGACAATTTGGTGGAAATTGGAGGAAAATTCAGGTTAAACATGAAGAAAAATCCTGCGGGGAAATCCTGAAATCCGGGGATTTACCAAGGGTCGGAAGGATTGATTTTATTGGTTTTTACTAATTTTTTTCATATAAAATGGTGAATACCAGGGATTTGAAATTGCTTTTTCGCCCGCAAAAAGTTACCTTTTTTTAGGGTTTACGAAACTTGTTTACCCAGAGGGACATAGAGAATCCCGCACTTTTAGCTTGGGGCAAAACCCAAGAACAAGGTCTGTCCCATTTCGGGATGGTGACGTTTGCCAAATGATTGTTCAATCTACCCGCACTTTACGAATCCACTCCATACAATGGTTTTGGCCTATTTAAAAAAGGCTTCCAAAAATTGGAAAAGCGAATGATGTTTTAACCCAAACCCCAGAATAAAATGAAAGAGACAACGAAACCTACAAGCACGAGACGCGACTTTATCAATACGCTGCTGCTGACCGGGGCAGCGGGAGGGATAGGTTCCCTCATTTCCCCGACTCTTGCCAGGGCCGATACCGCCGACAAGGCGCAGGCTATGAGTGAAGCGGAGGAATGGTTTAAGAAGATCAAAGGCGAACATCGGGTCGTGTACGATGGGTCGACCCCACACGATGGATTTCCGATCATTTGGAACTGGGCTTTTTACCTTTCCAACAACCAGACGGGATCCACGGATGAGGATATCACCGCGATGACGGTACTGAGGCATTCAGCCATTCCTTTTGCTTTGAAAACCGAGCTCTGGGAAAAATATCAGCTGGGCGAGTTTGTAGGTGTAACTGACAACCAAACCCAAAAACCGTCCTTGCGAAACCCCTACTACGAACCCAAGGAGGGGGATTTTCCGGTTCCGATTATTCAGGGGATCAAAGACCTGCAGTCCAGAGGAGCTTTGTTTTGCGTGTGTGACCTGGCTTTGAACGTGTACAGTAGCATGAAAGCCGAGCAAAGCGGCGCTGATCCGGCTGCTGTCTATGCAGAGTGGAAAGCAGGCATCCTGCCGGGCATTCAGGTAGTTCCCTCTGGCGTATGGGCGCTCGAAAGGGCCCAGAAAAACGGCTGTGCGTATATTTTTGCTGGAGGCTAAATTCTATTGACCTCCTTGCTGTTTGGGCCTTCGACTATCCACAGTCTCTTTGGCTCTTGGTGTCTTGGTTTTAAATTCGGGGCTATTAAAAGAGGGGAGTGACTCAGGTCTCCCTTAGTAGGTCTCTTGTTGCCAAGAATATTTTATTCTGAGCGCAGCGTATCCACTGGATTGGCGATGGCTGCCTGGATCGAGCGGTAGCTGACTGTCAAAAGCGCGATAAGCAAACTCACACCCAAAGCGACCATAAACAGGGACGGGCCCAGCGAAATCTTATAGGCAAATTCCTGCAAAACCATGTTCATGACAAACCAAGCCAAAGGCATAGAGATGACAAAAGCGATCAGGATCAAGCGGATGTATTCCTTCGAAAACATCCAGACAATGGAAGGTGCCGAAGCTCCCAAAACTTTCCGTACGCCGACCTCTTTTTCCCGATTGTTGGCCATAAAGGTGGCCAGCCCAAACAAGCCCAGACAACCAATGAAGATGGCTATCCCGGCAAAAAAGGCGAGAACGTTAGAGGTTTTTTGTTCCCCCCGAAACATGTTGTCAATGTCATCTTTGAGAAAGGAGAATTCGAAAAGTTCCTCCGGATAGGCTTTGGTCCATATTTCCTCGACCTGAGAGATTTGCTGTTGCATCTGTGCGCCGCTCAGTTTGAGGGAAAGCGTCCGGTAGCCATCAAGGTTGTTCATCAGCAGCACCGGCGAAATTGCGTCCCCGGGAGAGGTGGAGCTGAAGTCCCGGACGACTCCCTTCACTTGAAGCAAATTGCCCCAAAGGTTGATTTCCTGACCGATAAATTCTGAATATTCGGTGAAACCGGCCGCTTTTGCGAGGCTCTCATTGACGACCACGCCGTTCAAGGTATCGAGATCAGCCAGGCCTGTTCCCGCCAAGATTTCCAAACCAAACAAGGCAATGTAGTCTCCGTCTGCTTCCTTGATTTGGGTATTGATCGGTTCCTCCGAACCCGTGAGGCTGAAACTCGTGCTAAGTACACCGTTGGAAGCCGGCGGAGAACTGCTCAAACTCGCCATTTCCACCCCAGGGATTCGCATCAATTCGGACTTGAGTGTGCGCTTTTTTGACTTTTCCAGCGTCGAATCCGACTGAGCGGTACCGGGCACGGGGATGTTTACAATGGCTTCCTTCACGAAACCCATGTCTCTCTTTTGCATGTGCTTGAATTGGGCAAAGATGACCAGGGTCGAGATGATGAAAAACTGGGAGATAAAAAATTGGGAGACGATCAGCACCCTTCGGACCGTGAACCCCGAACCTCGGGTAGCTGAGTTTCCGTGGATGACGTGACCTTGGCGCAGGCCCGAGATCACCCAAGCTGGATAAAGCCCGGAGAGGATCGTCACGCCCAGCCACACGACTCCGAAGTACAGCCAAATTCCCCAATCGGAACCCAGAGATAAACTCAGCGAGAGGTCGAGGTAGTTGTTGACCAAAGGGATAAGCATCTGCGCTGCGAGTAGAGAAAGGAGGCAGGCGCAGAGCGTCACGAGCAAAGATTCTAAGAGAATTTGTGTGATGAGTTGCGCTCGGGTGCTGCCGAGGACTTTTCTGATGCCGATCTCTTTGGTTCGCTTTACCGCAGTGGCGGTGGATAGGTTGATGAAATTTATACAACAAGTGAGGAGGAGAAAAAGGCCTATGGCTGAAAAAGCGATCCGTGCTGCGGCCGGCATTTTGGTGTTGTAGTTTCCGACCCGCATGTCTGTATGCAGTTCGTCGAGTGGCTGCAGGAGGAAATGCTTCCCTTCTATGTTCTCTTTTCCTTTCCCATAGTGCTTCTGAGCGATGGATTCCAATCCTGCTTCGACCGAACCCAAACCTACATTTTGGCTGAGCAGAAAATAGCAGTTGTCCTCGTCCGAAAGTCCGCCCCAGCCGGCAGATTCCTTGGATTCCCGGATGGATTCGTAGGAAAGCATCAGTTCAAAAGGCAAGTCCGTAGTGGTAGGATAATCGGCCAGAAGGCCCTCAATCTGATAGCTTTGATTGTTGTAGAGGATTTCCCGGCCGACCACTTCTGCGCTTCCAAAGTATTTTTCGGCCCAACGTTGAGAGATCAGTGCTTTGAAAGGTTCTTTCAAGACTTTTGACGGATCACCTGCCAAAATCTCCCGGTCAAAAATCCTGAAAAAGGAATTTTCAGTGAATACTACCCCTTTCTTTTCCTTGAAGCGTGAGACAGATCCATCGGGTTTTATGACGCCTAGAAGGCTGTTTCTTTTGAAAGAAGTGGCCACGGCTTCTTCGATCTCAGGGACTTCGGCCCTCAGTTCCGCTGCCAAAACTCCCGGCACGGCCTGGACAAAAGATTGTCCCTGAGGTCCGTTTTCGCCGGAGATGACTCGATAGATCCGATCCTTTTGGGAGTGGTGCTGATCGTATTGCATTCCTTGGCGTACGATGAGAAAAAGCAAGAGGCATCCTGTGATCCCCAAAGTAAGCCCGGAGATATTGGTCAGGGAGTTGGCTTTTTCACGAAGGAGAGTTCTCAGGGCTGTGACGAGGTGGTTTCGAAACATGGCTTGAAGGTTTTATTCTCCAACAGCATACTAAGCGAAGGCCAAAAAAAAAGGCCCTTGAGGCCAAATAGACAGGGGTTGAAAATCGACGGACTGTTCGACACTGATTTTTTTTGTTCCTCAGCGGACAAAGTAGTCAGTCTGAAGTGGACGAATTGATGCGTGGAAACAGACTTTGGACAAACAGAAGGGCGGATCAGAAGTCTGCAGGCACCAAACGAACTTTTTATAATCCCACACCCGCTCAGGAGACTATTTTTTTGCATTGACGGGCCATTTGCAAGCTCGAGTATTTTTATATTGACGCTAGTAATTTGTCTGTATTTCGTTGAAAATCAGAATATTGATAATTGATTTTCAACAAACAAATTGTTTTCCTCCTGACGTAGTTCTAGTTTTTCGGCATTGTTCAATAAAGAAATAGCTTCATCCATTTATTCGTCTGGTCCTCAGGGTTTTTTGAGCGTAGAAAATTGAGTCGATACCCTTCCTTAAACTAACCTTCAAGAAGCTTTCGTAAGCGTTTCAGAATTTCACCTTTTAACCCTTCAAATACGATCCTAAGGGACGCTTACTAAGCAAGCTGGATAAAAGCCCAAAAAGAAAAGGTCCTGCATGTGCGAACCTTTTCTAGCTAGTTAGTTATTAAAAACGGTTTATTTGTTGGCCGGAAGTGTTTCGATGGTCACACTTTTGATTTTCCCGGTAAACTTCTCCTTGTCTGCGTAGGCCGGATTTACCGGGGTATTTTCGTCTGTACCTACGTCGGCCGATTCATCAATGCCGAAAGTATTGCTGTTGGTTTTGGCGATCTTGCCTTCCGCCATCTTGGTGCCATCTACTTTTATAGTGGCCGTGCCTGCTCCTCCACGTCCACCCTCATAGGCAAAATCAAGTGAGATAGTGTGTTTTCCGGGAGTGACTTTTTGGGGGGAGGAAACCGTATAGGTTTCCAGGCCAACCCAGTTATAGGAATAATGGGGTTTGCCATCCAAGAGAAAGAAGGTCCAACCTCCAAAGTCACCGCCCTGGCATACCATTACGCCGTTGGCGTTGGTAGAGACTTCGACTTCTGCCGTGATGGTAAGGGAGGTATTTTTGACATTGATAAATGCATTTTCAGGAATTCCTTTGGCTCCTTCATAAAGTACGAGTTTGGTTCTTCCATTCATGAGATCCGGGCGACCAGCAATTGTTGGGTCAAATCGCTCAATGGAACGATCATCAATTGGCAATACATTGAACTTTGCTGCTTCCTCCATGAATTTCTTTTTCAACTCTTCCAGTTTTTCCGGATTTTGCTCCGCGAGGTTATTTGATTGGCTGAAATCATCATTTACATTATAGAGTTCCCAAATATCCTCTGTCAGTGGTCTTCTGGGTGCGCCTTCCCAAGGGGCTTTGTGAATTGTTCCGGCAAACCAGCCTTCGTGATAGATTGCCCGATTGCCGATCATTTCGAAGTATTGCGTTTTTCTTGTATCCGGAGCGGCCGCATCGTCAAAAGA
Organism: Algoriphagus jejuensis; assembly: GCF_039523455.1. Lineage (NCBI taxonomy): Bacteria > Pseudomonadati > Bacteroidota > Cytophagia > Cytophagales > Cyclobacteriaceae > Algoriphagus > Algoriphagus jejuensis. The sequence goes on along the minus strand of NZ_BAAAFI010000004.1, from coordinate 221,451 downwards.
ATAATTCATACTCACACCTTCCATCGGTCGTTGTTCGATGCCGTTTACGGTTTTTGGTGCCGGTACTCCGGCAGCGACATAGATCGTCGGAGCAAGGTCGATCACATGGTGAAACTGTGACCGGATTTCATTTTTAGATTTGATTCCAGCTGGCCAGTGCATAACCATCCCATTGCGGGTTCCTCCAAAATTGGAAGCGACCTGCTTGGTCCAGGTAAATGGCGTATTACCGGCTACAGCCCAACCCGCGGCGAAGTGGTTGTAGGTAAGTTCGGTGCCAAGTTCGTCGATGCGTTCCAATTGCATGTCAAGCGTTTCCTGCACGCTGTTGAAATAAGTGTTTTCATTAAACATACCTATCATACCGCCTTCGGCACTGGATCCGTTGTCTCCCACTAGGTAGATGAAAACTGTATTTTCGAGTTCGCCTCGTTCTTCGAGCGCAGCAACCAGTCTACCCACTTCTGCATCCGTGTGCTCGGCAAAACCTGCGAAAACCTCCATTTGTCGCTCAAAAAGACGTTTTTCATCGGCAGTAAGCTCGTCCCAATCTTTGATGTCCGCTGGCTTTGGAGCCAGTGTCGTATTTTCCGGAATAACCTTCAGCGCCTTTTGTCTTGCCAGTGTTTCTTCCCGGATTTTGTCCCAACCCTGAGCAAACTTTCCTTTGTATTTGTCGGAATAGGCTTTTGGGGCATGGTGAGGAGCATGGGTTGCTCCTGTTGCGAAGTACAGGTAAAAGGGCTTCTCTGGCGTCAGGGATTGTTGCGTATTCATCCAGCCAATAGCTTGATCGGTCATGTCGGTGGTGAAATGATAATTCGGATCGTCGACGTTTGGATAAACGCGGGTTGTCCCATCGTACACCATCGGGTTCCACTGATTGGTTTCGCCGCCGATGAATCCATAAAATTTATCAAAGCCCGAGCCTGTAGGCCAGCGATCATAAGGGCCGGATACCGATCCTTCCCATGGCGGAGTTTCATGATATTTTCCAAATGCTGCGGTACTATATCCATTCATTCGAAGTACATCGGCAATGGGCGTAATGCTTTGGGGACGGATTCCAGTGTTTCCCGGAAAAGCGGTAGCCACTTCCATGATGGCACCGGCATTGTTGGAGTGGTGGTTATAGCCGGTTAGGATTGCCGTACGCGTAGGGAACAAAGTGCAGTGGTATGGAAGCGATTATACTTCAACCCGTTCGCAGCAAGTCTTTCCAGTGTTGGCATATGAATTGGGCCGCCAAATGCACTGGAGTGACCAAAACCGATATCATCAATCAATACAATGACCACATTTGGCGCATTGTCCGGAGGAATTAACTTAAAGCGCTCCGGGGCTTTGGCGTTGCGTGCGTCCAGTTCAGTTATCGCCGGATAAGTAGGTTCTTTAATGGGAAGGTGGGTGCGATCCAAGATGCCTTTCGCCGGGGGCACGTCGGATTGGTTTCCTGTCTGAGGGGAACAGGCAAAGAGCAAACCGGCCAGTACCAGACTTGAGATGTGTTCTGATTTCATTTTGTTGGGGTTGTGTTGGAGTGGTAAAAATGGAATATAATTATTTTACTATTGAGTTTTATCGTAAAATAGAATTTCGTGAAGTCATCTAAGTAAGCATTAAATGTATTGTGTATGTTCGATTTGTCGATTTTGGCTAGAAAGTGTTTGCTCATCGGCGAGTTCTAGCTGTGAGTCCCAATCGAACGGCTGATCCGGTGTAGGCTGGATAGTCAGGACTTGGCCGATAAAAGCCTACAAATTTCGAATGCCGTGAGAAATACGACCCCACCATAATGTTTAGGGGACAAAAAAGCTATTCGAAAGAGTCGGGATGAAGCCGCAAATCTGATTGAACCTGTACTCCATCCAGAGAAGTTTAGCTTTTGACTATCGAAATAGGCCCAAACACATTTTATTTTTTAAACAATACGGGCGAGATCATCCTGATGGGCGCCTCCAAAGGTGCAAAATTGGTTTTCAACCTGATGATTCGCTTTCCACATTTTACCGGAGTGATTGCGATTTCGACTTCGCATTTGGGTGTTCCGGTGTATACCCTGCTGGCCAACACGTCTTCCGGCTAATACAACGGGGAAGAGGTTCCCTATGTACCGTCATCTTTCAGGACACTTGGACCAGCACTTCAGGGCGACCTCTACGCCGCATTTTCAATAACCCTGGAGGATGAACACGTGGTGGATCTGGGCGAGATCGAAGCGGAAAAAATATGCGGAGCAATCCCGATTCTTTTCGGCACTCAAGAAGATTAATGCCCGCCGAGTTAGATGTACTACGGATTAATAGACGACTGAAAATGAGAAATTTCAAATTATTCCAACAAGCTATTGCTTTAAGATGCGGGCATATCGAACCTCTCGATCATTTTGTCTTGGTTTATACTTGATTCTCGAAGGAATTCAAGGATTGATTAAAGGTTTTCATGTTTTATCCTAACAGAAAGTCGGCACCTACAATTTTGATGGGCGTTGATTTGCAACTTCCCTTTGAGCTACGAAGTTTTGTTCTGTAGAATTGATCCGGAGAACTCAGTCTAATTTTTTCTTTTCATAGACCCAGCCCGCTGACTGTCCAAGTCCCGGAGTCTTTCCGGTAAAGAGCTTTCCGGCTACTTGGTCTCCTTTCAGTTGCCACTTGTACCATTGCGTAGCCACCTTGGCAAACTCTCCGCCGTAAGGCTGGCCGTAGGTGCCGCCATGCCCTACATCCAAGTTGGCGACAAAAACGGGTACGTGATTGATTTGCTTAAAATCGTCCATTCCATTGCCGTAGGCAATATCCGATTCGCCTCCCAGTAGATAGAGCGTTGGCGTATGGATTTTTTGAAGTTGAGATTTAGTGACTTGTGGCATGCCAGGCATCCCTCCGCCATTTCCCAAGACTCCGCTGTTGAACACTCCCAGGGTGGTTATTCTTGGGTCTCCGGCGACCTCCAGGGCTTGCAGGCCTCCACAGGACATGCCGCTCACTGCAATATTTTTGATGTCGATCTTCTGGTAGTAGGGGCTTTTTGGGTCAGCGTTTTGTGCAATCGCCCAATCGATGGCATCCAACAACTTATGTGACTTGGATCGCAACTCTGTCTGCTTGGGCATGGTGCCGATCGCAATGACCAGGAATCCGTGTGAGGCCACTTCATTCAGAAAATTGACATGCTCCCAAGGAGAATCAAAGCACGCACCGTTTCCCCAGGCAATAATGGGAAGTTTGTTGTTGCTTCCAAACTTTACCAACTCCTGAGGCTGGAAAAGGGTATGAGTCGGTAAAGTTGGCGCTGAGGTCATGATGGCAGGATACCTTCCTGTGCCACCATTTTCGATGATTTCGGCGGCTGTGGGAGCTTGGAAAACCAGGTTTTCGGAGAAAAAAGGAAGTGCCTTAATCTGAATCCGTTCAGCGATCCGGTTCAGGTGGTCGCCCTCATAGCTTTCATATTGATAGGGTATTTGATAGGCCTCCAATAGTTCATGCAGCTTTTTGGTAGACGCGCTGATGCCCTGATCCTGCAATCCTGCATCCATGCCGATTGCCTTCAGTTTTTTCAGATTCAGGATGTATTGATCGACAAAATTGAGCGTGCGGTTGGCAATGATTTTATTGATGACTTCTTGGTTGGGCTCTCCGTTTTTGGCTGGAAGGTCAAGGTAGAGTGGAGCGTTGCTGGGATTGGGAGCAAATGCAGCAGAAGTGGCCAAGGCAGCAATTTCAAAGAATGAAGTTTCCTGTAGTTGATCCGGGGTCAGGGTCTCCAGCTTTTTCATCAACTCGGGATTGGTAGAGGCTCCTCCGTCCATGCAGCAAGGACTTAGGGCATAGATGGCAGAATAAACTTCGGGATTTTTCATGCCCAAGCGCAAAGTGCCATAGCCTCCCATGGAATGACCGGCAAGTCCGCGGCTTTCTTTGGTTGGGATAGTCCGATAGTGGGAGTCGATATAGGTGACCAGTTCTTTGGTGACAAAGGTTTCCCAATCGCCGATCGTGACCGAACTCGCATACATGCTGCCTTTGAAGCTGTTATAGGCATTGGGCATGACCACGATCATCTCTTTGGAAAGACCATCTGCCAGAAACTGCTCAATTACGGTCTGCAGATTGATCCAGTGCTCTTCCCAGCCAAACCACTGCGAATCCGTATCTGTAAAACCATGCAGCATGTAGAGCACCGGATAGCGGCTGTCTGGATTGGAAGCGTAGGAGGGAGGGAGGTACACGGTTACGTCCCGGTCAGCGGGATCTCCGATCAGGTTGCCTTCGAGGGCGGTGCTGTGGACTTTGATGCGTTCCTTGGTGCCTTTTTGGGCAAAGGCCGAAAATACCCCCATGCCAAGCAGGAGGGCAACTAGAAAAAGCTTCTTCATTAGGTTAATGGGTTTAGGTCAGGATTAAAAATAGGTTTTATCCTGAGGATGGTCAAGAGGGAATCGATAGAAGGGATTTCGCTTTAAGGAAATGAGGATTCCCTGAAACCGGTATGTCAATGAAGCGTTGGAATTTTATAATCGCTACCACAAGCGGAAGAAGTTAGCTAAGGCTTTTGCTAAAGCTTCAGAATTGGTGTGAAAATCCTCCATCTTGGTCAATGCGGAATTTGACCGACTGATAGATTTTCCTTTCTCAGAACAAGGAAAACTTCAGCTTATCGGTCAATAACTCCAGAGCCATAATCGATTTGATTGAATTTCCTTTTTCATTGAGTTCCGGACTCCAAACTGCAATGCTGAATTTGTGGGGCATGACCGAAGCCACGCCGCCGCCAACGCCACTTTTTCCTGGAAGCCCAACTCGGAACGCGAATTCTCCAGCCTCATCATAAAATCCGCAAGTCAGCATCAATGAATTGATCCGTCGGGCAAAGCTTTCCGGGACTATTTCTCTCTTGGCGTAGATAGAATAGCCATCATTCGCCAAAAATGAAAAAGACCTTGCCAAGTCCACACAGCTCATTTCCATGGCACAATGGGCGACATAGGTTTTCACCACTTCCTCTACCTTGTTTTCAAAATTTCCATAAGCCTTCAAGAAATACCCAAGCGCAGTATTCCGTTCAGAATGCCTGAGTTCAGAATCCATTACCTCCCGGTTGATTTCGGTGCATTCTTTTCCAGTTAACTCGTTGATAAATTTGCTGATTTCTGCGATAGGATCGTCAAACTTGGATGTTAGTGCATCAGTGATGACCAAGGCACCGGCATTGATAAATGGATTTCTTGGAATGCCTTTTTCAAATTCCAATTGGGCGATTGAATTGAACGGGTCTCCACTCGGCTCCACATTCACTCTTGACCAGAGTTTATTTTTGAAAATGCCTGCCACCATGGTGAGCGTATATACTTTGGAAATACTCTGGATGGAGAACGGTTCTTCAAAATCCCCCGCTCCAAAGATGTTTCCCTCCAAATCAACCAAGGCGATCCCAAATTTGTCGCCATCGACCCTAGCCAGTTCAGGGATATAGTCAGCCACCTTGCCTCGGGGATTGGCCGACATTACCTCATTGTAAACTTCCTCGATTAGCTCCTGATAGTCCATGTGGTCAAACCCCGGTTTAATGTGTTAGATGAAACGTGATAGATTTTGGAAAGAAGTTCTTGGCGTCTTTCCTTAGGTTAAAAAATGAAAATTTCGTCGTCACGGTGAGATTTTAACTTCTCAACCCGGACAAAGGTATCAAATCGATATTTTAAACAAAGGAGGGGGATGTTCAAGGCCAAAATGCTGTGCGAGTTGACGGACAGACTTTTTGAAAGTTGATAAAAGGTTTTTGTTAAAGACGTCCGCTTAGGGAGTAAAAAAAAATATTTCAGGGCCATTTCCGATTTTTGACTCTCCGATGAAAAAAGATCGTTTCAAGGAACGTTTCTCGGGTTTTAAATTAGGGCTTAGCCGTTAAATAGATTGTTTTTCTGTCCGTCGGGAAATACGTAGCTTGTAAAGATGGATCGATATTTTGATGAAATGTTTGCCTATATCAACCAAATCTGGGATATCCCCGAAGGAGATAAGGCAGTCTGTCGGTTGTTTTTTAAACCGGTTCAAGTGAAAAAAGACACGCTTTTGGATGTGGCCGGGAAAATTCCAAATTACCACAATTTCATCGTATCGGGCTATATGAGAAACTTTCATCGGGATGAAAAAGGCAACGAAGTCACGGTGGATTTGAACGACGGCCCCAGATTTTTTACCTCTTATTTCCATTTTATGAATCGCTCTATTTCCAACGAAAACCTTCAATGCGTCACGGATTGTGAGATTTTGAGGATTTCTCGAGATGACGTCGATCAGTCTGCAGCGATGGGCAAGACTCAAAAAGACTACACGATCAAAGTGCTTCAACAAAAAATGGAACAGGACAAAGAGCGGATCCACGACATGGGTAACCTTACTGCGGAGCAACGCTACCTGAAATTGCTCCGAAACCAGCCGAATATTATCCGGAATTTCCCATTGAAGTACATCGCATCTTATTTGGGGATCAAGCCCGAAAGTCTCAGTCGGATCCGGAAGGAAATTACTTAACAATTGTTAGGTGTGGTTCATGGGTAGCGGTTCTAGATTTAGGTTTTAGACGATTCCGTTGTTACTAAACCTGACCCCCTTGAGCACCACTATCTTTACCCAGAATTCTCCCCGCGAGTCGACTGCCTCGGTTCCCCATCGACTCTTTGATATTTCTACCAAAGTATGGTTTGCGGTGGTAGTGATCGGTCAGCTGATCTTTGCCTATTATATACTCATGTTGTACGGAGCTGCGGGCTTGCAGGGAAACTTCGAGCGCTGGAATGCGGTAACCACGCATGGCTATGTACCTAGGGATTGGGTGGGTAATCTCGTCTTTGGCGCGCATGTCTTATTTGCAGCGATCATCACAATTGGAGGGCCGATTCAACTTTTGCCCCAAATCAGAACGAGAATACCTCGGTTTCATCGGATCAACGGAAGAATCTACATCGGATCAGCGTTTTTGATCAGTTTGGCGGGACTTTATCTTGCCTGGGTACGAGGTGCGGCAGGCGGGCTGACGGGTTCGATTTTCATCACGATCAATGGACTGATCATTCTGACATGTGCCTATTTTGCTATCCGGTATGCGGTCCAAAGAAAGCTGGAGCTTCACCGACAATGGGCCATCCGCTTGTTTCTAGCGATGAGTGGGGTTTGGTTCTTTCGGGTTTTTTTGATGCTTTGGCTGGTGATCCATCAAGCCCCGGTTGGCTTTGATCCAGAGACCTTTGAAGGCCCTTTTTTAAATGCACTGAGCTTGTTTGTTTATATTTTACCCCAAGTTTTTGCTCAGATTTATTTCCATGCAAAAGCCACAGACTCCAATACATTTAAGATTGCTGCATCGCTTGGATTGATCACACTGACAGTTGGGATTCTCGTGGGTATTTTTGCGGCAACGATGGGCATGTGGCTGCCGAGGCTTTGAGTACAAAGAGAAAGGAGCAACCGGAACTTTTTTCCAATTGAAAGTGGTCCAAAAATCAGGAAATCAATTCACTCACCAACAAATCCTCCTCCGATAAATCTCAGTTTTTCAATTCTGATTCGGATGCGTCCCTCAAGCTTGAAAACCATTCGAGTGGAATGCTGACCTCTCTACCATCTTGGAGGGAAACAGTCATTTTTCCATCAGCAAATGAGACGTCTGTGGCAAGAGTTGATTGAGCCTAGGTGAAGTTTAGTGAGCGAAAAGCATTGGGTTGGTCGCTTCTGTCTAAGTCACTTCCTTAGGGTATTTCTGCAATAAATCTAAGCGAGTCGAATCATTTCTCCCTTCTTTCCGTTACTCTGATCCCTGATCCATATTTCCAAACTGTGAAATTCAAATTCGCGGTTTGGGAATGGTGACTGGCAAAAGTATCTTTACCCCCTAATCACAACTAACCAACAAACCGTGGCAAGCAAAAACGTCAAAGTAGGATTGGTCCAGCTCAGTTGCTCTGGGAATGTGGCCGAAAACATGGACAAAACCATCGCCGGCATCCGCAAAGCCGCCGAACAGGGCGCCCAAGTCGTCGTCCTTCAGGAGCTTTTCCGATCGCTCTATTTCTGCGATGTGGAAGACTATGAAAACTTCAAGCTGGCGGAGGCCATTCCCGGCCCGTCTACCGACATACTTGGTGCCTTGGCCAAAGAACTTGGCGTGGTGATCGTAGCTTCACTTTTTGAAAAGCGCGCGGAGGGTTTGTACCACAATACGACCGCTGTACTTGATGCTGACGGAAGCTACCTCGGCAAATACCGAAAGATGCATATTCCGGATGATCCGGGTTATTATGAGAAGTTTTACTTCACACCCGGTGATCTGGGCTACAAAGTTTTCTCCACGAGGTTTGGACACATTGGGGTGCTGATCTGCTGGGATCAGTGGTATCCTGAGGCAGCCAGAATTACCGCGTTGAAAGGCGCAGACTTCCTGGTTTACCCAACAGCGATCGGCTGGGCAGGCACCCAGGACGAAGCCACCAACGACGAGCAATATGGCGCTTGGCAGACTATCCAGCGTTCCCACGCTGTGGCCAATGGCATTCCGGTGGTATCTGTCAATAGAACTGGTGTCGAAGGTCCAATGCAGTTTTGGGGTGGTTCATTTGTCTCCAATTCCTTTGGCCGCGTGACCTACAAGGCACCGCATTTGGAGGAAGAAATTCACGTGGAGGAACTCGATCTTTCTGGTTCGGATCGCTACAGAACCCATTGGCCGTTCCTCAGAGATCGCCGAATCGACTCCTATGCACCGATCACTAAGCGCTACCTCGACGAAGAATAAGGATGAGAGACATCTTTGAATTGGCCCGTACAGGGGCTGCGACTCCGGCTGAACTGGGCTATTATTTTCCGGCTGAGTTTGCACCGCAGGAATCCATGTGGCTGAGTTGGCCGCATAAGGAGGAATCTTGGCCGGGTAAGATCGACACGATCTATGGTCCCTATGCCCAGTTTATCAAGGAAGTGGCCAAGGGACAAAAGGTCAATATCAACGTGGCTGATGAAGCCATGAAGGCATTTGCTTTGGCACATCTTCAGAAAGCCGGAGTGGATTTGTCGAAGGTGAAATTTCACCTTTTCCCAACCAATGATGCCTGGTGTCGCGATCACGGCCCCGCATTTCTGATCAATCCAAAAGCCGAGCAAAAGAAAGCCCTCGTCAAGTGGGAATACAATGCCTGGGGGGAAAAGTATCCCCCCCATGACTTGGACAACCTGATCCCGCTGCACATCGCTGCAGAGCTGGCAATCCCTTGCTTCCGTCCCGGAATCGTCATGGAAGGCGGTTCGGTAGAGTTCAACGGAAAAGGTACATTGTTGACCTCGACGGCTTGCCTGCTCAACGAAAATAGGAATCCGCAACTCAGCCAAACCCAGATCGAAAAATATCTCTCGGACTACTACGGAGTAAAGCATATCCTGTGGGTAGGGGACGGCATTATTGGCGACGACACGGATGGGCATATCGATGATATTACACGATTTGTCAATGAAGACACCGTGGTGACTGTGGTGGAGGAAAACAAAGCCGACGAAAACCATGAGATCCTGGACGACAATCTGAAGTTGTTGAAGCGGATGCGTCTGGAAAATGGCAAGCAGTTGAACATCGTGGAGCTCCCGATGCCGAGTCCGGTGATCTGGGAAGAGCAGCGATTGCCGGCTTCCTACGCCAACTTCTATATTGGAAATGAGGTGGTTGTGGTACCGACTTTCCGCGACAAAAATGACCAAAAAGCCTTGGATATTCTGACAGGGTGTTTTCCCGAAAGAAGGGTCGTAGGGATCGACTCGACGGACATCATCTGGGGATTGGGATCGTTTCACTGCTTGAGTCAGCAGGAACCTGCGGTCTGACGTCCTTGCGAGGGGCTTTCCTGAGGCTGAAACTGGTTTAGGAGTTTTTGTGCCCGAAGCAATCCCAAGTTTTTATAATGAGACTGCTTCGATCGTGCCTCACTCGCAGTGACGATTAAGACTGGGAGACTGCTTCGTTCTTGCCTCACTCGCAGTGACGGAGACGTCCTTGCGAGGGGCTTTTTTTGAAGTTGAAAGTGAATTGGAAGTTTTGTGCCCCGAAGCAATCTCAAGGTTTAATAATGAGACTGCTTCGTTCGTGCCTCACTCGCAGTGACGATTACGACTGGGAGACTGCTTCGTTCTTGCCTCACTCGCAGTGACGGAGACGTCCTTGCGAGGGGCTTTTTTTGAAGTTGAAAGTGAATTGAAAGTTTTGCGCCCCGAAGCAATCTCAAGGTTTAATAATGAGACTGCTTCGTTCGTGCCTCACTCGCAGTGACGTTTCTTAAATATAGGCACGGACCAAGTAGATAGTTTGGATTTTTTTTTGCTGAATACTATGAGAAAGGGCGGTGCAGTTTACATTATGACCAACTCCCATCACACGGTATTATACACCGGTGTTACCAATGATTTGATTCGTAGAGTTTATGAGCACCGAAATAACTTGGATCCTACGTCATTTTCAGCCAGATACAATGTGAATAAGTTGGTGTATTTTGAGTCTTTTCATTCTATTGAGGAGGCTATCTCAAGAGAAAAGCAAATCAAGGGAGGAAGTCGGAAAAAGAAGGAGGATTTGATTAAATCAACTAATCCTGATTGGAGAGATTTGTGGGATGAAATTCAAAACTGGTAGCCCCTTTATTTTGAGGAGATTTTTTTGCGTTTTGGTTACCGCAGAGCATTGTTAATGTCCAATATTGAGACTGCTTCGTTCGTGCCTCACTCGCAGTTACGGAGACGTCCTTGCGAGGGGCTTTTCCTGAGACTGAAAAATTGAATTGGATGTTTTTGTGTCCCGAAGCAATCTCAAGTTTTTATAATGAGACTGCTTCGTTCGTGCCTCACCGCAGTGACGAAGACGTCCTTGCGAGGGGCTTTTCCTGAGACCGAAAAATTGAATTGGATGTTTTTGTGTCCCGAAGCAATCTCAAGTTTTTATAATGAGACTGCTTCCTTCGTGCCTCCCTCGCAGTGACGGTTCTGCCTGGGAGACTGCTTCGTTTGTACCTCACTCGCAGTGACGGAGGCGTCCTTCTCGCGGTGAAGATGCTGCCAGGCTTCCCGTTTCCGAGATTTCCCTGAATTTCTGAAAGAATTCTTCCAAAATGTGGGGATATTGGAGTTTAGAAATCTTTTTCCTCCCAACCCTAAAATCCACCATTTGAACAATGAAAATGGAATTTTTTAGAAAATGGTACCAGTTGTTTTTGTGCCTTGTTTTTTTGCAAGGGTTTTCTACCGAAGCTCTTGCCCAGCTTGGGAGCAATTCCCAGGAGGTTTGGCCTGCGGTGGAAGTCTTTTATCGGCTAAACCAACGATCTAGATTTCTGGCAACTTTGTCAGGTACCAAATTGGATAAAACCAGCTATGCCGACGGGGGTGTCGGTATTTTCTATGACCATTTTACTTTTCCCCCGAGAATCGCCCAGAAGTTTTTGACCCATCGAAACGACAGCTTGCCGGGCAAATACCTTTGGCTGCGGATGGGCTATCAGTTTACCAATTCCTCCAAGAGCTCGGAGAAAGATCTGAACAATCATACTATCGTCACGGAGGTAAATAGCCGAACCTATCTTCCGGCAAAGTTTTTGGGTACGCTGAGAAACCGCGTAGATTGGCAGTTTATCAATGAGGACTTTCAAGTGCGGTATAGACCCAGGATCATCTTGGAGCGGGATTTTCGGACAGAATACCTGTTTTTCACCTTCAGGTCTTTCGCGGAATATTTCGTTTACTTTGGAGATCCGGACAGCAACCGATTTCGGGTACAGCTTGGTGCCGAGATCAAGGTCGCACGAAATCTGGACTATGAAATCTATTGGAATCACCAATTTAAATACGACCATCAGCCGGATGCAGTGGATGCTTTTGGGATGAATTTGAAGTTCTATTTTGTGAAAGGGGTCAGGGTGATGGAATGGGAAAAAATCTTTCCCAAAAAGAATAAAGCGGGGTCCGATAGCCCGGATGCTCCTAACTAAACAATCTGCATTAGCCAATGAAAAGGTTTTACGGAAGCAACTTCAAACTTTTTATACTTTGCAGTAAAATACGACCAATGAAAATCCAAAACCTTGTCCTAGGGTTTCTTTTAGTGTCTCTCTCTTATTCTTGCGCCTTCCGGCGGATTAGCCGGACCAAGGAGATTACTTACTTGCAGGCAGGCGATTCAATCCCCGAGAAGCAACTCAATGTTTTCGCCCCGAAAAAGGAGGGTAATTATCCTGTGCTATTATTTGTTCATGGAGGTAGCTGGAACAGTGGGAAGAAAGAAATCTATGACTTTTTTGGAAGTCGAATGGCGCGCAGAAAGGTTGTTACGGTCGTGATAGATTATCCCTTGGCACCCGACTATAAGGTCTATACGATGGAAAAAGCGGTAGTCCAGGCTGTCAATTGGATAGAGGAAAATATCGAAGGATATGGAGGAGATCCCGAGCAAATCTATATTTCAGGGCATTCCGCAGGAGCCCATTTGGCAGCGCTGACCGCAATGAAAGCCAGCCTTTTTCCCGAAGGGACTCCGATCAAAGGAGCGATTCTCAACGATCCCGGGGGCTTGGATATGGATCGGTATCTCGCGGATTCGGGGCAGACTACCGGTAAAAAATACCTCAAAGCTTTCACCCAAGATCCACAGGTTTGGAAGGAAAATTCCCCCATTAATTTTCTCGGGAACACCGACGTTCCGATGATTATTATGGAAGGAGGGAATACCTATCCTTCGATCACACAGACGGTTGGGATTTTCCGGAAGGCGGCTGAGGAGAAAGGCATTCCTTTGGAATACTCCTTTTACCCGAGAAAGCATCATATTCCGATGATGACGCAGTTCTTTTTCACCTGGACGAGAGGGTATCGGGATGTGTTGGGGTTTATTGAAGAGCAGGGTCAGTCTCAGAAGGCAGTGATCGGTCCCAGTGTTCAATAAGCGCAGTCATCTCGACGTTAGGAGAGATCTTTACAAACATATCGCTGCTCCACATGATAAGATTTCTCCCTACGGTCGAAATGGCCCTCCTGTTCATGCTCACTGCCTGATAACCCTTCCGTCCTCCATCTCAATCGTCCGATCGGTACCTTCGGCAAACTCCGGGTCATGGGTCACGATCAGCATCGTTTGCTTAAATTGCTGTGCCATTTCACGGAATTTGTGAAAAACGATGTCAGAGTTTTTCTTGTCGAGGTTTCCAGTCGGTTCGTCGCCCATGATTAGGAGTGGGTCGTTGATCAATGCTCTGGCAATGGCTACACGTTGTTTTTGCCCGCCCGAGAGCTGGTTTGCCCGCTTGAGCGCGTGATCCTGCATGTCAAAAAACTTGAGCTTTTCCATCGCCCGATGTTCGAGTTCATCGCGCGAATGGATCCCGAGTTTCAGGCCTGGAATCAGGACATTTTCCAAAACCGAAAACTCGTTGAGCAGGTAGTGGAACTGAAATACAAAACCGATTTTGGCATTTCGAATTTGCGCCAAATAGTTTTTTGGTTTGCCGGAAATCATCTCCCCGTCCATGTGCATTTCGCCTTGATAGTCCGTGTCCATGGTGGACAGGATGTAAAGCAGGGTTGATTTTCCACAGCCTGATTTGCCCACGATAGAGACGAACTCACCCTTTTCGACCCCAAAACTGACCTTTTTCAGTACTTGCGTTTTGGTGGGATTGTAGAAGAATTTGTCGATATTTTTTGCTTCGAGTACTGGCATCTGCTGTGTTATTTTCCACGGATAATCTCGACAGGATCTACTCCGGAGGCTTTTCGGGCGGGAAAAAATCCCGCGAAATAGGTGGTGATCAAACTGAAAGTACCTCCGATGATGTAGTATTTTGGATTGTAGTCCACGGGAAAAGTCTTGATGGTGGGGAGCGCCTCGGTCTCAAAAGGAACCTGGTCAATGGCCAAGCCTGCGAGGAACCCAAAGACCAATCCCAAAACCCCTCCGACGATTCCGATGGTCAGTGCGATGGTGATGAAAATCCGGTTGACGTCACTGCTGTTGAAGCCGATGGCCTTTAGGATGGCGATGGTGTCGAGTTTTTCGTAAATCATCATGTTCAGGATATTATAAATCCCAAAGCCCGACACGACCAACAGGGTGATTCCGACCGCATAGCTGATCATGGAGCGTATTTGGGTTCCAGTTTCGAATTGCGCATTCACGGTCTGAATATCGTCCGCATCGATCTGGTAAATGTTCCGCAGTTCACTGGCCATGGCAGGGGCGATGGCGAAGTCGTTGAGTTTTACCTGGATATCGGTAATGTAGGAGGCAGGTTCGCCAAGCATTTTCTGGACGGTGTTGATTGACGCGTAGCTGTTGGAGTTGTCAAAATCCCCCAGTCCACTCTGGAAATAGCCAACCACCTTGAGCTGAACCCGATTGCCCTGCGCGGTGGTGACCTGAATGACGTCACCGATATCCGCCAGCATTCGATCGGCGGCTCCTTTTCCCAAAATGATGGTGTTGATTTGATTGAGGTCTTCATAGTTTCCCGCTGTGACATAGTCGGAAAAGGCAAAGAGTGCGGCTTCTTTTTCCACGGCAATCCCATTGACAATTCCCGTGAGGTCGATAGTGCCGACATTGAAGAATACCTGCGCTGCAATCTTGGGACTGACGCCCAAAACACGGGGATCAGCTTCGAGATTTTGGATGATGGAGGCGCTGTTGTGGATCGAAAGCCTGCTGGTGCTGGGTTTGATAGAACGAATGATGTTGAGACGGTCTTTAAACTCCTCGCTTTGGTCGATGGGCTGATTGGGGTTGGGCTTGATTTCGTTATAAAACCGGATGTGGGGTGTCCGGTTGAGAACCAAGCCATCGAGCATGGAGTTGAGTCCGTTCATGAAGCCCAGCAAAGCCACAAACATGGTGATGCTGAACATCACGCCGGTGGCTGCAATCAGCGTCTGCTTCATCCGCGCGAGCATCAGGGCCTTGGCTATCTCGATGATCAACGTCCACTTCATTTTCCGGGCATGATCAGTTGGGTGCTTGCGGTGATTCCTTCCAAAATCTCTGCGTATTCATAGGTTTTGATGCCGAGTTTGACGGGAAGGGTGTCTTCCTCGAAGGTGATCACCCATTGGTCTTTCAGGACGTAATTCCTTGGAATGATCAGCGCATTTTCTTTGGCTTGGGTGATGATGTTTGCTTCCAAAGTCAGGTTGGGAAAGAGTGTCGGCGGTGCCTTTGTGAACTCGGCTTCGACAGTAAAGGTCTTACTTTTGGAATCCATAATCGGGTAGATCTTGGTTACTTTTCCCTCAAAGACTTCATCTCTGAAGCTGTCCATGGTGACTAAGGATTTCTGCCCAAGCTGGACTTTGGCGATGTCGTATTCGTCCACCTGCATCTCCAAAAAAAAGTCTCCAGTTCGTCCCAACACCGCCAAAGGGGTCTGTGGCGTGACCATTTCACCTTTTTCCTTCAGGATAGAAAAGACCACTCCGTCAAGCGTACTCCGGAGCAAGTAGTCATTTTCCATGACCTGACTGATCGCCAGACTTTTGCCTGCACTTTGGGAGTTGTAGGCAATTTCCCGCTTGAGATCGCTTTGGTGGAGTAGGGCGGATTCGTAGCTGGTTTTGGAGTTTTTGTAGCTCAGCTCTTTCTGCTCCAGATCCACTTCCGTACCGATACCTTTGTCCCACAGGTTTTTGGTGCGAACCCAAATCAGAGAATCGTTGTGAAGCTTGCTTTTCGCCAGTTCGATAGCCAGTTCCACGTCTCGGAGCCTTGTCTGATTGGCCTGCTGATCCGCAAAATCGCGAGCTAAAAGCGCATTTTCCCGGCGGAGCTTTTCAGCTTCGTTGTAGATCATCAGGATCGGCGTACCGACTGTTACCGTATCTCCTTCTTCTACATAGACCTCTTGAATCGGCCCGTTGGCTGAGGTGAACGCTTCGTATTGATCCCTGGCTTTGATGATGCCGGAGGCATAAACGGACTCGGTGATGGGTTGGACTTTGGGAGTGATGGGGTCTGGCTCGGAAGATCCGCAGGAGAAAAAGACTGTTCCCAAAATCATCCAGACCGACAAATGGCAAAGTGCTGGTTTGTGAAAACCTGAATTGACCATGGTTTTTGCGAGTGAATTGGAATTCAAAGTAGGGATTTTTCAAGTTGAATCAACGGAGTTTTACGATAATTGAGCCGCGCTCCTAGTCTATTGCCTGATAGACCATCTGACGAAATTTGTTTTCGTAGAAACCGCTGAAAGGATTCATTTGAGTCATGAATACTGCCACCATTTTTTCCTCGGGGTCGATGAAAAAATAGGTGCAATAAGCTCCGCTCCAGTAGAAGGTGCCTTCGGAACTTAGGGCTTTCGAATCTGCCAAGTCATCCACGACCGCAAAGCCCAGCCCAAAACCCTTCCCCGGATCTTGGAAGAGATCGCCGCTTTGGTTGATCCGCATGATATCCACCGTCTTGGGACTGAGAAATCGCTTGCCCTTCCATTCGCCCCCGTTGAGCATCATCTGTGCGAAAAGCGAGTAGTCCGCAGCGGTAGAAAAGAGCCCGTGAGTACCTCCGAAGACCGTGTTGCCGGAGGTAGGCGTTTGCCGCTCGGACTTGATCAAGACTCCGCTGTCGTCGTAGTTGTGGACTTGCATCATCCGCTTTGCCTGTTCCTCGCTGAGATTGTAGCCAGTATCTTTCATGCCCAGCGGCTCAAAGAGGCGGGTTCTGAGGAATTCCGCCGGACTCATTCCAGAGAAGACTTCGATCAGGCGGGCCAGGATGTCAGGTGAAGCGGAGTAGTTCCACTTTTCTCCCGGATGGCTGGCCAAAGGCTGGGCCGCAAGGGCTTTGACCCGCTCTTCGATAGTCTTCGGGCTGGAAACATAAATGGCCTCCCGGACTTCCTCGTCCAGTTTGGTCGGGCCGATGCCATGGAGAAATCCCGCCGTATGGCTCAGCACTTGGTCGATGGTGATCTGGGATTTAGCTGGCTCCAGACCGGAGGCGCTGCCGATTTCAGGGTCTTTGACCACTTTCATGTCCTTGAATTCGGGGAGGTATTTGGAGATCGGGTCGTTCAAAAAGAAATAGCCTTCCTCATAAAGCATCATGAAGGCCGTACTGACGATGGGCTTGGTCATGGACTGGATGAAGAAGATCTGGTCGCTGCTAATCGGAGTCTTAGTAGAACGGTCGCTGTAGCCCAGCGCCGATTCGTGGGCCTTCTCTCCGTCTTTGTAGATCAGGGTGACCACTCCCGGAAGTCGGCCTTGGTCTATTTCGTTTTGATAAAAAGCGTCATAGCGTGCCAGTCGCTCAACGGACATGCCGTTTTGCGCGAATGCTGATGCGGTGAGGAGGACGGAAAAGAGTAGGGTAAAAGTAAGGCGGAGATGGTTATTCATGGGTTTAGGTGCAGTTTATCACCAAGTTAACCGAATCGTTTTTCTTTTTGCTATTTTGAAACCCAGAATCCGAAACTGATGAAACACCTCGAATCCTCCTACACGACGCACGATGGGCTAAAGCTCTACCTCCAGGCTTGGATGCCCGAACAGCCTAGAGCAAGCTTGTTGCTCGTGCACGGACTGGGCGAGCACAGCGGCCGCTACGCTCGCTTGGTCGAAAGGCTGACGCAAATCGGAGTTGCCGTTTTTACCTTTGATGGGCGAGGGCACGGGAAGTCTGTCGAGGGGAAGCCCGATGCCTATTTCGAATCAGCGGAGGATTATTTGGAAGACCTGGATATTCTTTTTGGAAAGGGCAAAAGCTATCTCGAAGGCTTGCCGGCTTTCCTCTTCGGGCACAGCATGGGTGGAGGATTGGTTGCCGCCTATGTGTTGAAATACCAACCTGAGGCGGCAGGCGTGATCTTGAGTTCGCCGGCGATTGTCGAGGATCCCGGCACCCCGGCTTTGCTGAAAGCGGTAGCGGGATTGGTGAGCAACTATTTTCCCCGCCTCAAAGCACTGAAGCTGGACCCGAAGATGATCTCGCGTATTCCCGAAGAAGTGGAGGCCTACCTCAACGATCCCCTGGTCTATACCCAGCCTGTTCCTGCGCGGACGGGGCAGGAGCTTTTCTTGCAGATGAAATATGTGCAGCAAAACGCCGGGAAATTCCAACTTCCAGTACTGATCCTTCATGGCTCAGCTGACCGTCTGACCAATCCCAAAGGCTCAGATTTGCTCTTCCAAAAGGCTGCTTCCAAGGATAAAAGGCTGGAAATCTTCGAAGGCGGATACCACGAACTGATCCGGGATTTGGAGAGTGAAAGATACCTGGAGACGATCGTGGATTGGGTTCGGGACAGGCTGGACTGATCGTTTTGGGGGAGTGTCTCTGTCTTATTGACTCATCTTTTTCAACTCCTCTTCCAGCCGATCCATGTTCTCCTCGTTCTTGTCCAAGACGTACTTCTTGAGCTTTTCGCATTCTTCGGGAGTTTCAAAAAGTTGCTTGAAAGTAACCCTCGTTTGTTTCGCGTCAATCTCCTCAAAGGTCGCCAAGATCTGAAAGAGCGGCTTGGAATGGCGTTTCCAGGCAATCAGCTTAGGTTTTTCGATCTTGATGAATTCGCAACTGTTCTCAAAATTGCCCTGCGTGGGGGCGTGCATGTGAAGGTCCATCTTCCTCCCACCCGAAAATCAAACTCGTGAAAGGTGTTGGTGAAACCGGCGGGCCCCCACCAGTTTTTGAAGAGCTCGGGTTCTGACCAGGCGCGGAAGACGAGTTCCTGGGAAAAGGGGAGTACCCGGCTGCACACGATTTCCGTATCTGGGTTAGTTTGGAGGATTTCACTGCTCATGGCTGCTTGGTTTGGGAGGATTAAAATAGCGGTTTTCGGACAGAAATCTCATGGGATGCATTGCCGCTGCCCGAGTGCCCAGCTTTCCCAGAAGCTGGAATTTGAAAACCCTACCAGTCGTCCCGGTTTTAATTGCCCAGTTCCGAGACCGGGCTTACCTTTAACAGTTGAAGTTTCTTCAGATTTTACATCTTCGATTTACATTCCCATGCCTAAAAAGTCCCTCGGGCTGCTCTTCTTAGCCCTTGCATTTTCCTTTGGCCTTCGCGCCCAAAACACCCTTCATCCCACCTCCCAAGACTATCAGTATCCCAGCGAACCCGAAGTTTTGGAAAAGCTCGAGCAGTGGCGGGATCAGAAGTTTGGCATCCTGATCCACTGGGGCATCTATGCAGTGCCCGGTATCGTCGAGTCCTGGAGCATCAACAACGAGGACTGGATTCGTCGCAAGGACACCACCCAAACCTACACGGACTACAAGGAGTGGTACTTTGGACTGAAGGATGAGTTCAATCCCCAAGGCTTCAACCCGGAGCAATGGGCAGATGCCGCTGCCAAAGCGGGGATGAAATACGTGGTCTTCACCACCAAGCACCACGATGGTTTCAACATGTTTGACACCCAATTCACCGACTACAAGATCTCCGATGGGCCGTTTAAAAACCACCCCAAGGCTGATGTCGCCAAGTATGTCTTTGATGCCTTTCGTGCCAAAGACATGATGATCGGTGCCTATTATTCCAAGCCGGACTGGCACTCCCAGTACTTCTGGTGGGATTATTATGCGACTCCAGACCGGAATGTGAACTATGACATCCGCAAAAATCCGTGGAGATGGAATCAGTTTAAGGAGTTTACCTACAACCAAATCAATGAGTTGACGACTCACTACGGCGACATTGACATCCTTTGGCTGGATGGGGGATGGGTGCGTCCCCGCTCCACGGTCAACGAGGAAGTGCTGAGCTGGGGTGCGCCGATTCCGGAGTTTGACCAGGAGATCAATATGCAACGGATCGCCGAGATGGCCCGAAAAAACCAGGAGGGCATCCTCATCGTGGATCGCACGGTGCATGGGCCCTTTGAAAACTATCGAACTCCCGAGCAGGGAATCCCGGCGACCATGTCTGCTGATCCCTGGGAGAGCTGCATCACTTTGGGTGGCGCTTGGGGATATGTGCCAAATGACAAGTTTAAGCCTAGCCGCAAAGTCATCCATCTGCTCGTCGAGATCGTAGCCAAAGGCGGTAACCTGCTCTTGGGAGTTGGGCCTACAGCGGATGGGGTGTTTTTGCCAGAGCAGGTCTCCCGATTGGAGGAGATCGGAAACTGGCTGGAAGTAAACGGGGACGGCATCTATGGCACCCGAGCTATCGAAGACTTCAAGGAAGGGAAGATCTATTTCACCCAAGGAAAAGAAAAAGAGATGTATGCGATCCTGCCTTTGGAAGAAGGAGAAAAGCTGAGCAACACAATTTCCTGGACGCTCAATGCTCCCTCCAAGGGAGCCAAGATTCAGGTTTTGGGGGAGAAAGGAAACCTCAAATGGAAGACGGAAGATGGGAGGACCATTGTGACGGTTCCCAAAAATCTCCAGCAAAAGCTCAGCTCTACGCCTGCAATTGTCCTGAAGTACAACTAGGGGAGCTTTTTCTCCCAGATCAAAAAAGCCGATAGAAACACGTCTCTATCGGCTTTTTGCTTTCTGATGCTTGGCTATTTTTTTGGATGTCCGGACAGGAAAAGAAGATGCGCCGGGCCAGATTTAATCCGCTCGACTTTCCAGATAAAGGAGTCTTGGTTTTCGACTTTCCCGATCAGTTCGCGCATCTCCGATACAGAATAGGTTCGCAAAGCCGAAACGATTCCATCCCACCAAGTGAAGATCGGTACGAGGGGAATCGGGTAGGTGAAGAGCAGTCTGCCCCCGGAGAATGGGCGGATAAAGGGAGTGGTGAGCCATACCGTCAGCGGGGAAAAGAACATGGCCAAGATGCTGGGGACCGAGCGCTCCTGCCCCTCGGCGATGAAGATGGCCTGCTTGGCGTCCACCGCATTCTGGAGGATTTGGACTGCATCTTCGGGTTTGAAATGGTGAAAAGAGAGAAACATCGTCCGGATGCCCTTGAGTTTTTTTGGGACATCTCTAGCATCTACCGACGCAGGGATCGCCTCGAAGTTCCTTGCTTGGCTTTGGGTATGCTGAAAGGCTTTGTGATTGGGATAGAGGTCGGTGAGGATAAACTTGACCTCAGGGTTGATTTTCAGCAGGTCTTCATTGAGGGAAAGCAAGCCGCCTCCGCCGCCAGAACCCAAATCGACGATCTGCTTGGTATCGGAGCTTTTCAGCAAAACATCCAGCTCCTGCGCCAAAGGCGAAAACATCCGGGTTTTGTTGGTCAGAAACTGGAGAAAATCGGTCATGTAGTTTCGGATCCTGACCGGAAACCAAGCCTGATCCTCCCATTCAAATAGATGAATTCGGCTCATTTTGAATTCGTTTGGAGTTTTTGCTTACCGCACATGCTGCCCAGGTCTAATTTAGAGAATTATCTTTTCAAGATGGAGATTTCCGAACGAGGCTTGGGCTTAGATCTCTACGGTAGCAATGATTCTGTCGGATATTCTAATGCTTTAGACCGCTTATTAACTAACCAATGTCGAACGTCGAAAAAGGTCGAATCCCTCCCATTCTTCCAATTTTTCATTCCACTTAGAAAGGATAACCAATCGCGAAGTTGAAGATCATATTTTCCCGTCTCCAAGTCTTGCTGCCAAAGTCAAAGCTGTTGCCCCATTGCTCTCCGTCCGGTAGGTAAGGGAATCGTATGGGAACTGCCATGTCAAATCGGATCACAAAAAATTGAATATCTACCCGCAAACCTGCCCCTGTTCCTACGGCGATTTCTTTCCACCAATGCGTCGTGAATTTACCTCCGGGTAAGGCTTCGTTTTCGTTTTGCAACCAAATGTTCCCCGCATCCATAAACAAGGCCCCTTTTAGAAAGGAAAAGATGGGGAATCGATACTCGATATTTCCTTCCAGTCGGATGTCGCCAGCCTGATCAAAGTAAGAATTGGTGTCATTTACCGGGGGGCGGTAGCTGCCGGGGCCAATGGATCGGATCCGAAACGCCCGTACGCTGTGGGGGCCGCCAGACGCAAATTGCATGGAATAGGGGAGCGAGACACTTGACCCAAATGGAATTCCCAGACCGGCATAGAAGCGCGTGGCGATGGTTTGATCTTTGGATAGATTGAGGTGGTAGCGAAGATCCAGATCAACCTTGGCAAATTGGGCGTACTCCAGTCCGAAAACCTTGCCGTCCGGAGTGCCGAAAAGATTTTCCAGACCGCTGGCAGCATTTCCTGCGAAGCCAACCCCGGCGCTGAGGAGATAGGCGTGAGTTCTGAATCGGTCGTTCAGCTTGTTGTAGCTGAAAAGATAATTGAGCCCCAAGATGAAATTCTGTTCAAAGCTCTTTTTCAGAAAAGGATTTGATTCAAGTATTTCGTCAAATTCCGGCGTGGTTTGGGTAAGGTTGACCAGATTGACACTGATGGGGTTAAATTCATGGTAGGCGTATTTATTGGCATTCCATAAATAGCCAAAATTGGCAAAGAAGGAATTGAGCCGGTAAAGTCCGCCCCGACTGAGGTATTCGATGCCGAGTCCGGTCTTGGTTTTGGGTACGGAATAACTGAAGAGGTCTTGAATTGGAATGAAGAACAGAAGCCGTGGAAAGATCAAATCACCCTGCAGTCCAAGATCGAAGGATTGAAGTCCTGTTCTATCGCCAGATCCCACCTGAAACTCATACCCTGCCCGGGCGGTGAGGCTAAAGGTTTCTCCACCGTTGAAGAGATTTCTGTTTCGATACGATACAGACAGCGCCGGTCCGGCAAAAGAGTTGGATTTGGACACGCCCATAAACTCAGTTCGGATGGAGCGCTTGGTCATCGGCGAAAGATGAAACTCTGCCCGAAGGTGACCCGTCGAGTCAAAGGTTTCCAGGTTCTGATAACGAAGGTTGACAAATTTAAAATTACCGATGTTGCTCAGTCGGTTGCTGCTCAGTTTGGAATTGACCGGGTCAAAGCGATCCCCAGCTTCAAGGAGAATGTATTGATCAAGCAGCTCCTCTTTGAACACTTCCCCTTTTTGAATGTAGTATTTGTTGTTGTAGAGCACTGTGTCCTCTGTCGCTTTATCTTCGTCTACCGAATAGTTCGGGAATACCTTGATGGTGTCGATGACATAGGGGACAAGACTTGTCTCCGGAACATTTTTTTTGAGTCTGAGGTACAGCCGAAAATTTCTCAGGGAATCTGTATCATTAGTGTCTGCTTCAAAGATTAGGTAGTCGTTGTTGAAGTTATAGTAGCCCTTCAGCTTTAAAAGTGAATCCAGCCTCACCCGTTCTTTCTTAAACCTATCCAAATCGAACCGATCGCCTTTTTTAAGAATGGTTTTTTCCTGCGAAAGAACGATCTCCCGGTCGATCGGAAGAGAGTCTCGTTCGACAATCAGTGTATCCAAGCGATAAGGTTCCGTTGCCGTCGCTGCGTACTTTACCGTCGCAAACTTGCCTTTGCGAAGCACCTCAGAGCTGACCTGACTGTAGAAAAAGCCCCGGTTTTCCAGCCGATTCATGATCAACTCCTCCGTGCGGGACGGCTCCACCTGCTTGAAATAGACCGGTTTCTCCCCGTATTTCTTGTTGATAAAGCTGGCAAAGAACCCTGATTTTTCCTCTTGGGTTTTATAGTGCGACCAGAGTCCTATATACATTCCCAAAAACTTTCTGTTGGGATCTGGTCGCAACAGTCCCTCCAACTCTTCGGTGATTTTCTTACTGCCCTTGACGTTCTCGGTGTACTCCACTTTCAGTTCGGCACCTTCGTAGAGAAATTCGTCCTCCGGAATATATTTTTTGACACTGCATCCAGCCAGAAAGAGGACAAAGCAGAGCATAGCTTTTAAGTTACTTGTCCGTGTCTTCATCTTTGTTGGATTTATTCTTTTTCTCCTTTTTGGATTTGCTCTTTTTCAGCTCCTTTTCTACTTTGACAGGAGGCTTCCATAATTCCTTGAATTCGTTGAACTCCCTGTTGAAATTCAAGCCAAGACCTGTCACAAACAGTTGCCCGTCGATAATGGACTCAAACTGATTCTGCCTGAAAGCCCGAATTCTCCATCGGCCGTCCTCGGTTAGCATATATTCAAAACTGATATTGGCCAGCAGGACGTTGGCATTTTCCTCCGTTTGACTGCTGCCCTCAAGACCGACCTGACTACCGATGCTCACTACGACCCGTTCATCGAACAGCGTTTGCTCCGCATTGATGTTTAGATCAGTTCGGTTTTCCGGCGAACCGCTCTGGTAGTCCTGGTAGCTGTCCACGTCAAACCCAAGTGAGAATCCGCTGTCTCCGAAAAGTTTGCTGGAGAAGGCGTTCATTTGATCGGAAAGCAGCTGGCTGGCACTGTTTCGCGCCATTGCCTCGGCCCCCCCGCCTGATCCGTCACTCCCCTGAGATGGGAAAAACCGATCCAAAACCAGTAACGAAAACACCTGTTTGTTAAGCTCATCTTCTTCTCCGTTTATCTGCAAGACTCTGGAGTAGACATTCCCACCAAAAGCCCCCCGCTCGCTTTCGGGCATGTCCAGTGCAAAGGAAATTTCCGGTTTCAGCAGTTCTCCTTTTACGTTCAGATATACTCTGAATTTCAGACGTTGTTGGTATTGGTTTTTGACTTCAGTACTAGAACCGGAAAGTTGGGAGGCCATCAGGTCTGCCGCACTGGTTTCCACTTCATAGATCGCCTGAATATCCAGTGTAGCATCGATTGGATCGCCGTTCCAGGTTATTTGGCTGCCTTTGTTGATTTCAAATTTCTTACTGATCAGGCTGTATAGCGACATTTCATAGAATCCCTCGCTGACTTCATAGTCGCCGGTAAGCGTTATTCTGCCGTTAGGATTGATGTCCATCCGGAGTTCTGAGTCGCCGGCAATCCTGAGATTGTCGCCGGTATAGGAATCTATTACAATCTTGAAGCTTGCCTCTGGATCTACAGCCAGGCTGGCTTGGATATCATACCCGACAAAGGCGCTGGTGCTTTCTTCCAAAGCCCTTGTGAGAATATCGTCTGGATTGTCTTTGTTGACAAAAATCACCACGCCGTTTCGTTCCACCAGATCAGCCTCGGACTCCGGTATGATCACCGTCAGATCTGTGTTGTCCCTCACCCGGAGGTTTGCCCGCACGATTGGTAGGGTGAGATCTCCGGTAACACTTACATCTGCATCCAGCGAGGCTTTGCCAAAGACCAGCTCATTTTCTTCATTGGTCGAATTGATCGCCAAGAAGTTGTCCGCATAGATCTGAAGGTCAAAGGATGGGTTGGTGTAGCTTTCTGTGAGCACTGTGCCGTCAACGCTGAAGGTATTGTTTTCTCCATCTCGTATTGTGAAGTTTTCAAAATATAGTCCGGCGTTGTCTACTCGTATCGTTTCGTCGGAGAGCAAATACTTCGTGCTGAGTTGAGTTGGGATAAAAGACGCCTCATTAAATTGAAATTCTCCTAAATAGACAGGTTCAGCGGTAGTACCAGAAAGGGTAACTTTTCCATTCAGAAATCCTTCTCCATTGGTAATCTGTCCTTGGGAAAGAGCAGCGATTTTTGCCATGTCGATCTGATTCAGATCCAGATTGATATCAAAAGTCCCGCCCGCTTCATCTGCTACAAAGCTTCCGTCGAGCTGCAGATCGACTCCGTCATCCTGCAATCCAAGTGCTATGAGATAGTCTCCCAGATTTTTGGCAGTCGCCTCCAGCGAAAGATTTCCCAACTGCGTGTCCATCACGATCAGGCTATCGACGTTGAGCTTTCCCATTATTCCGGTCGCGCCAAATGGATTCTCCACGACCAATTGCCCTTGAAGCGAGCCGCCGGCCAAGGTGTCCTCTGGATTGAGAATTCCGGTGATGGTTTCCAGGCGAAAGTTCTCGAATTCCACAGCAAGGTTTTTCTCTGTGAAACCTGGGATGTCGTTTTGAATGCTAAGGCTCTGCCGCCCATTTCGCAACTCAAATTCCCTAAACTGAAGATCACCGGTCAAAAATGTGATGCTGTTGTCCCCGGAGATTTCCCATGGCGTACTATTCAGGGTCAGATCGTCAGGGAGGATCAGAACCCGAAGTGAATCTCCGGAGATGCCGACGTCAAAGGGGATATGGGCTAGTACTTCCTCTTCATGAAAGGTGGTGAAATCGAGTTTCAGGAGGGAGTTGTCTAGCACGCCTGTGAGATTGGTTTTTTGCATCGCAATCGGCCCGGTGCTTAAGCCGGTGAACCCCAAATCCAAATTCAAATCCTTCCGGTCAGCGTTGATCTCCACCAGCAAGTTGTCGACGGTAGTCCCTCCATAGCTGACGTAGGGGAAATTGATCGCCGCCACCAGCGAGTCGGTCGCTTGGATGAAATCTATTTTCACGCTCGCACTGTCAAAATTTTCCAATCCTGCGAGCAAAACCTCCGTCCAGAGTGGGTCGGGCTTAAGGACCAAATCTATACGCATAACCAACGAATCTTCCTGGGAAGATCGCTCGGCAGTGGAATCCAGGTAATGCGTAAGGAGATCTGACATCGCAGTCCGTAGCTCATTGATCGACGAGTTTGTTCTCAAGTATCCGTTGATGATCTTGCTCGAGATGTCAAAACTGGTGCTGTCCGGTCGCAGGTGTGCCCCGAGATCTAGTGTCCCGCTTTGATAGTTTCTGTCTTTGAAAAAGATGTTGCCGTCGCTGAGACGGGCGCTCAAGTCAAAAGCTTCTGGATTTCCTTCAAAATTGGCTTGGAATAGTAGTTTTGCCCGACTGTTTACCCCAGTTAGCCCTAGCTCCCGAAAGTCGGCGCCTTTTAGATCTAAATTCAAATCAACCTTCGAAGAGACCGAATCCAGATCGATGGTGGTCAATAAGTCAAAATCAAGGAATTCTTCTTTGATCCACATCCGGACATCACCAGCTCCGTCGACCAATTTTCCCTCGAGATTCAGCCCGCTGTAGTCTCCTCCATAAAGCCGGAGCCGCTCGAAATTGGAGCTTAGCTCGGCATCGATAGAGTAGAGGTCGGTGCCTTTGCCTGTTGCTTTGACCTGAAAGCTCGCGGTGTCCAACTCGGGCGTCTGAAGCAGAGTTGCAAGTTGCAGACCCTGCACGCTCAGGTCAGCGTCAAAAGCTAGCGTTTGATCATTTTGGTAGCCTCCGTTCAGGCTGATATTTCCCAAGCTGGTTTCGAGGTTGAGGTTTGCCAAGAGGTCATCCAAAGTCCCTCGTACATTTGACTGAAGGCTCAGGGTTTCCGGTAGTTGTATCCCCAGGGCTTTCTCATCCACAAAACCTATCAAATCCGATCTGGTCGAGTTCATGCGGATATTTGGAAGATCGAACCTCAGGTGCTCGATATCCATAGGTTTCTCGACTACTCCGTGCGCGGTCAAGTTTGTATTTGACCAAGAAAGTAAAAGCTTGTCCAGATTGATGAGATTCATATCTCCATCTAGTTTGCCGTCTAGATAAATGGGTGCTCCAGCGATCTCCCTGATGAGCGTGTCTTGGGCAAGTTCCGGAGCAAAAAAGTAGGCATCTCTGACGTCAAGCTGGGTGTCCTGTACTAGCAGTTTGATTTGGGTTTTCTCTGGGAAATTTATCAACTCGTTGATGGAGAAATAGTCGAGCGTCGTACTCGCAGCTAGTCTGCTTCGGTTGGTTTGGAGGATCAAGTCGTTGATTTCGGTCGACTTCTGATCCAGTTCTAGCGCAAATTGGAACTGGGCCAGCTCAAACCCACTGCCTTCAGAGAAATGAAATTCCTTTAGGTTGGCGCTTGCTTTTTGATCTTCGAGCGAGACGTCTTCCAAGTCAATTTTTAGTCCGGTTAGGGCGATTGCCTCGGGGTTAAATAGTCCCTTTTTGATAGCTACGTCTTTGGTCTTGTATTCGATCGTGGTGGAGTCGATGACGATTTTGTCAGCTTTGACGAGCCATTCTGGCCAAACAAATGCCGTTTCAATTGGAGAAGACGAGCTTTCCTCAGAGCCTGCTTTTTCTGAGAAATCATGATATAGCAAGTTGCTATTCGTCAGCTCTGCCTTAGACAGATGAATGATTTGATCTACAAGGTTGGCCTCGGGAAGCTCAACCAATAAACGGTCGATCTGTGCCTTGGCTTCCATCCGATCAGGTTCGCTGAGATAAGCGACTTGAATGCCTGAGAGCAGCAATTCGTCCAGTTCCAGTCGAGGCATTGTGGTGGTGGACCCTTCGTCTTCCGAAGGTGGAAAAGGCTTGGTTTGAAGGTAGTTTACTACGGTGTTTTGGAGTGCGACTTGTTTGATCTTGAAAAAAAAGCCGGCTAGGTCAATCTCAGAAATGTCGACATCCAGCTGACCAAGGTGGACTTTGGCATCTATTCCCATGACTTCGTCTTGGTAGTCAATATCGAAATCCCTCAGGCTCGCCGGGGCCAACGCGATGGAAACCGGTTCTGATGCGGTAGTGTCTGCCGCTACCTTTTGTGTGGTATCCGAGGCAAAGGCATCCGTCAAAAAGTCGAAATTAAATCTACCACTTTCGGCTGTCCTGCTTACTCTGGCTGTGAGCCCCTCCCAATCCAACTTTGTGACCTGGATGTCTCCTGTGGAGATTAGCGGTGCAATCGCCACGCCTGCTTCGAGTTTACGAGAGTAGAGTAGGGTATCTTGATTTTGGTCTTCGAGGTAGAGTTCTTCGAGAAAAATATTTCCGGAAAAAGTAATGAATAGTTTACCTATTCGGAGCTCCGTACCTGTTTTTTCCTTGACAAACGCGACTGCTTTGCCCACGATGATATCCTGACCCCAGGGACTTCGGACAAAGAGAATCCCGGCGACCAAGATCACCAAAATGATCCCGAGGATGATCCCCAGAACTTTAAAAATCTTAGACAAAATCCTTTTGGTAGTGATAGCTAAAATAAGTTACAGGTAAGCATTCCACGTCATTCCCGGGAAAAAAAACGTTTTCCAGCTGTAGATTTTTCGCTACAGAAGTTAGGGTATTCTCCCCAATTCCACTTCTCTAAAGTGGATCTGCTGGTTGGTTTTGTCCCAGAATGGACGATGGTTACTATGGCTGAGCGAATCTCCAATAAATCAAAAATGGTTTTTGGAGAGTCAAGGTAATCAAATCAATAAGCAAGCCATTGCGGCCTTTGTTGGCAAATTTGCGCAAAAATCCAGCTCATGTGTCCTTGCGAGGGGAAGATAGCACAATGGAGTAGAAGAAACCTATGCGCCCATCACTTCAAGCTCAGCAAACTTGGGTTGCGGAAAAATGAAAAAGAAAACTGGTCATTTTCCCAATTCCCCCAGCAATCCCTGAGCATCCAGCTGTCGGGTCCACATGGTGAGTTCCCCATCTTCGTCGAGTGGCCAAAGTTCTCTAGGTCGATCCCAGTACAGCTCCACGCCGTTTTCATCCGGATCATCCAGATAGATGGCTTCTGAGACACCATGATCTGCTGCTCCCGTTAGCGGATACTTGGAGTCGATCAGTCGCTTGAAGATCACCGCGAGGTCTTTTCTGCTGGGTAAAAGGATGGCGGTATGAAAAAGTCCAGCTGCGTTTTTTGGCGCAGGCCTGCCGCCCTTGCTTTGCCAGGTATTCAGTCCGATGTGGTGGTGGTAGCCCCCCGCCGAGATGAAGGCGGCGTCTTTTCCATATTTCATCACCAGCTCAAAACCCAGCAAGCCACAGTAGAAGTCCAATGATCGCTGCAGGTCGGTGACCTTGAGGTGCACATGGCCTATGCGTGTGGAGGTGGGGATGGTGTAGGGTTCCATGAGGTTTAGGTCTTCGTTATTCGATATTAATCATTCGATATTCAAGATTGAATAGGTGTTTGGAGTATCGTCATTTCGAAGGGGGGCATCCGGCAGGAAATTATGAAACAAGGTCAAATACCCTGAAGTAATCTTTGAAGGGGGGTAGTTTTCCGCCCAAGTGAGTGTCAACATTGACTTGAATTCTATTTTCCGGTTACGAAAAACGTGAGTGGCGATCTCACCGGGGAAGAATAGATTTTTCGAAGACGAGATAAAAAGACTTCGATTTCGAGACTTTCGTCTCTCAGGTGCTACCAATGACATGATATGTTTTGTTTTGAAAATTTTCTAATCTCAGTATTTCATTCTGAGTTTTCCTCGAATTTTTATTTGACTTTAGCCAGCTAAAAGCCGCATCTAAGTTCGGGTAGGCTTACTTTTTTCTTTGTTCTTTTGGCTTGATCCAAAAGAACCAATCCCGATAAATATCGGGACAAGATTTGCCAAAGCTCCCACCGCACGAGGCCAAACGCCGGCTCGCTGGCAAATCGTCCCACCGCGCCCTCCGAATTGTATTAGGTGGTGTGCTTTCGCAACTTAACGGAGAAGCCCTTATCATCTCCTTTTTGTAAATTCTTGAATTTTGTGAACTCGGCTAGACACGACTGTCGCCCTGAGCGGAGTCGAAGGGCATTGCTCTCCGCTTACGAAATTTACAACTCACTAATCCCCTTCCTTGGCGTGGACTGTTGACTGTTGACCAACAAAAACTACCACTTCGGCTTGATCCCCGGCGCGGTAGGAAAGCTTCGCTTTTTGTAGTCTTCCAGATCCCCGGTTGGCTGTTCAATTTCCGCTGGGAAAGGCCGCTTCGCAAAGGTCTGAAAATACAGCAGACAGGCATTTCTCCACCATTCGGCTTCCTGCACCTGGATCGCCAGCAATTGTCTGACATGCTCAAATCGCTCCGGATCGATCTCAGATTCAAGTGAATTCCAGGTTTCCTCCATCTTCCGCGCAGTCTTTACCCCGGTGTCGTAGTGGAGCCCGATCTCGTCCCAGAGCGTTCTTCCCGAGTGCAGCTCGAAGTCCCAAGGTAGGTGGTGAAACCAGAGCAGATATTTCTCAGGAATCTGAGTCGGGTCAGACCAAGCCTTGACGATCTCGGGCGCATATTGGCCCAAAGCATCGCTGCCGCTGGCTGTCCGGTCAAAGCCGATCCCCAGACTGTCCGCCTGATGGTAGTAGGGTGCAGTCCAATCGGGTCGGCCACCAGTCACCCAAGGCCCCGGACCGTAGTGATGATCCCAACCCATGATATGATGCAGACCGAGCGGCATCATGTAGTTGACGGCTGCCTCGCGGGATTCGAGGAGCATTTCTTTGATTGCTGCGAACGCTTTTGGGTCTTGACCAAAGGTCATCTTCACCCATTCGTCGGCTATCTCCTCCGAACTCAAGTCCGGGTTCCAGGCCAATCTCCCGAAAGCATACCAGTTGGACTGCGCCATCATATGGCCGGTCCAGTTGCGGTCGGTGCCGATATTGGAGACTCCCGCCACGAGCGTGAGCTTCTGCCCGGAGTCGGTGCCATCGACGATTCCCCCAACTCTCGATGCGGGAATGGGACGGTAGGTTTTGCTACCAAAAACTTCCTCCCACATCGGCGCGAGATAGACGAGCTGAGTGGCCTGGCCGAGGTATTCCTGGGTAATCTGAAATTCCATCCCCAGATTGGTCTTGGGCATCGCCCCGAAGAGCGGATGAAAAGGCTCCCGCGGCATGAAATCAATCGCCCCGTTTTTGACCTGAATGATCAGGTTTTCCCGAAATTTCCCGTCGAGTGGCCCAAACTCCAGGTTGGCGTGCTTGTGCCGATCCTCATCCAACTCGTGGGAATAGACGAACGCTCTCCAGATCACGACGCCGCCATGCGGAGCCAAGGCATCTGCCAAAACATTTGCGCCTTGGGCATGGTCTCGTCCGTACTCATGCGGCCCCGGCTGACCTTCAGAATTTGCTTTGACCAGGTATCCACCGAAGTCGGGGATAAAGGAATACATCTCGTCGGTCTTCTTTTTCCAGAAATCAATCACTCCTGGATCAAGCGGATCCGCCGTCTTCAATCCGCCGATCTCGATGGGAGCGGAGAAGCGCGCGGTCAGAAAAACCCGGATGCCATAAGGTCTGAAAAGGTCTGCCAAGACCCTGGCTTTTTTCATAAAATCCGTCGTGAGGATCCGGGCATTAGCGTTCACATTAGTCAGGGAAACGGCGTTGATCCCCAGGCTGGCATTGGCGCGGGCATAGTCGATGTAGCGACGATCGATGTAGCCGGGGAGCTTGTGCCAGTTCCAAATCGAGAAACCGGCATAGCCTCGCTCGACCGTCCCATCCAGATTGTCCCAATGGTTGAGCATCCGAAGTTTAACTTTCGGACTTTCTGAGTTTTCAGTTTTGGGATCGAAAGTGTCGGTTTGGATACTTCTCAGCCAGTCGAAGACGCCATAGAGCACGCCGATAGATCGGTTGCCGATGATGGCGTAGTAGGTTTTTCCCTGAAAAACAATCGGTCCTCTCCAGTAGCCGTCTTCGCCTAGCTCACGGATTTGCGCCTGGGTTTGCAGTCCAAGGACCTGTGAAAGCTCGTCCCTGGTACCTAGCCAAACCTGCGTTTGAGCAAGTCTTTCGGTTGAAAAAACCGGAGAGCTCCCGAGCATTTTTTGACCAGCAACTTCGAGTTCGTCGCGGATGATTTCATAAGTTGGGCTTTTCCCAAAAAAGTAAAATCCCGTAAAAAGCTGGGAAACATCCTGCTTCAATTGAGAATTTTCAACTGGGCTATAATCCAGCCAAAGTCCGTAGCCATCATTTGCACGGGCTGACGAAGCCACAGAGATCGAAAGAAAGAGGATCAATAGGTATTTCATAGGTTAGGTTTTTTGGGCGTTTTAAATTGCCCAAAAAAGAAGCGAAATCCAATTGGGTGGCCTTTGCTTTGAATTTGGCCAATGGAGATTTTTAGCTTTTTCATAAAAATGCCGTAGGCATGACCGATTAGCTTGCCAGTCATTTTAATGGCTGGTAAATAAAGGAGAGTGGCTTCCTGAATGCCGTAGGCATGGCCGATTTTGTCGATGTGCCCACCACTGATCGGAAGGAGAATCGTCCGTCCCTATGGGACTGTTGTCGTCGATTGGTGCTACGAATCCAGCCGTTAAAACGGCTGGTTAAATTATCGTTCGTACCTGTGGGACTCAATTGCGGACAGATTTTCCAGTTCCGTGGTGATACTTGCCAAATCGTATTGTTTTTTCCACAGCTGCGCCCCATCCCCGACAATTTTCGTCAACCTTCCCTTTTTCCACGGGGAAAAACATGCCACTTTCCTATCTTGGAGGCTCGCCTTTTTGACATGGAAAACAGACCTTTCATCATCTACAAATCCTCCGCCGGCTCGGGCAAAACCTATACCCTGACGCTGGAGTATCTCAAGCTAGCGCTACAAAGCCCCCGCTCGGCTTTCAAGCAGATCCTCGCGGTGACCTTTACCAACAAGGCCACCCAGGAGATGAAGGAGCGGATTCTGACCGTACTGGAGCGGTTGAGTAAGGAGGTCAGACCGGAGGAGTTTTTGGACAAGGAACTGATGAAAGCCTTGGATCTGAGTCCGGCGCAGTTGCAGGGCCGAGCCCGCGAGACCTTGCTCTATATCCTGCACGGCTATGGATACTTTGCGGTCAGCACCATTGATTCTTTCTTTCAGCGGGTGATCCGCTCCTTTGCCAGGGAGATGGATTTGCAGGCGAAGTTTGACCTGGAGATGGATACCGAAGCGGTCTTGGATCGGCTGGTAGATCGGGTGGTGGAGAAGGTGTCTATCGACAAAAACCTCCGGACTTGGCTGATCGGCTATGCCGAAGAGCAGATCGAAGACGAAAAGTCATGGGATATCCGCGCGGGCATCAAAGGGCTCGGCAGGGAGATTTTTATGGAGCGCTTCAAGGCGTTTCGGGAACTGTTCCAAGCTAGCGCGGCCAAGGAAGGTTTCCTGGGGGAATTTCGAAAGTACGTGCGCGAGGAAAAGCATAAGCTGATCGCTGAGGCAGAAACCCTGCGGGAACAGGCAGAGACCATCCGAACGAATCATGGCTTGGAATGGAGCGATTTCAAAGGCGGGAGCAAAAGCTTTGCGATGCGCTTTGGACGACAGGGAGATCCTCAATGTCCTTTTCCCAGTCTGACCGATGTCATGCTGAGAGATCTTCCAGACTTTGCCAACTGGTATAAAAAAGGTGACAGAAACGGCTCAACCATTGAGTCTGCAGCCCAAGCAGGGCTCGCTGCCATCCTTTTTTCCTGGCCCGAAAAGGCTACCCAATGGAACACCCTCGTAGCCCTTCAAAAAAACCTCAATGCCTTTGGGGTCTTTCGCGACCTGATCTTGGAGTTGCGGGAGCTTAAGGACGAAGAAGGAATCCTGCTGATATCCGACGTGAACGACTTCCTGAAGGAGATCACCAAAGACAACGACGCGCCCTTTGTCTATGAAAAGATTGGCAACCAATACCGCAATTTCCTGATCGACGAGTTTCAGGATACTTCCGACTTTCAATGGTCGAGCTTCAAGCCTCTGCTCGAAAACTCCCTGGCCTCCGGCAACACCAACCTGCTCGTGGGCGATGTGAAGCAGTCCATCTATCGCTGGCGGGGTGGCCGACTGGAGCTTTTGCTGGCGGAAGTGCAGCGGCAGATTCACCCCGACTTCATCGAGGAGAAGGCGCTTGCAACCAACTTCCGCAGTCTTCCCGGAATCATCCAGTTTAACAATTCGATCTTTGAGTCTCTGCCCGAACTCATGCAGTCGGGGATGAATGACTCCTGCCAGGTCGACGCGGACAATCTGCTGGTGGAGGCTTTTCGGGGAGTGAGTCAAGCTATCCCTTCCAGCAAGCTCGGCCTGGAGTTTCAAGGCAAGATCCGTTTGGAATTTACTCAGAAGGCCAATTCACGATCCACCAGCGAGTCGGAGGAGGAGGAAGAAGACTCCCATACTCAGGTCTTAAACAGCCTCCCGCAACTGGTGATGGATCTCCAAGATCGCGGTTACCAGTTGCGGGACATTGCTTTTTTGGTGCGGAAAAATGCCCACGGAGTGGAGATCGCAGACAAACTGATGGAATATGGACGGGAAAATCCCGGCTCAGAATACCGCTTCGACGTGCTGTCGGAAGAGTCCCTTTTCCTCGACAAGTCCGCGGCAGTAAAGTGTCTGGTGGCTATGCTGACTTTCCTGAGCAATCCAGCAGACAAGGTTTCCCTCAAGACGGTGTGGTTTTACTATGCGCTGCTGCATGATATTCCGTTTAGCCACGCTCTTTTTCACAAAGACAAACTACCTGAGGAACTTCGGCCCAAGGCGGTGCAGCTACACGGACAGCTAGACAGGATGACCCAGCTGCCGCTGATGGAGTTGCTGGAGGAGTGCGTGGCGTTTTTGGGGATGGTGGATCGGCCCAGTGACCTCGCCTACGTGTCGGGATTTAAAGAAGCAGTCTTTGATTTTGTCAAGAAGAACCGGGCCGACCTCATCGGATTCCTCGACTGGTGGGAGCTGAACAAGCGCAAGCGCACGGTCAAGATCCCCGAGGATCACGATGCGATGCGGATTCTGACGATTCACAAGTCCAAAGGACTGCAGTACAAAGTCGTCCTGATGCCGTTTTTGGACTGGAGGATTGTGGCTTCCGGGCAGCAGGCGCCGGTGATCTGGTCCCCGTTTTCGACTGGGACTGGGATTGATACCGTTGTGCCGCTGACTCATGGTCAGGCGCTGCGGGATTCCGCTTTTGCACCTGCCTATCAGGATGAGATCCGCCTTGCTTACCTCGATTCGCTGAATATGCTGTATGTGGCTTTCACCCGTGCGGAGGAAGTGATTTGGGGCTTTTCGGACTTTTCCCAAAGTCAAAAAGGAGAGATCAATCTGAATACTACTGGCAACGTGCTTTATTCTCTCTTTTCCGGAGGTTTTCGGGTAGCTGAGTTGGGAGAAAAGCAAAGCTGGGATGCCGAAACCCTGATCTACGAGGCAGGAGCATGGGGTCCTGTTCCTCCGATGAAAGTCGAGAGACCGAAGACGGAAGTACAGCTCCGCTGGGAATCGCAAAACTGGAGACCCAAGCTGAAGACTAAAAAGATGGCTTGGGACTTTTCGGAATCGGGACTTCAGGCAAGGGCCCAGCGCAAGCTCGGTGTGATCGTCCACGAGTTGTTGGCGGCTTCGCAAGATAAGAAAGACGCAGAGCTGCTGCTTCAGCAATACGCATTCGAGGGCCGGCTGGATACCGAGACAGCTGCTGCGGTCGGCAGTCAGCTGCATGCGCTATTTGATTTGCCGGAGTTTGCCCGATGGTTTGATCCGGAGCTTCAGTCACTTGCCGAGCAGGGGATTTTGCTGCCGGGAGGAAGTCAAAAGCGGCCGGACCGTATCCTGATCGGTCCGACGGAAGCTCTCGTAGTGGACTTCAAGACCGGGGAAAAGTACGCTTCCCACCTCGCTCAGGTAAAAGAATACATGTCACTGGTAGCCAGCCTTAGCCGGAAGCCCGTCAGAGGCTTTCTCTGCTACCTCGAACCCACCGAAATTTTGGAAGTATGATGTCTTTTTTGAAAGATACCGCAAAGCAACTGCTCGAGTCGGGCCGCGATCTCAAGGACTTGGTGATCGTCCTGCCGAACCGGCGGGCTGGCCTGTTTTTTACCCGCTATCTCGGCGAGTTGATTGAGTCACCGATCTGGATGCCGGAGGTAAGGACGGTTGAGCAGGTATTTTATGGCCTGGCCGGCAATGTGCCCGCGGACGAGCTGACCTTGATCTTTGAACTGTATGAGTTGTACAGCCAGATTCAGGAAGAGCCGGAGGATTTTGACCGGTTTTATGTTTGGGGCGAGTTGATCCTGAAAGACTTCAATGACCTCGATCAGTTTTTGGCTCCTGCCAAGACAGTCTACCAAAACCTGGCAGAGATCAAGGAATTTGAGTCGGATCTGAGCTTTTTGACCGAGGATCAAAAGGAGCTGATCTCTCAGTTTTGGCTGGCTTTTGCCCGGCAAAATGAGCAAGAGAAGGCCAAATTTTTGCGCTTCTGGCAAATCCTCGGACGATTGTACGGGGACTTTCAGCATCGGCTGAAAACCGTCGGGTTGGCCTATTCCGGACAACTCTATCGCCAGGTGGCCGAAAATCTGAAGGAAATTTCCCAGCCTGACAAGCACTATGTCTTTGTCGGATTCAATGCCTTTACCCTGGCCGAGGAAAAGCTGATCAAGCACTTTGTGAAGGAGTTTGGAGCAGAGGTCTTTTGGGATGTGGATGCATTTTATCTGGAGGACACGCTGCAAGAGGCGGGGCTGTTTTTCAGGGATTATCAGAAGGATCCGATTCTTGGAAAAACTTTTCCGCAGGAAATCCCGAACCAGATCCGCCAAAAAGCCGGCAAGATCCAAACCCACTCGATCCCGCTAAAGACCAACCAAGCCAACCTCGTCGGCAAGCTGCTGGAGTCTATCGGCCCAGACGAACGCCTGGAGGAGACGGTCATTATCCTGCCGGACGAGCAGTTGCTCTTTCCGGTGCTGCACACGCTGCCCTCGGGGATTGACAAGCTGAACGTGACGATGGGCTATCCGATCCGAAATGCGCCGATCTATGCCTTCTTGGATGCGGTGCTGGACTTGCAGCGTTTTGTCAAAGTGAAAAATGGCCAGACGAGCTTTTACCATAAGCCCGTGACGGATTTGCTTTCTTTTCCCTATTTGAAGGCAGCCGATGGGGAGCATGTGCAATCGGTGCTGGCGAAAATCAGGGACAACAATCTCCTCGAAGTTCCGCAGAACATGCTAATCCAGCCCGGGACCATCTTCGAATTGGTGTTTAGAAAAGTCGAACCGCAGGATGTTTTTGACTATTTGGGCGGCCTGATCAAGTATCTGGCGGGGGAATTTAAAGACGATGAGATCCAGCGAAGCTACCTCTTTCAGGCCTTCAAGCAGCTCAATCGCATCCAGGAAGTGTTCCAGTCAAGCAACTCCAAAGGTCTCAGGATGGATTTTGTGCTGAAGCTTTTCAGACAGATTTTCCGGGAGCTGAAGTTGCCCTTTGAAGGGGAGCCGCTTCAGGGTTTGCAGCTGATGGGGGTGCTGGAGTCGCGAAACCTGGATTTTCGCCGCGTCATCATCTGCGATGTGAACGAAGGCAGCTTCCCCCCTGGCGGCGGGATCAATTCCATGATTCCCTTTAACCTGCGTCGCGCTTTTCGATTGCCCGTGCAGGAGCAAAATGACGCCATCTATGCCTATACTTTTTACCGCCTCTTGCATCGGGCGGAGGAAGTCCATCTGATCTACACGACGTCTTCCGATCAGGGCAAGGCGGGTGAGATGAGCCGTTTTATCCAGCAGATGCAAGCTGAGCTGGGAGTGGCCAAATCTCAGGTGGCGATGGTGCCTGTGGATCTGACTCCTGCCGAAGAGATCACGATTCAGAAGACTCCCGAAGTGATGGATGCCTTGCGTCCGTATGTGAAGACTTCCGATCCGAATGCTTTTCTGAAGTCGTTCTCCGCCTCGGCTCTCAATATGTACTTGGATTGCAGATTGCGCTTTTACTTTCGCTATCTGGCCGGATTGAAGGAGAAAGAAGAAGTCGTGACCGGGATCGACCCGTCGACCTTTGGGACGATCCTTCACGGAGCGGTGGAAAATCTCTATAAGGTAGAGCAGGGAAAGACTTTCCGCTTGGTAGATACCCACGAAATAGAGCGCTTGAAGCCCCAGATTCCGGCGGCGGTGGATGCGTCGATCCGCGCTTTTTACAAGCAAGATAAAGAAGAGGAAGCGCTTGAGCTGTCCGGGCAGCTGGAGATTGCGCGGGCGATATTCATCAAATACTTGCGGGCGATCCTGGACTATGACCAGCTGAACGGCGACTTTGAGATCATCGGCACGGAGGAAGATTATCCCTCAGGGATCTGGGTGGAGACTACCGAGGGAAGGGTGGAAGTGGCCCTGGGCGGGGTTATTGACCGTTTGGACCGGAAGGATGGTATGGTGCGGCTGATCGACTACAAGACCGGCAAGGACACCAAGAAGCTCAAATCCATCGCTTCTTTATTTGATTGGGAGGACAAGGGTCGAAATAAGGCGGCGATGCAGACGATGCTTTACGCCTATTTTTATCAAAGCAAACATCCGGCAAACCAGCTTCCGCTGAAGCCGGGAATCTTTAACATCAAGGAGATCTACAACCCGAGATTCAATCCCTTTCTGCAGCTGGACGGCGTGGAGATCCACGACTATCGCGAGTTGGCTGGGGAATTTGAGGCGGGGCTGAGCGGACTGCTGGGGGAGATCTTTGATCCGGAAGTTCCCTTTGACCAGACTGAGAAGGTGGAAAAGTGTACTTACTGCGCGTACAAGGAGATCTGTGGGAGGTGATTTGAGTTGGTTGTCTCAGGTCGCAGTAGGCAGTGTGGGACTGATCCTTGGTTTTAGGTAGTCATTTCGACCGCAGGGGGAAATCTTGTTATTCGAAGGGGTCGGGATGATAAGATTTCTTCTATCGTCGAGAAGACTGCCATATCGATGAAACGGCTACTGATGTCGAGATGATTGTAACATTGCGACTGACGACTGATCGTAGCATTCTGTTTCCTGAAAAGGATTTCTGGTGAAATTTAAACCGTGATTGACGACACTTAGGGGGCGGAAATCCTTCGAGGTTTTCAAAACGGCAAAGGATAAACTGTCTGAATACTGCGACTGAACACCGCTATTTTTTACGCCGCTCATCATACTGCCTGATGTCCTTTAGGGAGATTTGGGAAGATTTTTTAATATTTAGTGAAGTGATCCGCTTTTTGGTGCGGACGGCTGTCTTCAAAACCGATTGCTAAAGACCGAAAGTGGTTCAGGTGAGATGGCTGCTTTTTCCAATTTATTCGATACTTCAAACAATCAAAAAATGCATATGAGATTAAGACTACTAGTTGCAGTTTACCTGCTGTTTCAGGGCGTCGGTTCGCTGTGGGCCCAAGAGAGATGGGACGTGAATCAAGCCGGCAAGGACGCAGGACTTAAGTCGCTAGACCTGCAAACCGACGAAGGAACCTGGATGTCGATCGACATCAGCCCGGATGGAAATACTCTGGTATTCGACCTTTTGGGCGATATCTACAGCATGCCTATCTCCGGTGGCAAGGCGACGGCACTGCGCTCGGGTTTGGCAAATGATGTACAGCCCCGCTTCAGTCCGGATGGTAGCAAGATCCTGTTCACAAGCGATGCCGGCGGAGGAGACAATATCTGGATGATGAATGCCGATGGCACTGATGCCAAAGCGATTACCAAAGAATCTTTTCGGTTACTCAACAACGGAGCCTGGTCGCCTGATGGGCAATACGTTTTTGCGAGAAAGCATTTTTCATCGAGACGCTCCCTGGGTGCCGGGGAAATCTGGATGTACCATATCACTGGTGGGGCGGGTTTTCAGCTCACCAAAAGGAAAAACGATCAGCAAGATGTGAATGAACCTTCGGTGTCTCCGGATGGACGATACGTCTATTATTCTGAAGACATGTACCCGGGAGGGATCTTTGAATACAACAAAGATCCAAACAATCAGATCTATGTGATCCGTCGCTATGATCGGCAAAAGGGAGAGGTCGAAACCATTGCCGGAGGGCCGGGTAGCGCATCTCGTCCAGTAATTTCAAAAGATGGTAAGAAGCTGGCGATGATCCGACGTGTGAGAACCAAGTCCGTGCTTTTTGTCAAAGATCTCGACACCAAGGTTGAGTTGCCGGTCTATGATCAGCTGGACAAAGATCAGCAGGAATCCTGGGCGATCTTTGGGACCTACCCCAATTTTGCCTGGCATCCGGACAACACCCACATCCTGATCTGGGCAGAGGGTAAGATCAAAAAGGTAAATACCCAATCCTATGCGGTCGCAGAAATTCCTTTTGAAGTCAGCAATACGGTCCAAGTTGCAGAAGCAGTGCGTTTCCAGACTCCGGTGTTTGAGGAGGAGTTTACTTCCAAAGCCGTTAGACAGGCAGTGACCTCTCCCGATGGAAAATGGCTTGTCTTCAACGCGGCCGGACATCTTTGGAAAAAATCCCTTCCCAACGGAACACCGGAGCGTCTGACTCAATTGACTGACTTGGAGTTCGAACCGGCATTCTCTGCGGATGGAACTCAGATCGCTTTCGTCACTTGGAATGACGAGCAAAAAGGAGCGATCTACCTATATGATTGGACTGCTAAGAAAGCGGCTCCCCGAAAGATCACAGCCGGAAAAGGCATCTTCCGTACACCGGCATTCAGCCCGGATGGAAGCAAGGTCATCTTTAAGCGTCAAAATGGAAATGGGGTGCAGGGTACCACACACACCGGAGACGCTGGGATTTATTGGATGCCGAGTGGGGGAGGGGAGGAAAAGTTCGTGACGGAAAATGGAGACTTCCCGATGTTTAACCAGACTGGAGACCGCATCTTTGTACAGACGGGAGGCTACTTTTTTGGCTCCACGACTAAGGCGTTAAAAAGCATGGATCTCAGCGGCAACGACGAGCGTGAGCTGGTTTCCTCTAGCTACGGCAATCGTATCTTACCAAGTCCCGACGAAAAATGGATCGCCTTTATCAACCTTCACCGGGTCTATCTGGCTCCTTTTCCAAAGACCGGACATACGGTAGAGTTGGCGCCGAGCGGTTCCTCTGTTCCGGTCTCTCAGTTGAGTAGAGATGCAGGCATCAACATCCACTGGTCTGCGGATTCCAGACATATCCACTGGACACTGGGCGAGGAGTACTTTACCAATGCGGTGGAAGATCGCTTTGCCTTCCTTCCCGACGCTCCGGAGACGCTGCCGGCAATGGATACCTCAGGCATTAAGATCAACCTGAAGCTCAAGTCCGATGTACCAAGCGGACGGGTAGCATTTACCAATGCGCGGATCATTACCATGAAAGGAGATGAGGTCATCGAAAATGGCACCATCCTGATCGAGGGAAATAAGATTCAAGCTGTGGGGCGCACGGTGGATCTTCCGGCTGGCACCAAGGTGATCGATGCCGCAGGCAAGACGATCATGCCAGGTATGGTCGATGCGCACGCACACATCGGTCAGTCCCATTCGGGTTTGAGCGGTCAGAAGCACTGGCAGTATTACACTAATCTCGCCTTTGGGGTGACGACGACGCACGATCCTTCCAGCAATAGTGAGTTTGTCTTTAGTCAGTCCGAGATGATCAAAGCAGGTCTGATGGTCGGCCCGCGCATCTTTTCCACAGGGATTATCCTTTACGGCGCGGATGGCGACTTCAAGGCGGTCATCAACAGCTTGGAGGACGCCCGT
This sequence comes from Algoriphagus jejuensis, assembly GCF_039523455.1. Classification (NCBI taxonomy): domain Bacteria; kingdom Pseudomonadati; phylum Bacteroidota; class Cytophagia; order Cytophagales; family Cyclobacteriaceae; genus Algoriphagus; species Algoriphagus jejuensis. The sequence continues at coordinate 179,339 of NZ_BAAAFI010000004.1, read as the reverse complement.
GCCGCGATCCGGAGAACCAAGGCTTTTGGGGCTTTCTCTGTGAAAAGCTACAACCAGCCAAGGAGAGATCAGCGCCAGCAGATCATCCAAGCTGCACGTGAAAATGACGTGTTGGTCGTTCCAGAGGGTGGTGCCAACTACTTCCACAACATGTCTATGATCATGGATGGCCACACGACCATCGAGCACAATGTACCTGTCGCACCGCTTTACAAGGATGTTCAAACGCTCTGGAGCAATAGCAAGACCGCCTATACGCCGACGCTGATTGTGAATTTTGGAGGGCTGAGTGGAGAGTATTTTTGGTACCAAAAAGATAACGTCTGGGAAAACGAGCACCTGCTCAAATATACCCCAAGATCGATCATCGACAGCCGATCCAGACATCGGATCATGGCACCGATGGAGGAATATGAAAACGGCCATATCCTTGTCTCTCAGTCAGCCAAAAAACTATCCGACCTTGGCGTGCTGGTGAATACCGGAGCGCACGGACAGATCCAAGGCTTGGGTATGCACTGGGAAACCTGGATGATGCACCAAGGTGGCATGAGTAATCTGGAATCACTGCGAGCTGCCACGCTGAACGGTGCGAAGTCTCTAGGACTCGATGAGCAGATCGGTAGCCTAGAGGTGGGGAAACTCGCTGACCTGATCGTGATCGACGGTAATCCGCTAGCGGATATCTATGAGTCTCAACATGTCGAGTTCACGATGGTCAACGGACGTCTATATGATACCGCTACGATGAACGAAGTCGGAAATCACGCTAAGGCCCGTACTCCGTTTTGGTGGGAGTTGGATCAATACAGTGATATATTCAATTGGCACGAGGAGGCAGAAAGTCATGGTTTGACGGTGCCTCATTGTACTTGTGGGAGATAATTTAGGAAAGTAAGAAATAGGAAGGCTGTCTCGTTTTTCGCGGGACAGCCTTCTTTTTTTTAACTCATTATTTTCCGCTGATCACTGCTGAAAAAGGTGCTGATTTACGCAGATTTTTTCGATCCAAAAATCATGAAGGGCCTTGCAAATGCTAAGGAGATCTGCATAGCGAAAAGGCTTGCTTTTCTTTTAACCTTGAAAATATTGGAAATCGAAATAACCAAATTCATCTTGGTGTTGGCTACCTTAATTTCCTCGCTTTTTTGCCATAAAACATCTAATGTGACACGGTTTTGGCGAAGCGTCACTTTCCTTTTTCAAGTCTTTTTGGCCAAAACAAAAAACATTGTTGTTCCTTTTAACCTGGGGTAGAAACCCCAGCCTACAACTAGGTCGCTCCCACGGAGCTTGGCTTACGTTTGATCAAGTATCACTCTGGAATATCAACAAGTAACTGTTAAACAGTAGGCAAAAACGGTCAATATTCAGGCGTTCACTCAGTGATACTGAAAACTGCGACTGATCACTGAATACTGATCACTGAATTCCAATCACTGCCCAATCGATTCCCCATGTTGGGAGATATCCAATCCTATTTCCTCGTATTCTTCTCGTACCCGCAGGGTGACAAATTTGTTGAGCAGGAAGAAGATTAAGTAGCCCATACCAAAGGAGAATACGCAGACACCAACTAGCACGACCATGTGCGAACCGAAGACCGCCCAGCCGCCATTCATGAGACTGGAGCCTTCTTTTCCGGCAAATATTGCCGTCAAGATCATTCCCATGATCCCACCGATGCCATGGCAGGCAAAGACATCTAGGGTGTCATCCATCTTTTTCAAAGACTTCGCATGCATGGCCAAGTTCGATACGACGGCTCCGATGGCACCAAAGAAGAAACTTTGAGGGACAGTAATATATCCTGCAGCGGGAGTGACTACGACCAATCCCACGACTGCGCCAATACAAGCCTGCAAGGCAGAGATCTTTCTACCTTGAATCCGATCGAAAAGAACCCAAGTCATCATAGCAGTAGCCGAACAGATGGTGGTGGTGGCAAATGCCAATGCCGCGGTACCGTTGGCTGCAAGGGAAGATCCGGCGTTGAAGCCGAACCAGCCAAACCAAAGCATCCCGGTTCCCAACAGCACATAAGTGATGTTGGAGGGTTCGTGGTGCGGTTTTTTTCTTTTACCCAAAAAGATCGCACCAGCCAGTGAGGCTAAGCCAGCGCTGATGTGGACGACCGTACCTCCGGCAAAATCAAGTACGCCAAAATAGGAGCCGATCAGGCCGTTGGGATGCCAGACCATGTGTGCGAGTGGCGCATAGACAAAGACGCAGAAGATGCCGATGAAGAACAGGTAGCCGATAAATCTCACCCGCTCGGCGAAGGATCCGGTGATGATCGCCGGTGTGATCACGGCAAATTTCATCTGAAATAGTGCAAATAGGATAAATGGGATCGACGCGCCGAGTTGTTTATGGGGGAGTTCCGCGACTTGATCGAAGAACATGTACTGAAATGGATTGCCAAAGATGCCATATTTGACACCGTCAATGGTGATGCCGATAGGATCCCCAAAGGCCAGACTAAAACCGACGACAACCCAAAGCATGGTGACGACGCCGAGCGAAATGAAACTTTGCAGCATGGTGGAGATGAGGTTTTTCTTGCCGACCATACCTCCGTAGAAAAGAGACAGACCAGGCGTCATCAGCAATACCAAACAGGACGCGGTCAGCAGCCAGGCGATATCCGCGTAGTTTAATTGGTCTTCAGTTCCAAAATTTTCGAGGATAGGTTGGCTTTGTTTCCAAAACAGTCCAATGACCGGAGCAGCTATCGTAATCAGAAAAGCTACTTTCCATTTAAATTTCATTCCACTTTTTTCCATGGGGCAAAAGTAAAATTTTAAATGTTTTATTCTGTAATAATTAATAAAGACCGAATAAAAATTCAATTCTTGGGCAGGGGTGCTATGGGAGTAAGAGGGCTGAGCCTTCAGCTTTCGATTGGTATTAGTAGTGCCGGAATTTCTTACTCAGACGATCTGGCAAATTGACTCTTTCAATAATTAGAAACCGTTCGGTATAGTGTCGGATGGAGAAAACTGAAAACGCTATTCTTCTGGACCTTACAGTATCGTGGCGACTTGGTTTTTGCCGCGGCGCGATTCCTCAAGCGGATGTTTAGCTTGGTGTGTTCAACGCTGTACGTTGCGCGGGTTCTCTACATATTAAGTAGAATTTGTCGCTGTAGTTGGAGAAAAAATCTAGAATGGAACGGTTTCTCGGGCTGCTGAGGAATTTTCAATTTTGGTCGGTTTTTTGTCGAAAAGAAGGTAGCGTCGAGTAAGCTATGTCGCTGTAAGCGGAATTTTTCTAACCCACTATCCATTGACAAAAAAAGAAGAAGTGCTTTCCAACCAGAACATCTTCGGAGCAGAGTATCCCGTTACTTCAGTTGGGAGGACTTCTTTTCGAGAATGAAAACGCTTACTTTACAATTCCCATTTGACCTAAGTATAAACAAATGAAAACTAACGCTGATAGCCATGATCGATGAAAATTTTAAAGTGCCACAGGTTCTAGAGAAAGCCACCCATATCGCAGAAGGTGTTACTTCATTGATCGCAGGATCGTATGTGTTGTCCCTGGCGCTGACCAAAGATAACCTGCTTGTCAAGGTGGCGTTCGGTGTGGCAGGAGCCTACCTTATTCTGAGGAGCGGCACAAAATTAAGAGCTGCCAATTTCTGAAACCAAGTATTCTTAGGTGTACTCGGTGCCAACGTACCGATGAATTTTAGCGCGTCATAGACTGCAACAACACGGGCAGAGGATAGGCAGCAATCGCGTAAATTTTTGAAGTCAAAAGGCACCGAAATCGATTCGATACCATTTTTGATTTAAAATGCCTGGTTTGCTTCGCATTTTTTCTAATCCCATAGAGGCGAAGATCAATTTTCGATCACTGGTCTTTTTCCTCGTCAGCGTTGCTATAGGAATTGTTTTCTTCGTCCTCAGAGCCTATTTGCTCCTGCTGATCGTCCAGTTCGCTGCCCGGTACATCCAACCCGTCTCCAGAAAAGTCGACCTTCCGCTTTCTTTCACGTAGCATCTCATCGTCCCCACCGTCTTCTCTCAGGTTACGGTCGCGTGGTCCGAGTGCTTCTAAATCCTCTTTGGTCACTTGGGCCTCTCGGGCTAGAACCTCAGCAGATTTTTGATTGGTGCTTTTTGGGTTATTCGGTGTGTTAGTTTCCATGGTTTAGTTGAATTGGTTATATCTTAATTTAAAAACAATTGCGGTGCCTTTCTGCAGGCGACAGGCGGGTCTCCGCAAAAACCGACTTCAGACGGCCAAAAGGAGCTTTTCGAAGTGAATAGAAAAAAGCGGCGCTCGTCTTGGGTTTGTCGAACCAATCATGCTGGGTACAAACATCCCCAAACTGTGTGAGGTATCGCTCAGGCTACTTGCCTAGCCTAGTCAAAACATTTCGAGAAGGGAGGAAAAGTAGGTTTTCTTGGCGGTCCTGAATGAGGTCATAGCCCTCGCCTGATCCCAGTTTTACAAATTCACTGAGTTGAATCGATAAGCTATCCTGGAGCAAAGGATTGAGGTTAGTCAGTGCTACGGCCTTACCTCCAGAAAGTGGTATGGAATCAGCAGGCGTCAAGCCGCTTTTGGAAAGAAAGCCGACAATCCCTTGCAGGGTGCGGACTTGATACCATTCAGCGGTGGCAGCATCGACAAATACAGGTGTCTCCAACGCTAAGGTGGTGCGCACCTCACTGCGGAGACTAGGTCCCGTTCTCAGGTTTGCCTTGGTGACTTTCACCTTCATCACTCGGGGAGGAGATTCGGGATTGAGTTCCGGCGCCGGTTCGAAAGTGTCTTTTATCGCGGGATAGGGGTTGATGGCACCGTTTTGATAGATCCCAAAATGAAGATGAGGCGCGGTAGTCCTCGCATTGCCGGTGTTGCCGACAAGACCCAAGGTGTCCCCGGGTTTTACGACTTGCTGCTGATTGACTAGCTGACTGTCCAGATGTGCAAAGTAGAGTCGCCAGTTGCGTGTGCGATCGAACAGCCAAACCTGCTTTCCTCCCAGTCCGCGATCTCGTACAGCAGTGACGACTCCGGCGACAGGGGCGAGCACGGGCGTGCCTCGGCTTGCAAAGATGTCTACGCCCTCATGAGATCGCTTTCCTCCGTCTCGTATATCGCCCCATACACTTTGGATTGCCCGGCTGTTTTTACCTTGGACGGGAAAGACCGCATAGGTTGGTGTCCCGCTGACCTTCACTTGATAGTTGCCTTCTCCAAGCAATTCGGGCTGAATGCGAATTAGATATTGGCCGCTTCGGCTAGCTTCTAAGTTGACGGTGTTATTTTGCGAAGCGAAAGATTCCAATGCCTCCCAATCCGGACCGGCTAAAAAATCGATGATCAAATCACTGCTATCTCGCGCGTCCCAGCGTACCGCAACGCTCACTGTTGCGCCCTGCTCCAACTCAATCGTCCATGCCCGGGCTTCAATGCTTTTAGACTTGAAGCTTCCCTGAATCGATGCAGGAATCTCCAGTATCGGAGCATCGAGAAGGGCCTGTTCTGCGCTTGAATGCCAATCTCTCCCAATTTTGGTCCTGTCGATTCCTGCACTTCGGAGAGCGTTGAGGTAGTTGGTTCTGGCTGAGTTCGACTGGAAGATCCTCAGGGGTCGGTTGTTGCAGGAGGTGAATAACAAGCCGATCGCTGCGCAAAAAGCAAAAAGGAGTTTGGCGTTTTTCATCAGTATTTTCAGATTATCATCCGCAATAGGTTAAGGGATTTGATATTTCTTTTTCGAATGATTCCTTCTGCAATTTCAAAGAAGGGCGAGCCGGAAGTTTTGTTTCAGACTCAACCGCTTCCGGTTGTTTTTCGACCACTTTAATTGATGTGGGGTAAAGGGGCAAAAAAAAGGCAAGAGCCTGTTGGTCTTGCCTTTTTGTCCATCAGACAGGGATGTTTGCCGCATGCGGTCTATCCCAGATTCTATGCTTGGCTACTGAGTCAATAAACTCCTGAACATTTTTGTCGAAGAGAACCCCTTTGACGTCGGTATTTTTAGAAGCGTAGGTTTTGTCCCAAACTTGCTTGCCGGCACCATCGATTGCGATGAACTTGAAGTGCTTGTACGATTCATCCAAGAAGCGGATTGCCCCCGCATCGGATTGGAGCATCTCGGCACTTTTTGCCCCGTCGGGAATCATCACCGCATCAAACATGACCGACGAAGTAGTCAGGAGACTGTGGTCCACTTTGATCAATTCTCCATTTTGCCCTTTGATCGCCCCTGATCGAGGAGCAACAATTTTCACGTCAGCTCCTTCCTTTTCAATCGCTTTTTTGTATGCCTCAAGAGCATCAGCATCTACCCCGTCACCTGCGATGATGGCAATACTTCGACCTTTGATGCCTTTGCCAGGACGGGCAGTCAAACTGAGTTTTTCCGACTTCTTAAGTGAAGGGTTTGACTGAGTTGGTTGGTAGTCTTTCGGATCCGCATCGGCAGGATAGCTGTGGTTTAGGGGGTCTTCCGGCTTGGTGTTCGGGTCAATTCCCAGACCCTCAGCCACTTTTTTCGCGAGGTCCTTGTTGACGTAGCTGAGCATCCCCACCATCCGTTCGCGGATGTCTTCGCTCTTTACCTTGCCGAGTTCAAATCGTAGCGCTTCGACGATGTGGTCTTGTTCTACGGGAGTTTGGCTTTCGAAGAAAAGCGTCGCCTGGCTAAAGTGGTCCATGAAGCTTTTACTTCTCTTGCGGATCTTGTAGCCTTCGATTTTCTCCTGATGGGAAACATACCCTCCTTCAGCCATCTTTGCTTGGAAAGGACATCCTCCACCGATCTTATTGGGGTGATAACTCGTGTGGCCAACGTTGATCGTCTGTCTCATAATTCCCCCACGCTGATTGTTGTGGACCGGTGCGATCGGACGGTTGATCGGAATTTCGTTGAAATTAGGTCCTCCCAAGCGCGAAAGCTGCGTGTCGGTGTAGGAAAATAAGCGGCCCTGCAGCAGAGGGTCGTTGGAGAAATCGATACCTGGGACCAAATGTCCGGGGTGGAAGGCGATCTGCTCAGTCTCCGCAAAGAAATTAGTAGGATTTGCATCCAAGACCATCTTACCGATCAGTTTTACAGGAACTAGCTCCTCTGGGATCAGTTTGGTAGGGTCGAGGAGATCAAAATCGAACTTGTGCTCATCTTCCTCGGCAACGATCTGTACGCCGAGCTCCCATTCCGGGAAGTTACCGCTGTCGATTGCGTTCCAGAGATCACGGCGATGAAAATCGGGGTCCTGCCCGGAGATCTTGACTGCCTCGTCCCAAGTCACAGAATACGTGCCCGCGAGAGGTTTCCAATGAAATTTCACAAAGGAAGATTTTCCCTCGGTATTGATAAATCGGAAGGTGTGTACTCCAAATCCCTCCATCATGCTGAAACTTCTTGGCAAAGCTCTGTCGCTCATTGCCCACATGATCATGTGCATGCTCTCAGGCATCAGCGATATAAAGTCCCAAAAAGTATCATGAGCCGAAGCTGCCTGTGGGATCTCGTTGTGTTGTTCCGGTTTTACGGCGTGGACGAGATCGGGAAATTTCATCGCGTCCTGGATAAAGAAGACGGGCATGTTATTGCCTACGAGATCATAATTGCCCTCCTCGGTGTAGAATTTCACTGCAAACCCGCGAACGTCCCGCGCTAGATCAGTGGAGCCTTTGAAGCCTGCGACCGTGCTAAATCTGGTGAACACCGGAGTTCTTTTGCCTTTCTCTCCGAGAAATCCCGCTTTGGTGATTTTTGACCAGTCGCCGTAGGATTCGAAATATCCGTGAGCTCCCGCTCCTCGCGCATGGACGATTCGCTCAGGAATCCGCTCATGATCGAAGTGGGTCATCTTTTCTCTGAAATGAAAATCTTCCATAAGCGTGGGCCCGCGCTCGCCTGCCGTGAGCGAGTTTTGATCGTCGTTGATCTTCAGACCCTGATTGGTAGTCATCGCTTGACCGCTACCATCCTCCGTGTTCATGTATAGATCGTCTAGCTTCTGATTGGTTTCCGGCTTTTCGTTTTTCTGCTTGTCTTTCATAGTTATATGATATTAGCGTTTGGGTTTTTGAGTGGTTGTAACTGAGTATTTTTTCTGGAGTCAGATAGCTGACTTGGCAGCGAGATCAGAGGTGACTGTAGGCGTTTTGTTGTTGTTGAGGAAATGTATTCCATGTCGCACTTTCCGAAGAAAAATTTCCTCCCAGGGGAATAGCGTAGCGTTCTACGCTTTGAGGTTACACGCCTCAAAAGGAATTGCGAGTATTTTGGCATCAACTCAGTCAGTCGCAGCCGCTCCATCAAAAGAGATGGGGAGGGAGCTGGTTATGATCCACTACTACCAAGATTCTAGAACTAGCGAAACAATGATGGCGCCTCCTCGCAGCCAGACTTCCTATAGATCCGAGGATCTTTTCGGCTTCTTTTCAAAAAAGAATTATTACCCGTCTATTATTGAAGTAAGCCAAAGTCTCAATGCCGGTCACCGGAGGCATCATCATTGGCTATAGTCAGTCCTTTGACTTGATCATTCCATTTTCGTCAAAGACTACAGTTTTGGACTCTTGTGCATCAGTTGCAAAGGTCACCTCGTAATAGTTTAGACTATTTTCGGTATACCGTCTCGTTCCTGTGATCTTATCCTTGGAAAGTGAAGACTCTGCCTCGATGGCGTTGATGATCGGAGCAGGTAGATTTACCGAGTCCATCTGATCGATCGAGCCTTGCAGCAAGGTTCCGTCGCGTTTAACGTAATTGGTGTCGCCTTCATGCATTTCTCCGCTCATCTCATTTTGAGCTTCGATACTGTCTTCGTAGGTATCTTCGCTTTTCTCTCCGCATGCAAAAAAAAGGGAAGCCATTAGGGCGGGATAGATAATTAGTTGGGTTTTCATGGTTAATCAGTTTCAAAGTTGAAAATTTTACCTACCTCATCACTAGTTCAAAATCCTGCCAAACGGTTCAAATTCTGCCTTTAAGTCTGTGAGATCCAGCGGGTGATGCGCGGCACTAACGTCGGTTAATCGGGTGATTTATAGGTTCAAGCGCGGGATTGGCCTCTTTATACTAGGCTTCGGTGTGTTGTGCAATACGATAGACTGCCTGTAATTTCGTGTGTGTAGTAGGGCGCCGGTATGTCTTTTCGGGCTATATATCAACAGTTGTTGATGAGGAAAAGTCCACAAAATGAACAACTATTTTCCCAAAATGTGGACTCTGAAATGCGTGTTTTTAGCTTAAAAAAGTAGACATCTAGTCCGACTCGGTGAGAGCTAGCCGAGAAAATCTTGACCAGGGTGATTCTTTCAAGTGTATTTTTAGCCTATTCTTAAAAAGGCAAGTATAACTCTAAGTTTCTGATTTTCACGAGATTTTTTGTTTCGGCTTCGAATCCAAATGTTGACTTGTTTAGATTTGGTTTTTGGTAAAAGTCAACAGATAATAATTTTGCTTTTTGGCTAGTAAGCCGTTTGAAAATTTATGCAAAAGGAGATTGCCGACTTTCGATAGGGCTTATTGGGGTGTTTTTCGTATCTTTTTTACCTGCCAAGCAGGGTGAGGAGAGGCAGCCTTTTTACAAGAGATATTTAATCCTTGAACGAATGAAAATGAGCCGTAGGATGAAGAAAAAAAGTTTTATAGTTATATGGTTGATGGTGCCTTTTTGCATTTTCAGCTGTGTCAATCTGAAGTCGGTAAGCAACTTTTCGGCGACTTCGACGGCTAGCATCAGTAATTTTGAGAATCTGGATTATACTTTTTCGGATCATTGCAAGGATCGATGTGAGGACGAGGCAGTGCGAAAGTTTGAGTTGAGTCGAGCGTTGGAGTGCTCCTGTGACTTGTATTCGAAGGCCGACAGCGTCACAAGGGTTTTGTATCAGACCATAAACGGGTATTTTGTAGGCTTGGGAAATCTCGCTCAAAATGAGCTGACGAACTATAGCGCGAACGCGGCAGTCAATGCCATGACCGCTTCTGAATTTGGACCGCTGAAGATTGACGAAAACCTAGTAGGAGCCTATTCTGCTATATCCAATACGCTGCTGAGAGCCACCACGGACTTCTACCGGAAACGAAAAATTGCTGCCTATATCGGAGAGGCGAATGGGCCGATTCAGGTGCTCCTTGACAAGTTTCAGATAATTATCCTTTCAAATCTTAAGGGGGAGTTGCGGTTTAAAAGAGAGCGGCTCTATGTATACTACATGGACATGAAGATGAACAGAACGTTGCTGTCTGACTACGAAAAAGGAAAGGCAACAAGAGATTATTATCAGGCTCTCGATGACATCCAGCTCAAGGAAAAGCAGATGGATGTTTTTGCACAGGGCTTGCAAGAAATAGGCCGAGGCCATCAGGCTTTGTATGAAAACCGAGATAAGCTTTCTGTCAAAAATCTTGCCCTTACGATGCTTGATTATTCTGCTCAAGTAGAGGTTTTGATATCCGAATTTAATCAACTTAATCACTGACAACATGGCCAATTTGACCTCTGAACAAGCGAACAAACTATCGGACGATTTTTTCTACTTGGCTACGGCAATCGTAGATTTTCGGTATGAAAACTGGGATCGCCTTACGCTGGAGGAAAATTTGGAGCTGAGTGAATTACAAGGATCGATTCTCCGTTGCGGAGAGGATATTTTGGCTTTTTCGACCACCTTGGTCATGGATGAGGTGGCTGAGTCCTTAGCTAAAATCAGTTCCATCACGGTTGAGATCAAAGATACAATCAGGACATTGACCTCCGTACAAAAGGCCCTGGATACCGCCGCCGGAATTCTGATACTTGGCGTGGCAATCATGCAGCGGGACCCTGGTGCGATTGGCAATTCAATAAAAGACCTCTTTGCAACTTGGAAGGGGCCGGTTGCCTGATTTGTTGTCGGTTTTTTGTGTCCTGGCATCGGGCGCCTATTCACCTATCCCATCCCTGTTATTTTTGTCAAATAGGCGTGTTTTAGATCTTTGCCTTTGAGATATGGTTCTGTTTTTTTCAGTTTTAATTTCCGGTCCTTACTTTTAGGGACTAGGCTCGCGATAGGGCTTCTCTTGTCGAACTTCACTTGGCTGTGACGCCGATATCAACTTATTAAATAGCATAGTATGGCGCTTACGGCATCGGAAACCCTCATGTTGGAGGAATTGTTTGCAAGTTTTGAAGACGTGATTTTGTTTCGAGGCGAGGAGCTTTTTGAAAAGGATCATGTGCGATTTTTGAGTGTAAATGGCCGCCACAAAGTCTTTAGCTTTACCGTGCACGGGAGCAGCGGCAAGAGCTATCACGTGGCCATTTGTCTGGCAAAAAAGCAGTTGGGATTCGGTTTCGATCAAAATCCCAGCATGGAAACCAGGTGCAACTGTGCCTACTTTGATGGCAATGATTCTTGCAAGCATATCGCAGCTGCGGCCTGTTTTTTGGAGGCCAATAGCGACGAAAATTTGTTCGCTCTTGCGAAAATGAATCTGAACCCTGCTGTGCCTACCAAGGCTATTTCTGTCAAAAACCAACAAATATTCCCAATAGAGGTCGTTTGTCGCGAAGATGAATTGGAGTCTTTGGTGACGAAGTTGCCGCAAAACTCCATTCTATTAAATCAGCATAGGGTTCAGAATATTGAGCTTTTAGAGAATGGAGTCCAATACGAGTTAAATCTGCTAGGGTGGCCCATTGAGCTCCAGTTGAGATTTGATCCCAAGGAGGGGAGGGTGAAGGTGACTTGCTCGGAAAAGAATTCTTATAACCACGGGCAGTCATTGGCTTGGCTTCATCAACGCTGGAGTAACCCAGATTCTGTCGAACTTAAGCTTGTCACTGCCGCTCAGCGGTTGCGAGAAAAGATTCTGAAGTTGGAAATCTTGGGGCTTATGGACGTAGTAAGTGATCCAGACAAAGCTTTCAAACTCGGCTTTATGAATGGAGAGATCCGTTTTTTCTATTCCGGAGAGTTGGAGGGAATGAAGGATATGGTTGCACTAGGCAATGATTTCAAGGACTTTTCATCTAAGAATATAGTCGGTCTTGGCGCAGGTACTGTCTTTGAAAACGCTGATTCCAAAGAGTATGGGCTATATAATGCAGCATTTGCGCTAGCGATAAATGACCAAGGGGGATTGTACAATATCTTCCCATTTGTGGCAAAAGGTAAAAAAAACGATCCCGCAGGATTTCATGTGCGCTTTGATCTCTTGGAAGATCCGGATGATCTCAGACTCGCCAAAAACGACGAGATGAATCGCCTTCTTTTAGAAGTCAAGCAGATGAGATCCTACTTGGAGCGAAGAAAAGCAGAGTCCTTGCATAAGGCTTTCCTCACTTTTGTAGCGCAAGTAAAGGATCAGTATCCCGTTTTTAGAAGCTATGGAAGCTATTACTACGACAAGTTCCACAAGAATGACATCAAGGAGCGCTTAGAGTTCCGGTACGCGGAGCTGGAGTTTTCATTGGTGAGGAGTAAAACTATCTTTGAACTCCAAGCTTGGTTGGTCATGGGAGAGGAGCGGGTGAACATCGCATTGATCTATAAAGAGCTCTCGGTATCATCGATCTTTGGGCTTTGGAAAGATAGGATCATCCTCCTTTTTGAGAATTTCGGTACCGTCGCCTTGCTGGGCTATTGGAAGGATCGAGTCCCCGCTCGATTTGTAGAAAGTAAATTCCCTGAATTTGCTACGCATGTGATTAAGCCACTTTCGGCTTTCGCCAAGATCACAGATGAGACCGGCAGGATTACTGAAGTAGATCTTGGCGTGCCCTCTGATCGGGAATTGTACATCACCGAGCTTTCTGGCTTGGTGATTTTTGAGCCGAAAGTAAAATACACCGCTGAGATCAGCGCCAATCCGCTCAGTGCTGATACGCTTTTTGAAGCAGAGTCCAACAGTATATTTCTCCGAAACTCGGAAGTGGAAAACAAATTTGTGGAGTTTTTGCAAGCGCTGCATCCGAGCTTTGACAGGGGCTTTAACAACCGATATTTCCATCTCAAGCAAAATCAATTCACCGAAGGAAGATGGTTTTTGGAAGCCTTTGAAAAACTCAAAGCGGCGGGTATCAGTGTTTTTGGCTTGAACAAACTTACGCTGAAGCGCTATTCGCCATTCAAGCCAGCGATATCCTTGAGTGTCAGTTCCAATTCAGATTGGTTTGAAATCACCACGCAGCTGAAATTTGGCGATTATTCTATTCGACTTAAGGATATCAAGCAGGCCATCCAGGCGGGTGAGCAATACGTTCGCTTAGGGGACGGTTCTCTGGGGCAGATTCCGGATAAGTGGCTGCGCAAATTTAGGAGGCTGATTCAATCCTCCGAAACGGACGGGGATACAGTCAAGCTTTCCAAGATTCACTTTAGCCTTTTAAGTGATTTCGAAGAAGATATCGTCAGTCCGGCCGTGGAAAAAGAACTTGCAGAGAAGAAAGATCGCCTTCAGTCTTTCGAAGAAATACGAACCGTGGAAGTTCCGAAGTTGGTCAGGGCTGAGCTGAGGAATTATCAGAAGGTGGGGCTAAACTGGATGAGCTTTTTGCAAGAGTTTGGCTGGGGCGGGATTTTGGCCGATGACATGGGACTCGGCAAGACGCTTCAGGTAATCACCCTGATTTCGCAGATGGCAGCACGGGGAAAAGTTCGCGTGCTGATCGTGGCACCTACGACCCTGCTTTTCAACTGGAAAAATGAACTGGAAAAATTTGCTCCTGAGCTGGACTATTTCATCCACCATGGAGATCGGTATGATACGGTGGAGGAGCTTTTGGCGCATTCCATCGTACTGACCAGTTATGGTTTGGTGATCAATGACTTGGAGTTGCTGACCCAGTTGGAGTTTGATCTGATCGTGGCGGACGAATCTCAGGCGATCAAAAACGTGTCTTCGCTGCGCTACAAATCAATCACCAAGCTTCGTGGGAAACTCAAAATTGCCATGACCGGTACCCCGATCGAAAACGGTATCGCTGAGCTCTTCGCCCACATGAATTTTGTAAATCCGGGTTTTTTCAGGAATTTTTCCAGCTTCAAGGACAATTATCTCAAAGAATTGAGAAACGGCAATCCCGAAGTATTGGAGGATTTACGTATGAAAATCCAGCCATTTGTCCTGCGCCGAACCAAAGAAGAAGTACTAACAGAGCTTCCGGACAAGATCGAAGAATACCTCTATTGTGAGATGGGCGCTGCGCAAAAGAAAGTGTACGAAGCCTACAGAAATGAATACAGAGAATTTCTTCAGGGAAAATTTGACGAAGAAGGAGCCAATCAATCCAAGATGTATGTATTGGAAGGCTTGACCAAACTACGTCAGATCTGCGATTCACCTGACCTGATCAGCAAAGAGGAGAAAGGTGCCAAAAGCGCCAAAATCGACCTGCTTATGGAGCATATTGTTGAGAAGACAGGCAATCACAAGGTTTTAATTTTTAGCCAGTTTGTGAAAATGCTGGATCTGGTCAAAGCAGAATTGGCGTCTCGAAACATTCCTTTTTCCTACCTGGACGGCAAGAGTTCGATGAAAGACCGGGAGAATTCTGTCAATGAATTTCAGGAAGATAGCTCCATCCGGGTATTTTTGATCAGTCTAAAAGCTGGCGGAATCGGATTGAATCTAACTGCAGCGGACTATGTCTACATCCTAGACCCATGGTGGAATCCTGCCGTGGAAAATCAAGCGATCGATCGGTGCTACCGCATGGGGCAGGAGAAGAAAGTGATGGCCTACCGGATGATCTGCAAGGATACCGTGGAGGAGAAAATTATGGAGCTCCAAAAATCCAAACTCAAACTCGCCAAGGAAGTGATCTCAGAAGGGGATGGATTCCTAGTTGGAATGAATGGCGATACGATGCTGAAGCTGTTTGAATGAAATAACCGCTAAAGCTTCGCTTGAAGGCATTTATCCGAGATTTGAATTTTCACTACTCAAAACAAAAGGCTGGCGCTACCTTCTTGATTTATGATCCTGATTAGGGGTTGTGCTCAGGTCTATTTTGTCACACGATTCACCGCCCGTTTGGTCGTGAGTCTAGTTCGTTTGATTAACTTCCTCCAGCTGATGGCGGTCAGTACAGAGATGCAAGCTGATGTCCCCAATGCGCCGCCGAAGCCCTCAAAGAATTTGCTGGAGTGGATGAAAATAAGTCCAAAAATGAGCGCAGCCAGCAACACCGACTCGAAACCTTTGATATTTTTCTTAGTGCTCATACCTATGAAGGAGCCACCAATAGCAGCGTAGGGAATCGCCTGAACCCATTCTGACGTGTTGAGCGGTTGCACTGCTAGCGCCACAATCAGCGTGACAGCGGAGGATGCCAGGATGGGACTGAGGCTAAATCTGGTGTGCAACCAGTAGGTGCTAATGGCGCTAAATACCGCACTGCCTATCCATGCAAGTTCTTCAATCATAGCTTTGCAGCGACATATTGGATGATATAGGCCATTACGACACCGATAAATGCCATCGTGCCCAATTTGCCGCCGATGCCAAGCAATATCGACTTGCTGACAAAAAACACCAGGCAGGTAAAAACTGAGGCAAGGAGAATGAATCCGGCATCATTGGTCAAGTTCGTCATCGAGATAAAAGCGCCGCAATAGATCGCGGCAGGCACCTGTCTGAAATAGGGCTTTGACTTGAACGCAATCTCCAATAATCCGCCAAATAAGCCCACGACTGCCGTAGCAATCACGGTGTCGCAACCTAGGTTTCTCAAACCGAAAGTTGCAAATGAACCGAAGAAAACCCACACCGCCACCCGCCAGCGGTCAAACTCTACGCTAAATCTCTGCTTTGAGTAGGTTTGAAAATGTGAGCCGAGGATTAGCAGAAATACCAGGACAAACAGGCCTACTTCCAGATGATTGGCCCTTTCAAAAATGATGGTGCCCAAGAACAGACACTGAATGGATGCAAACAGAAGTAGCAAAGGGGGGAATATCCGTTTGTGCTCTTTCATTTTCTGAAACAAAGGCCGAAAATACCGGATGGCCTTGTGTTTCTTTTCCTTTTCTCTTAAAATAATGAAAGCTAAAATCTCAATTGCAGATGTTTGTAGCCTGTTTCTTGAAATGGTCAGTTAATTATTGTATTAAGAAATTCAGATCTAGAATCGAATTGTAGTTTGGTAAGATGCAAAAGCAGCAGTAATTTTTACTGTATTAGAAGGAATGGGGTAATCCGGTTGAAAAACAAACCGACAGGAAGCAGCAAAAAAAAACAAAAGAATTCGAAGTTCAATGGGCATTCAGGTTTCACTCAAATGCGGATGGTAGTCGGGAACTTCACGCCTTGGCCAGCGTCAATTGAAACTCCAACGCGCCGCATGGTTTGAATTCATCCTCCTGGAGATCCTCAAAAATCTCCTCGTCGAATTCCATCTCTGTTTTTTCGATCTTGCCATCGGGATGCACGATCAATTCCGTGCCGGTAAAGTCCGTCGGATTGACCATGACCAAGACTTGGTAGTCGTCAAAGATTCGTTTGAAATACTGAGCAATTGCTTTGGCCATGAACGTTCGGTTGTGATCCGAAATTACTTATTTGAAGTCACAGGGTAATAGTTTGAGGTGTAAATTATCACATCTGATGGACGACTTTGTGTCACCTTGATCCGCTCAAAGACAAAAAAAGCTTGAGCGAGAAAGTCATGCTCATTGTAAGTGCTGACTTTAGTCATAGCGTGATTTTCGATTTTGAAAAGTGTCCCATAGGGTCCAATAATTTCATAGCCATTTACATTCTTTTTTCGCTTTATTTTATAGACTTCACCGCCGACAAACTCGAAGCGTGCATTGCCCCAGAAATAACTTCCTTTTCCCCTTGCGATCTGCAGCTTGGACTGCGGCTCTACGATACGTGCATTTTTGAGACTGGCATTATCTCGGTTGAAAAAAAGATGGAAGCTTCTTTCCTCTAACTCAAGGTCTGCGAATCGATAGCCCTGATCGATTTCCATCTTTGCTTGGGTTTCACCATCAGATGAAAAAGTCACTTCATGCATCGTTGGTTTCCACTCTGCTGTGGTCTGTGCTGCCAGTGGAGCAAGGCCAAGGAAAATTAGCGCAAATAAAAATAAGGTTGCTTTCATTTTAGTTATTGGGATGGTTATCGAAATTTTAACGTGTTTTTGTCCTGCCGGTTTAGGATCGAAAAATAAACTCTACCGAGAGAATTGGGCGCAGTTTTTTTTTGATAAAAATCTGTGTTCATGCTTTGCAAATTCCAATCCCTTTTTAAATTTGCCAAAGACTTATGAAAACAATCGCAAATAAATACTGGTGGTGGCATTCTTCAACTTTCCAAGGGGAAGTTCAGAAAGCCGTTGCTTAATTTTACATTGCGCACAACATAGTAGAAGGCTTACTGGAGTTCCCGGTAAGCCTTTTTTCATGCCATAAAAACAAGCCTAAATGAGCCACGTAAAATTTCCGATTCTGACCACTTACCGCAAGAGATTGGCAGATACCATTACTCCGGTGAGCATTTACCTACAGATCAGAGATCGGTTTGCGAATCCGATTCTGCTGGAAAGCTCCGACTACCATGGCCAAGAAAACAGCTACTCTTACATTTGTTTTAACCCTTTGGCTACATTCAGTTGCAACGCGGGTAAGGTTCAGGAAAAGCTCCCGATCGGGGACGTTTTGGAATACGAGGTGTCGGCAAAAAAGCGACTGATGGATTGTCTTCGAGCATTTGGAAATAAATTTGACCCCACACCGGACAAGTTTAAGTTCAGCACCAACGGACTTTTTGGCTATATCCAGTACGATACGCTGGCGTATTTTGAGGACATCAAGCTCCAAAATTCCAAGCCTGATACCACGCCAATGATGCAGTACTCCATGTACCAAAACATCATCGTGGTCGATCACTATAAGAATGAGCTGCATCTTTTCGAACACCGAATTGCCGGGGCCGAAAATCCCGAATACATGAGCGAAATCGAAACCCTGCTCAACAATAAGAACATTCCTGCCTATTCCTTCAAGAAAGTGGGAGAGGAGTTTTCCAACTACACCGACGAGCAATTTCTAAAGATCCTGAATAAAGGCCGCGAGCATTGTTTTCGTGGCGATGTGTTTCAGATTGTCCTTTCGAGACGCTTTACTACGGAGTTCAAAGGGGATGAGTTCAATGTCTATCGCGCCTTGCGATCAGTCAATCCATCTCCTTACCTATTCTATTTCGACTACGGTTCCTTCAAGGTTTTTGGAAGTTCGCCGGAGGCACAGATCGTGGTGCACAACCGAACAGCTACGATTTACCCGATTGCGGGGACATTTCGACGAACTGGGAATGACGCTGAGGATGCGGTGTTGGCGAGACAACTCTATGACGATCCCAAGGAAAACTCAGAGCACGTGATGCTGGTAGACTTGGCCAGAAATGATCTTTCTCGCTCTTCGGACACCGTGAAAGTCGATGTGTTTAAGGAGATCCAGTACTATTCGCATGTGATCCATTTGGTATCCAAGGTCACCGGGCAGTTGCCTATTGGATCCAATCCGTTGCAATTGGTCGCAGATACCTTTCCGGCAGGTACGCTCTCCGGCGCGCCCAAATATCGGGCGATGGAATTGATCGACCAGCTTGAAAACACCAGCCGGAAATTCTATGGAGGAGCGATCGGTTACCTGGGGTTTAACGGCGACTTCAATCATGCGATCTTGATTCGTTCTTTTGTCTCAGAAAACAATCAATTGCGTTTCCAGGCGGGAGCCGGAGTTGTTGCCAAAAGCTCGATTCCTTCAGAATTACAGGAAGTAGCCAATAAGCTGGAAGCTTTGCGGGTAGCACTGAGAGCGGCGGAGAAAATCTAATGATTTGAATACTTAAAAATTTGAAGACTGAAAAGTTATGGCAAAGCACGAGCGGTTCGAGTATTTGCCAGTGTGGCAGCACGCAATTGAAGTTGGATTGAAAATTTACCAATTGGTAGAATCAGAAAAACTATTGAAAAATTATCGGGCAAAAGATCAGTTAGTGGGTGCAGCAATTTCTATTTCCAACAACATAGCCGAGTGATTTGTGAATAACCAAACGCGTCAATTTATCCGCTACCGAGAAATAGCAAAGGGGTCAGGCGGTGAACTGCGGAGTCAATTTTTCTTGCTTTTCAAAGCAGGAAAAATAGAGGAATATAGCTATCAGGCCTACTATCAAGATTTAATCCATCTTTCTGGAGAATTAAAAGGGCTAATCAAATATTTAAAAGGGTTTGAGGGCGGAGGAGTTAAAGGAGCATAATGCGGTTCAAATCTTCCAATTTTTAAATCTTTCAATTTTACAATTCTAAAAATGAAAATTCTGGTACTCGACAACTACGACTCCTTCACCTATAATCTGGTCTATATCGTCAGACAGCTGGGCTATGGAGACGTAATGGATGTCTTTAGAAATGACAAGATCAGTCTTGAAGCGGTGGATCAGTACGACAAAATCCTCCTTTCCCCTGGTCCAGGGATTCCCTCGGAAGCCGGCATCATGCCCGAACTGATCAAGAAATATGCTTCAACGAAGTCTATCCTTGGCGTTTGTCTCGGCCATCAGGCGATTGGGGAGGCATTTGGCGGCAGCCTGATCAATCTTTCCGAAGTATTGCATGGAGTTGCGTCGAAGGTTTCGGTGAGGAAAGACTTGCTTTTCGACCAAATCCCCGATACATTTAGTATAGGAAGGTATCACTCCTGGGTTATTGACGAATCCACCCTTTCGCCTGACCTGGAGGTGATTGCGCGGACACCTGATCAGCAGATCATGTCGGTTCGCCATAAGAAGTTTGACGTCCGAGGTGTCCAGTTTCATCCCGAAAGCATCCTTACCGAAAACGGCGTCAGAATTATGCAAAACTGGCTGGAGTCCTGATTTAAGAGCTATCCATTACCCTATCACCCACCTATACTCATGAAAGAAATTCTCAATCAACTCATCGAACATAAGACGCTCTCTCAGGACCAAGCCCGAGAAGTATTGAAAAATCTCGCGACTGGCGCGTACAACCAAAGCCAGATTGCTGCCTTCATGACAGTATATCTGATGCGGTCCATTACGGTGGAGGAACTTCGCGGTTTTCGGGAAGCGATGCTGGAGCTGTGCATTCCGGTCGAGATTGCGGAGTACGACGCCATGGATCTCTGCGGCACGGGTGGAGATGGCAAGGACACTTTTAATATCTCCACGCTGTCTTCCTTCATCGTGGCAGGAGCGGGGCAAAATGTCGCCAAACACGGGAATACGGGAGTTTCTTCGATCTGTGGATCGTCGAATTTGCTTGGCTATTTTGGCTACGAGTTTACCAACGACATCTGTGAAATCCGCCGGTCTTTGGATGAAGCTGGTCTTTGCTTTTTGCATGCGCCGCTCTTTCACCCGGCGATGAAAAACGTCGCTCCGATCCGGAAAGAGTTGGGAGTAAAGACCTTCTTTAACATGCTAGGGCCGATGGTGAATCCCAGCTTTCCGAAGAAGCAATTGGTCGGAGTTTTCAGCCTTGAGCTGGCGAGGTTGTATGCGTATCTGTATCAAGAGATGGACGGCAGATTTTCGATTCTTCATGCCCTGGATGGCTACGATGAGATCTCGCTCACCGGGCCATTCAAGATGATTTCCAATCGAGGTGAAAAATTACTTCAACCTGAAGTTATCGGGCTAAAAAAGGTAACTGCGGAGAGTATCGCCGGAGGCAGTACGATTCAGGAGTCTGCCAAAATTTTCGAAAAAGTGTTGAAAGGAAAAGGGACAGAAAGTCAAAATTCGGTGGTGATTGCCAATGCCGGTGCTGCATTGGTGACTGCTCGGGAAGGTTTGAGTTTTCCGGATGCAGTTGCTTTGGCAGAGGAAGTGTTGCTCAGCGGTAAGGCACTTCGGGTATTCGACGGTCTGGTTAATCCCAAAACCTCAGTCTCATTAGCATAAAAATTTACCATGAATATTTTAGAAAAAATCATCGCTGACAAGTACCTCGAGGTCGCTGAAAGAAAAAGCTTGGTTCCAGTAAAGTTGCTGGAAGGCAGCGTGTTTTTTGAAGGTAAAGTAGTCTCGATGAAAAAGTACGTAACCAATCCCGAGAAGTCCGGAATCATCGCAGAGTTTAAGCGGAAGTCTCCTTCTAAGGGCGTGATCAACGGTTCGGCTTCGGTTGAGAAAGTCAGTATAGGATATATGCAGGCGGGAGCTTCGGCGCTGTCCATCTTGACTGATACGGAGTATTTTGGCGGGAGCAGCGATGATCTGAAAGCGGCTCGGAAGTTTAACTTTTGTCCCATCATCCGAAAGGATTTCATCGTGGACGAGTACCAAATTCTCGAGGCCAAATCCATGGGAGCGGATTGCATCCTGCTGATCGCTGCGGCCTTGGAACCTGCCAAATTGAAGTCTCTGGCGTCTTTTGCCAAGGGCCTCGGACTGGAGATCCTCATGGAAGTGCATGACGGGGCGGAACTGGAAAGAAGCCTCTGTGACGACCTGGATTTAGTCGGTGTCAACAACAGAAACCTGAAGACCTTTGAGGTCTCGGTGGATACTTCGCTCGCCTTGGTGGATCAGATTCCGGGTAATTTTGTGAAAGTCTCCGAAAGCGGCATTTCCGACCCCAATACCATGATCGAACTCAAAAAAGCAGGATTTGACGGCTTTCTAATCGGGGAAAACTTCATGAAATCCAGTCGTCCTGAGCAGGCCGCATATAATTTCATCAAAGAATTCAAAAAGCTCTCGGCTCAGGAATCCGAGCTGAGCAAAGCCTGATGGAACTCAAAGTCTGCGGTATGCGCGATCCGGAGAATATCCGGAGTTTGATTTCGGAAATCGAGCCCGATTGGATGGGTTTGATCTTTTATTCCAAATCACCCCGATTTGTACATGATGAGATGGCGCCGCAGATTTTGGACTTGGAAGTGAAAAAAGTCGGGGTTTTTGTCAATGAATCTTTGGAGGAAATCCTGCGAAAAATCAAACTGTTTGGTCTTTCGGCGGTTCAGCTTCATGGCAAAGAGTCGGCGGCCTTGGTGGAGGAATTGAGCAAGAAAACCAAAGCGGAGATTTGGAAAGTCATCTCTGTGAAAAAGCAGATAGACTGGGAAAGTCTCCGTGGATTTTTGCCTTTTGTAAGCAAATTCCTCTTCGACACGGCAACCGTGGAGCATGGCGGATCGGGTCGGAAGTTTGACTGGACGCAGCTGGAAAGATATCCTTTTGACAAAAGCTTTCTCCTGAGCGGAGGATTGGACGAGGCCAGTGCGGAGGAAGTTTTTGCTTTGGCACAAAAAATTCCACAGCTCGCAGGCGTGGATCTCAACTCCAAGTTTGAAGATGCACCGGGATTGAAGAACATCGAGCGATTAAAGAATTTTAAAAGCGACTTGGAACAGCCAAGGGCTAATAACCAATAACTTAATAACCATTTACTGATGATAGGTGTAGATGAAAAGGGCTTTTACGGCAAGTTTGGAGGGGCATACATTCCCGAGATGCTGTATCCCAATGTGGAGGAACTGAGGGAGAATTACGAGGCGATTATGGCTTCGAAGGAATTTCAGGACGAGTTCCGAGGCTTGCTCAAGGACTACGTCGGACGTCCGACTCCGTTGTATTTTGCATCCAGACTTTCTGAGAAATACGGCGCCAAGATCTATCTGAAGCGGGAAGACCTTTGTCATACGGGTGCACACAAGGTGAACAACACCATTGGCCAGATCCTTTTGGCCCGGAAGCTTGGCAAGAAGCGCATCATCGCCGAGACCGGCGCAGGGCAGCATGGCGTGGCCACGGCAACTGTTTGCGCGCTGATGGGGATGGAATGCACTGTTTATATGGGTGAAATTGACATTGCCAGACAGCATCCCAACGTGGAGCGGATGAAGATCCTGGGAGCAAAGGTCGTTCCTGCTACCTCGGGCTCAAAGACGCTCAAGGATGCGACGAATGAAGCCATGCGTGCTTGGATCAACAATCCAGTGGACACGCATTACATCATCGGTTCGGTGGTGGGACCACATCCTTACCCAGAGATGGTGGCGCGATTTCAGTCTGTGATTTCAGAGGAAATCAAGTGGCAGTTGCTAGAAAAAGAGGGCCGTGAAAATCCGGACATTGTCATCGCCTGTGTGGGCGGAGGCTCTAATGCTGCGGGAGCTTTTTACCACTACTACAATACGCCGGAAGTGCGTCTCGTGGCAGCTGAAGCCGCCGGTTTGGGTATTTCTTCAGGGAAATCTGCTGCGACCACCGCTTTGGGCAGCCCCGGGGTTTTGCATGGATCCAAGACTATCCTGATGCAGACTGAGGACGGTCAGGTAGTCGAACCACACTCGATTTCCGCAGGATTGGATTATCCTGGCATCGGGCCGGTTCACGCTCACCTTTTTGATGTGGGTAGAGGGGAGTTTGTTGCCGTAGAAGACAAGGATGCCATGGCCGCTGGGATTGAGCTGAGCAAGTTGGAGGGCATCATCCCTGCGATCGAATCAGCCCACGCGCTTTATGCTTTGAACATGATCGAGTACTCCAAAGACGACGTCATTGTGGTGAATCTATCGGGGCGGGGAGACAAAGATCTGGAAACGTATATTAAGTGGGGAAATTATTGAACGGGAGAACAAAGTATCAAGTACCAGGTACCAAGTAGAGAGGCAACCTTACCACGTTCCCACTTTGCAACCCAATTTTCTAATTTTTCAATCTTCAAATTTTCCAATAAAATCAAAATGAACAGAGTCCACTACTTATTTGCCAATAAAAAGGAACGTGTCCTTTCCATCTACTTCACCGCTGGTTTTCCAAATCTGGATGACACGGTTCCGATAATGGAAGCCATTCAGGCTGGTGGGGCGGATATCATCGAGATTGGCGTGCCGTATTCTGATCCCGTGGCCGATGGTCCGACGATCCAGGATAGCAATAAGATTGCGCTGGACAATGGCATGTCCATGAAGCTGCTCTTTGAGCAATTGAAGGGTTTTCGTGCCAAAATACATCTCCCGGTGGTGCTGATGGGCTACCTGAATCCGATCATGCAGTTTGGAATGGAGAACTTTTGCCAAAAGTGCAAAGAGGTCGGGGTGGATGGATTGATTGTGCCTGACTTGCCAATGCAGCAATATCTGGATGATTACAAGGCGATGTTTGACGACTACGGCATCGTAAATACCTTCCTGATTTCACCTCAAACCTCCGAAAAGCGAATCCGGGAAATCGACGAAAAAACTGACGGCTTCATCTACATGGTTTCCTCGCATGGAACTACCGGGGCGAAAGCCGGAATTTCGGAGCAGCAAGTCGCCTATTTCGAACGAGTAGCGGAGATGAATCTAAAGAACCCAAGATTGATCGGGTTTGGGATTTCAGACTCCGAAACTTTCTCCAAAGCGTCTGAATTCTGCAACGGAGCGATCATCGGTTCCGCTTTCATCAAGAAAATCAAAGAGTCCGAAAACCTTAGCGAAAGCATTCAGACTTATCTCCAATCTGTAGTGAATTGAAAACTTGCAGGATTTGAAAATTGAAATGTTTTCAAAACTCAAGCCTCTCTCTACATAAACAGGATCAACTCTACAAAAAGCCTCGTACCCCGATAGCTTTCGGGGCAAATATTACAATTCGTAAGACAATATGATTATCCAGCTTCAACCCGATATTTCCGAAAACCAAAAGGAAAAACTAATTGCCAAAGTCAATGAGATTGGCTACAAAACCACCGAGGTCCAAACCCAGTTGGGAGACTACATCGTGGGGATTGGCAAAAAGGAATTTGATATCCGCAAGATCGGCCAAATGGACGGAATCAGGGATATCCACATTGTCTCTGACGAGTACAAGTTGGTGTCCAAAAAGTGGAAAGCCAAGCCGACTTCGGTGGATTTGGGCGATAACATCTTCATCAAAGACGGGGAGATGGCGATCATCACTGGTCCTTGCTCCATCGAAACCGAAGATCAAATCCGCAAAGTGGTAGCCCACTGCGTGGAAAATGACATCAAGATGATGCGGGGGGGAGTGTTTAAGCCGCGCAGCAGCCCCTATGCGTTTCGTGGTCTCGGCATCGATGGACTCAAGCTTTGGCATGAGCTTGCCTCAGCTGCCGGTATCAAGATAGTGACCGAAGTGATGCAAACCTCCCAGATTGAGGAGATGTATCCGTATGTGGATGTCTATCAGGTGGGAGCGAGAAATTCCCAGAACTTCAACCTACTCGACGAACTGGGCAAGGTGGACAAAGCCGTAATGATCAAGCGTGGGATTTCCGGTACGATCGAGGAGCTGCTACAGTCTGCTGAGTATGTGTTCTCAGGAGGAAATGAGAAGCTGATTCTCTGCGAAAGAGGAATCCGAACCTACGAAAGAGCGAGTAGAAATACTCTGGACTTGAATGCGATTCCGATCTTGAAAGCAAAATCCCACTTGCCGGTGATTGTAGATCCTTCGCATGGCATCGGCATCCGAGCATATGTGCCTCAGATGGCATTGGCGGGTGTGATGTCCGGAGCGGATGGGATCATCTACGAATCGCATGAAGTTCCAGAGAAAGCTTACTCCGATGGACAGCAAACGCTGGATTTTGCACAAAGTGCAAGATTGGCGGCTTGGATTCGAGAGAGTTTCGCGATGCGAAAAGGGTTTGATCTGTTGTAATTGGCTGTTAAATACCAAGACGATTTGTAAAAACAGAAAGGCCTATCCCGAGCGGGATAGGCCTTTTGCTTGACTGATCCCTAATCAACATATCGCCATTTTTTAATGAAGTTCCTCGACCTGCATTTTGCAAACCGGAGTCAATCATTGGTCTAATTCGCCGATTTATGATCGAGCATCAAGCCTATCGAAGTCCGGGGTTTGAAGCCAGGCCAAGGTTTCTTTTCATCCGCTTGGTTGACCTCCAAATAGGTTTTGTAATCTTCCTTGCCCTTCAGGTGAATGCCCAAGAACGCGGTGACGAAGTGTTGGTTGATGTTGTTGATCCTACGCATATCCCACACCGAATCCGCATATCTCAAGTATTCATCCAAGTGGATGCCGGGGGCAAGGGATTCTGCCGGTGGAGGATTTGGGGCGGTGTTGTGCCGTGCATCGATGTAAGTCAACAAATGCCGGTCAGAGTTTACCGCACCTTCGTAGATTGCTTTGGTGCCATCTTCGTAGCCTGAGATATCATCCTTGCTTCCTGCTATAAATAGCGATGGCACTTTGATGCCTGCCAAACCCTCAGCGTTCCAGACGCCCCGCTGCATGCCCCATGGTGCAAAAGCCACTACTACCTTGATCCTTGGATCGATGGATGCCTGGTATTCGGCATTGCCGACACTGCGCTTTTCGAGGGCTTTACTTCCATTGGACATCGTGCCAAAAAGCTGCGCTGCCTGAGGGCTATAGCCTGCTCCGACCACGTTGATGGCCCCATATCCGCCCATCGAATAGCCAATCAAGGCGGTGTTGTCAGTATTCACCAGGCCCTTTAGGAAGGAGCCGTCTTGCTGACCACGCCGGGCGATTTCATTGAGGACAAAAAGATCGTCGAGTGAACGGTTGAGCAGGGTGCTGCTGAATCCGCCAGCATCTCTGAATGTGGCCTCCGTGTGGTCAATCGCAACCACGACATAGCCTTTGGAAGCAAGATTCTCTGTCAGATACGTCATCAAATACCGGGATCCTGTGTAACCGTGAGAGACAATCACCAGGGGGAAGGCACCTTCGCTGACGAAGGGTTTGGCATCTCTGTTGGCTCTGCCCAGGAATGTAATGGGAATAATCGGTCGATTAGGAGAGCCGTTCTGTCCCATCACATCCTCATACGAGATTAAGACATCAGACCCGGTTGCTACTTCCGCTGGGTACCAGACTTCTATCTTGAGCGGTCGATTGTAGAGTGAGTCCCCGCCTTTTCCATAGTTGAGGATGTCAAGCTGATTTTCGTGAATCAGATCCATCGTCTGTACTCCCACGGAGTAGCTTCCTCTTGCTGCAAGTTCCGGTGCGTCCGGCAATGGGTCCCCGTACACAAAGGGTTTGGTGGAGGACTGTCCAAAGCTTATTGAGAGCGTGCTTATAAATAGAACTGTGCTGAGAAATACTACGAAAAGGCGTCTTTTAGTCATTTTTGGGTGTTGGGTTTGGTTAATTGCCTATAAGATAAGGATTCCTTCGGAAGTAATTTTTCGGCTTGGGATTGTCGGTTTGTCCATTTTGTGATGGGGGATTCCGGTCTGTGAGACTCAAACCAAGACTTGTTTTTTTGCCCACATTTCGTTTTCTGGGAAAGGTGGATCTACAAAGGCTATTGCAATAGCCGAACCTTTAAGTATCTTAGCTTCATGAATCCGACACCAAGAACCTATGTGCATCATTCTTACCACCATCTTCGATGAAGGGGTAGGATTGCTATGGTTTTTTGGTGAAAAAATATAGAGGCCTATTCCCTGTGGAATGGGCCTTTTTGTTTTCGTCCTTGCGAGTGACGAAGGAGCGAAGCAATCTTGTTAAGACAAAATAGACTGCCTCGACTCGTTTCTGATCGCGCAGTGACGGAGGAGATCGCTTCGTCGTTCCTTCTAGCGATGACGTAAAAAGTAAATACAGAATATACCCAAATAGCATGAACATGACCTCAAAACCAAAAAACTGGGTCTTTAGCGACCCGAGACTTCAAAAGCTGAAACAAGACTACGCTGCTTACACCGAGGAAGACTTCAAGGTCTGGAAGATTCTCTTTGAGCGGCAGATGCCAAACCTACCGAAAGCAGCGTCAAAGGCATACCTGGAAGGGGTCAAAGCGGTGAAGTTTACCGCAGATCGGATCGCCAATTTTGAAGAACTCAATCAAGTCCTTGCCAAGACTACCGGTTGGGAGGTACATGTGGTGCCGGGCTTGATTGACGATGACCTGTTTTTTGGCTTGTTGAACAATCGGCGTTTTCCTTCCTCTACTTGGCTGCGCAAGATGGAGCAATTGGACTACTTAGAGGAACCTGACATGTTTCACGATGCCTTTGCACACATGCCTTTGCTGACCAATCAGCCCTATGTGGACTTTCTGGAAAAGCTCTCGGGCATCGCCCTGAAGCATATCGAAAATCCCTGGGCGATCCAATTGCTGAGCCGAATCTATTGGTTTACCATCGAGTTTGGCTTGATCCGGGAGGACGGGGAGCTGAAGATTTACGGGGCAGGTATCCTAAGTTCGGCCGGAGAGACTAAATTCAGCCTTTCAACCGAACCCGCGCATCTGCCCTACGATGTGCGGAGGATCTTGAACCAAGAATACTGGAAGGATCGCTTTCAGGACAAATACTTTGTAATCGAAAGCTACGAGCAGCTCTATGAGTCACTTCCGGAGATCGAGGAGGTGCTGGGGGAGATGCTTGAGGAGAAAAGACATTAGACATTAGACGCTAGACATAAGAAAGGCGAGTCTTGAATCTTGTGTCTAGCGTCTTGATACTTAGAAATGAAAACAGCAGTAATCAAATACAATTCCGGCAATGTGCAATCGGTGCTTTATGCGCTGGAGCGCCTGGGTGCCGAGGCGATCTTGACCGATGATCCGGAGCAGATCCGAAGCGCCGACCGCGTGATCTTTCCCGGTCAGGGTGAGGCCAGCACCGCGATGAACTACCTGAAAGCACGAAAACTCGATCAGTTGATTCGGGACATCAAGCAGCCTTTTTTGGGAGTTTGCTTGGGTTTGCAGTTGCTTTGCGAGCACTCCGAAGAAAACGATACCGAGTGCCTGGGGATCTTTCCGGTGAAGGTAAAGCGCTTTATCCCCGAAAACTCCCAAGAGTTTAAGGTTCCGCATGTGGGCTGGAACGAGTTGGAACACCTGGCGGACAACCCTCTACTAAAGGATTTGCCCGATTCCCGCTTTGTATATTACGTGCACAGCTACTATGCAGAGCTCAGCGAGGCGACCATCGCCAGGACGCATTACATCCACGACTTCACGGCCATCCTCCATCGGGACAACTACTGGGCTATCCAGGCCCACCCTGAGAAAAGCAGTAAGGTCGGGGAAAAGTTGTTAAGCAATTTTCTTTCGCTTTAAATACCCTTCGACTCCGCTCAGGGTGACATGGTTTGTCAGGCTGAGCGGAGTAGAAGCCCTCCAATTCAACCTATAAACCAGCAAGTCTTGATACTTAATACTTGCGACTTGATACTTTAAGAAATGCAAATCATCCCCGCCATCGACCTCATTGGAGGCAAGTGCGTTCGCCTGAGCCAAGGCGACTACAGCAGCAAAAAAGAATACCACGACGATCCGCTCGAGATGGCCAAGCGCTTCGAAGGCGCGGGAATCCAGCGTCTGCATCTGGTGGATCTGGATGGTGCCAAAGCCAAGAAAATCGTCAACGGAGCGGTGTTGGAGCGAATCAGCCAAGGCACTTCTTTGCAGGTGGATTTTGGTGGAGGGATTCAGACGGATGAGGAGATTGAAAAAGCCTTTAAACTGGGCGCAAAGCAAGTCACCGGTGGAAGCATCGCGGTGAAAAATCCGGAACTGTTTAAGTCTTGGATCAAGAGTTATGGTTCGGAAAAGATCATACTCGGTGCCGACGCCAAAGACCGGAAGATTGCCGTGGGAGGCTGGGAAGAGACTACGACAGTGGATCTGATTCCTTTTATTCAATCCTATGTGGAGTTGGGCATTCAGTACGTGATCTGCACCGATGTAGCCAAGGATGGTTTGTTGCAAGGCCCTTCGGTGGAACTCTATCGAGAGATTTTGCAGGAAATTCCCGGATTGAAACTGATTGCCAGTGGAGGAGTTTCCTCGGTCAAGGATTTGGAGGAACTTGAGAAGATCGGAGTTTACGGGACGATCGTCGGAAAGGCCTACTATGAGGGACGGGTGACACTGGAGGAATTAGTGTCATTTGTTTGATTCGAAGTTGTGAGGTTTAGTTTATGATTTACGATTTTCGATTTACGGCCTTCATTGTTTCTTAAGCATTTAATCCAGAGGGGGCCTAATTATTTAGAATCAGGATTGAAGTTCATTTTGCCCTCGTAAATCGTAGTTTTTAATAATGAATATCGAATGCTGAATATCGAATAATGAATTACCTAAATACCATTTCAACCAATGCTTACTAAGAGAATAATCCCCTGCCTCGATATCAAAGACGGTCGCACGGTCAAGGGAGTCAATTTTGTCGAGCTCCGCGACGCAGGGGACCCCGTGGAGCTGGCCAAGGTCTATTCCGATGAAGGGGCGGATGAACTCGTCTTTCTGGACATCACGGCCACCGTGGACAAGCGCAAGACGCTGGCGGAATTGGTTACCAAAGTGGCCAAGGCGATCACGATCCCCTTTACTGTCGGCGGTGGGATCTCCACCATCGAGGATGTGAAGCTGCTGCTAAATGCCGGTGCCGACAAGATCTCGATCAATTCCTCCGCGGTGAACAATCCGGGAGTGATCGACCAGATGGCCCGGGAGTTTGGTTCCCAATGCATCGTGGTAGCGATCGATACGCGGGACATGGATGGAATTGATTTCGTGCACACGCACGGAGGGCGAAAACCGACGCTGCTGAAGACACAGGCTTGGGCGAAGGAAGTGGCGGACCGTGGAGCGGGGGAGATCCTCCTCACCTCGATGGACCACGATGGGACCAAGGCAGGTTTTGCCAACGAGCTGACCGCTGAGATCTCCTCAGCCCTTTCCATTCCCGTGATCGCTTCGGGCGGTGCCGGGACGATGGCGCATTTCAAGGATGTGTTTACCTTTGGCAAGGCCGATGCAGCTTTGGCAGCGAGTATCTTTCACTTTAAGGAAATCCCGATTCCAGAGTTGAAAAGCTATTTGGCGGATGAGGAGATTAGTGTGAGGAGGTAGAGGCTAGTATCTAGTATCAAGACATAAGTATCAAGATATTAGAATCTAGAGTCAAGTATCAAGATATTAGTAGAAGAATAGTCGTATTGTCAGTATTTGGCCAAATGCCGTAGGCATGAGTCATTGACTAGCCAGCCATTTTAATGGCTGGAACTCAAGGTCCGAAAGATTTAAAAAAATGCCGTAGGCATGGCCGATAGGATTGTTCGTCTAGATTTTTGAAGTAAGATAATCCGCTATTGGTTGCAGATTTGAAGTTGAAATAACAAAGTGTAAAGCAAGGCCTGTCAGGTTTTTCAAAACCTGACAGGTCTGAACATACGGATATGAATATAGATTTTAATAAAATGGATGGCCTGGTGCCGGCAATTGTGCAGGATGCAATCAGCGGAAAAGTCCTCATGCAGGGTTACATGAACGAGGCCGCTTTGGCCAAAACCCAGGAAACTGGCATGGTGACCTTTTTCAGCAGGAGCAAAAACCGACTTTGGACAAAAGGGGAGACTTCGGAGAATTTTATGGAGTTGGTGTCTATCGCGGTAGACTGTGACGGGGACTCAATCCTGGTCAAAGCAAATCCCCGCGGGCCCGTTTGTCATACCGGAGCGGACACCTGTTGGAACGAAGCCAATTCCTCCAAGACAGGCTTTATCGACCAACTCCGGGCCATCATCAAAGACCGCAAAAACAATCCTACCGACAAGTCCTACACGGCATCTCTTTTTGCCAAAGGCATCAACAAAGTCGCCCAGAAAGTAGGAGAGGAAGCGGTGGAGATCGTAATCGAAGCCAAGGACGACAACAAGGAACTGTTTATGGGCGAAGCGGCCGACCTGCTCTATCACTACTTGGTGCTACTCGAAGCCAAAGGCTATGAGCTGGATGAGGTGATGGAGGTATTGATCGAGAGGCACCGGAAAAAGTGATTTTTTGGTTTGTGATCTGTGTGGACACAGGCCACGGTGACGGAATATGGTAGTGGTTTGTGAAGACACAAACCACGGCGATAAATTAAAGTGCTATTTTAGAAAATATGAACTCGGCTCTTACCTCAAGAATCACCATAAGTCCTGAACTCGTCGTGCTCAGACGTCCATTGATCCGCATACCGGAAGATGTTTAAATCTAAGAAAGGGAAGACCGAGGAGTTGTTGGCTAACTTTTCGAAAATCAAAAAAGGGAATTTCTATTTTAACAGTATAGGGAAATATTTTTTGAAGTGTGAAAAGACGTCAGCTTTTCAGGTGATTTCTGACAAGACCTATCAGGATCTGGATTTGGATGAGGTCTTTATGTATATAGATAGGACTTTGTCTAAAGTGGGGCAACAATTTCTATATCATTCGTTTCGAACCATTCCAGATAATTCAGAGCGATTTGATCGATTTGAACACCTGATTAAAGTTCTAAACGAGCATTCTGAACTTAAAGAGGCTGTGATTAAGCAGCTTTCCAAGCTTAACACAAATGAGGCTTATTATATCTCTTCTTTATTTCTCGAAGATCATTTTCAGAAACCCGAGTGGTTTTTTGTTGTGCCACTTCTTTCTCTAATCAGCGTGATCTCGCTGTCACTGTCCTTTTTTTTTCCTCAATTTCTTTTACTGTTGGTGCCTGTCTTGGCGGTCAACTATTTTATCCACTATTGGAATAGGGAGAGTTTTGTGCAGTATAGTGGGTCAATCCTTCAATTGTTGACGCTAAATCAGGTTGCCAAGGAATTCGTGAAAGCTGAAGTATTAGCAGAGGCAAATCAAGAAATAACCAAATCTATCCAGTCCATAGATGGCATAGGAGTTCGGATGTCTCTTTTTAAACTGGAGGCCAAAATCCAGAGTGATGTAGGCCAGGCTGTGGAAAGCTTGACGGATATTATAAAAGCGCTTTTTCTAATTGAGCCCATTGTATTCTTCAACGTGCTAAGGAAGCTTGACTCCAAAAGAAATGAGATTCATCGCTTGTATAAACTGATTGGTGAAATCGATGTAGCTATTTCTATCGATTTTTTGAGAAAAGAGCTTCCGTACTATTCGGTTTCAACCTTGACGGATAAGGAGAAGCAACTACGAGCAAAGGACATTTATCATCCTCTTCTTCTTGATTCTGTTGCAAACTCTATAGACATTCATCGGAAATCAGTGTTATTGACGGGTTCTAATATGTCGGGTAAGACCACTTTTATCAGGACCATAGGTATAAATGTGATTATGTCTCAGACGTTGAATACATGCTTTGCCCGAGAGTTTGCACACCCGCGATTAAAGGTTCATTCAGCCATACGAATCGCAGATGACCTCATGAATGATAAGAGCTATTATTTTGAGGAGGTGACTACTATTAAGAAAATGCTTGAAGAGAGTAGGTCTGGTGCTCAAAATCTTTTCCTGTTGGATGAAATGTTCAAAGGAACCAATACAGTGGAGCGAATTGCAGCGGGAAAATCTGTTTTGTCTTATTTGAATGAGGAGAATAATATTGTTTTTATCTCCTCTCACGACCTTGAACTGGCAGATTACCTTAGTGAATCATACGACCTTTATCATTTCACCGAAATTGTAGAAAATGAGAATATTCTATTTGATTTCAAACTCAAAGCCGGACAACTCAAAACTACCAATGCGATCAGAATATTAGAGTTGAATGACTACCCTCTGGAGATAATATTGGAAGCCCAAGAGTTGTCGAAACAAATCAAGGAAGAAAAAAACAATAAGCGGATTTTTTAATAAGCCGGAAACTCCTGCTTCAGTCCCTTGAAGTCATCGATCATCTCCCATTTCGGCTTGTAGTAGGTATTGAGCATTCGACCACTCACATTGCCGTTTTGGATGAAGTTCAACGCAGCCGCTACGCGAAGATCGCGCTCATCTCCCCAGGGGTATTGCGGAGAGTCACCCACTGAAAAATCCGCCGGGAAACCTTCGAAGTAATCCGCTTTGCCATCTGCATTGGCGATCGCAAAGGTGATCGGAACGAGCTCCACGTTATTGTTTTTCAGCACGGTGTTGTAGGGGGAAAGTGGGAAGGAGCCCACCGGCTTTCCGTAGGTGTTGTCACCGATCAAGACGACGTCTAGGTAAGAATCCAAGACATTGATCACCAATTCGGACGCCGAAGCCGATCCACGTGAGGTGATAAAGATGATCCTGTCGAGACTGATTGTACCGGTTTTAGCAAAAGAGCGGTTGCTGGCCAAATTGCTTTTCAGACTGTTGTACTTGTTGGTGTACATCAACTTTCCTGAGTTGGCAGTTTGGATAAGGTTGTTGAGAATTTGCTCAGCTACAGCTACAGATCCGCCGCCATTGTATCTCAGATCGACTATTAACTCTTGGATTCCGGCAGTTTGAAAAAACTCCATGGAGGTTTTTACCTCCGTGCTTTGTGTCGGGCTTAGACCGGCTGTTGCTTTGAAGCTTTGGTAAGCCCAATAGCCGACTTTTTTTCCATCCAGGTCAAAGACTTTCTTTTCCAAAACCGAATTGGATTGATACTCGGCTTTGATGTTGGTGCGAGTCGTGGTCGTGCCATCAGGAAGTCTGAAGGTAAATGTATTGGTGATTCCCGGATCTGAAGTGCCAAGTTTGAAGTCGTAGCCTCCATTTGAAAGCTTGTATTCCGGGATCGTTTTGCCGTTGATTTGTGTAATCTCCCAGCCTCTTTTCCAGCCGTCTTTTCCCGCAGGGGATTCTTCGAATACGAAGGAAAGAAACATCTTTTCATCCGCGGAAAATGCGTAGCCAAAACCATGGCCCGCATTTTTTCCCACAAAGGAATTGTTAAATGCCTCCTGCGTGGTCAGATAAGAAAATCGATCCAAAGGCTTAAAGGCGATCGCATCCAGCAACTCTTCGTTGGTTGAAAATTGCGAGTAGTCCACCGTGGCCGGAAGTTCCTCATTCCAGAAATACCACTCATTCATCGATTCGAAGATCGCCGTTTTGACCTCCAAATCGGTGCGATCGGGCATTGGGTCATCTTTTGGATCACAGGACCAAAAGCCGACGAACAGAAAACCGAATATCCAAGGAAGATTTTTCATGAGGATGCTTTTTTTAGAAAGATACGTTCCTTGCGGAGTATTTGGTTTATCAGATCGCGATGTCGTAGACCTTTACGGTTTTCCACATCTTGGAGTACTTCTCGATAAACTCCAGGTGAAGCGGCTCGGTTTGATAGGCCAACTGATCTTCGAGGCTATCGAAAAATGCCGTGCAGCAGACCTGCCAGGAGTGATCGACGACATCTCTTTTTTCAGTTTCAGCAGGTACTCCCGCGATAAATTTGCCAACGGTCGGACATTTTCCAAGCATGGGAACGGCTTTTGTCAAAAACTCTTGTGTGTCAGCGACGTCGTGCAGCCAGAAGTAGACCTGGTGAATCATTTTTTGTTTTGCCATAGTAGTAGCGAAGGTGTTGATAGGTAAGGAGGCGGCAGCGGCTGCCAGTCCTAGGGTTTGAATTGCTTTTCTTCGGGTAGTCATGATAGGTTTCGGTAGATGGCCGGAGTGGATCTTAGTCCCGTCTCACAAAGCGAGTTAAAGATAAAAATATAAATCGCTTTTCTGCGGCGGAAGCACCTTGGTTCCAAATGAAAAAAACCGGAGGCTTGCCTCCGGTCTTATTGGTTTAGAGCACGACTCTGTTTTGTATGTTTTTGAAATACTTGTTTTCTTTCGAAATCAGGTAGTAGTTGGTGATGATCTTGTCATTTCGCTCCATCAAAATCACGACCTCCGAATCCGCCCGGATGACTTTCAATTCCCTGGTTTTGGTTGGGATTTGAGAGGACGACACGTAGACTCCATCTTCCTTTTCCGTGATTTTGTCAAACTCAAACATCAGAGGCTTCCGGTTTTTGTCGTAGGCTGTTGAGATCTCCCGGGTCGCATTCCAGTCGTTTCTGTTGAGCCGGTGTGTCTGGTAGTGGTGGTAGCTTTCACCAGCCAATATCGCGATTACTGCTTGGTTGTCGAGCGTTTCCGTGCTATACCCAGTTCCGGTGAACGTCGTTTGAGTGGAGTTGCCCGCTTGGTTTTCTCCCCCGTACTGGTTTCCTCGTTGGTAGACATTTCCGACGAAAACGACATTTGCCCCGAGCATGGCAGCCTCGGCCCTGAGTTTTTCCAAGGCTCTGTTTTTCACGTTGTTGATTGAGGAAAGCGTCGTCACTCCGGTGGCTTTGCTGAAAAGCTCGCCTTTGGGGTGGAGTCCCGCGATGTCTTCCGGATTGTAGGTGATGTAAACATCCTGTGCGTCATCAAGCCCATTTACCGGCTTAAAGGGACTTTCGAATGTCTCCGCTCTGCCGCTGGCGTACTCGATTTTGGTCACCTGGTGCTTGCTGACACTGTAGAGCGTGTTTTCGTTTGGGTAGCTGTATTTGATGGTATTGAATCCTACCTCTTTTACTTGGACTTCTTTAGGCCCGTCAAGGAGATAAAGGACATCGTTTTTGCTTTGCGCAAATGATGCAGTGGAAAATGCAAGCGTTACTAAAAAGACTGAAAAGAGTTTGTTCATCGGGTGGAAATTTGAATTTAGTTTTATTGACGGAAGTTTAGGGATAAAGTTTTTGTCCCCAAAAAAATATCTTGATGAGCGGCAAAAAAAAATCCCCCAAACGTTCGTCTGAGGGATCTGGATATCTTGATCCTAGAGGCTTGTCTCAAAAAATTGATCAAGCGTCTTTCTTCGCCATTCTTGTTCTTTCGCCTTCGTCAAGGAAGATCTTACGCATACGCATAGACTTAGGCGTGATCTCCAGGTACTCATCCTTTTGGATGTATTCCATGGACTCTTCCAAAGAGAACTTCTTGGCAGGGACGATGCGCACGTTGTCATCAGAACCGGAAGCCCGCATGTTGGTCAATTTCTTTCCTTTCTGCACGTTTACGACGATATCATTGTCACGGGAGTTTTCGCCGATTACCTGACCGGCGTAAAGCTCATCCCCTGGATCTACGAAGAAAGTACCTCTGTCCTGAAGCTTGTCGATTGCATACGCAGTACATGGTCCGCCTTCCATGGAGATCAAAGAACCGTTGATACGGCCAGGGATCGTGCCTTTGAAGGGCTCATAAGCGGTGAATCTGTGGTTCATGATGGCTTCACCCTGGGTTGCTGTCAGGACGTTGTTTCTCAAACCGATCAATCCACGGGAAGGGATATTGAACTCTAGGTGCTGTAAGTCGCCTTTTGGCTCCATGATCAGCAATTCACCTTTACGTTGAGTCGCCAATTCGATTACTTTACCGGCAGTCTCCTGTGGAACGTCTACCACCAATGTTTCGATAGGCTCGCATTTCACGCCGTCAATTTCTTTGAAAATCACCTGCGGCTGGCCTACCTGAAGTTCGTATCCCTCTCTTCTCATCGTCTCGATCAAGACAGACAAATGGAGGATACCACGTCCGTAAACCAAGAATTTATCTTCAGAGTCTGTTGATTCTACTCTTAGTGCCAAGTTCTTCTCAGTCTCTTTCATCAGACGGTCACGCAGGTGACGGGAAGTCACAAACTTGCCTTCTTTACCGAAGAAAGGAGAGTTGTTGATCGTGAAGAGCATGTTCATGGTCGGCTCGTCGATGCTGATACGCACCAATGCCTCAGGGTTGTCCACGTCAGAGAGGGTGTCTCCGATTTCGAAATCGTCGATGCCGGTCACGGCGCAAATATCTCCAGCGAACGCTTCTGTTACTTTGGCTTTGCCCAATCCTTCAAACGTGTGAAGTTCTTTCACTTTCATTTTCTTGATGGATCCATCAGCTTTCATCAGCGCGACTTGCTGATTTTCCTTGATCGAACCTCTTTTGATACGACCAATGGCGATACGACCTACGAAGCTGGAGTAGTCCAAAGAAGTGATCTGCATCTGAAGAGTCCCTTCTTCGATCTTTGGAGCTGGAATGAATTCCAAAATAGCATCCAAAAGTGGGAAAATGTTGTCAGTTGGATTTTTCCAATCCGGCCCCATCCAGTTTTGCTTAGCAGAACCGTAAAGGGTATGAAAGTGCAATTGCTCTTCGGTTGCGTCCAAGTTAAACATCAAGTCAAATACTGACTCGTGTACTTCGTCTGGACGGCAGTTTTCTTTATCTACTTTGTTTACTACTACAATAGGAGTCAAACCAAGAGCCAATGCTTTGCCCAATACGAATCGGGTCTGCGGCATCGGGCCTTCAAACGCATCGACCAAAAGAATCACCCCATCAGCCATCTTCAATACACGCTCTACTTCACCGCCAAAGTCGGCGTGACCAGGCGTATCGATGATGTTGATTTTAGTGTCTTTGTATCGGACAGACACATTTTTAGAAAGAATAGTGATTCCTCTTTCTCGTTCCAGATCATTGTTGTCCAAGATAAGGTCTTGAAACTGTTGGTTTTCTCTGAAAATCTGAGATGCATGGATGATCTTATCCACCAGCGTAGTTTTGCCGTGGTCAACGTGTGCGATGATCGCGATATTCCGAATATTCTGCATGGTTTGCCTAATTGAAGGCGCAAAAGTACAAATAAAATTTGGGAGTAAGGTTATGTGTCCGTGAAGTTTCCCATTCCAGTTCGAAGCTAATTCCGTAAGCGTCAAATGTTAACAGCTTTAATAGATTTGATCGCCCTGGCAAAGCCTGATTATTGATTTTGTCTAATTTTTTGTATTGACACAATCAGGTATAAATACTACCTTGATTGCGCTTTTTGTAGAATGGAAAATTGGCAATATGGTTTATATTCCAAATAAAATATTTTTGACTAACTCAAATAATTCCTCTGGAGCGGAAGATCGAGCGTTATGGGAAAGCGTAAAAAAAAGCAACGAGCTTGCGTTTTCGGCCCTTTTCAAAAAGTTTGTAAACCCGTTGTACAATTATGGAATGCATTTTTTTTCGGATTCCGACCTAGTCAAAGACTGCATCCAGGAGCTGTTTGGGTCAATATGGATTAAAAGAGAATCACTCTCCGAGGTCGTTCAAGTCAAATTTTATCTCTACAAATCTTTTCGAAACCTACTTTTTGCTAAAATTTCAGCCAGTAAAAAATCCGTCCATCCCAATTTTTGGGAGGAAGAATGCGGAGATGTGGACGAGTCAATCGAGGCAACCTGGATCCATGAGGAGGAGGCCGTTCACAACTCCAAGCTGCTGCAGCAAGCGATCAAACATCTGACTCGACGGCAGCGGGAAGCTGTAATTCTTCGGTTTTACAACAGTCTAGAAAACAAGCAGATCGCCGAAATGATGTCGATTTCCGTAGAGTCCGTTCACAATCTCCTCTCTAAGGCTATTTCTATTTTGCGCAGCCAAATTCATAAATGATCGATTTTTAGTTGATTCTGAAGCTTATTTAGCTGGGATATTTCTCTTCACAGCAAAATACTTTCGAAAAAATGATGAGATATGAAAGATAATTTCCTCTAGTAGGTATAAGTCGAAATTATCGTGAGCAAATTTTCAGATTCAAGCAATCGCTATTCTATCGAAAGATTTTTGGATGATCCTGATTTTCGGGATTGGACATTAAGGCCTGACTCGTCTCGGGAGGACTTTTGGAGGGATTGGATTTCCAAAAATCCAGACGCGCTCCCTAGTATTAAAGAGGCACGCCGGATTTTATCAGAAATCAACACCCCAGCCTACCGATTGGGGGATTCGGATATTAAGAGAATTTGGGAGGGTATTCAGCATGACATCAAGCCCAAAGGTCTGTCGGTGGTCAAGAACTCGATTTCCCGTCAGATTCGCTGGGGCTGGATAGCTGCTTGCTTTTTGATGGTAGCCGGTCTCAACGCTTATTTTTTCCTCGCGGAAAATTCAGACCTCACCGTCGTCCGCACCGGGTTTGGCGAGACGCTCAGCTTGACGCTGCCCGATAGTTCTACGGTGATGTTGAACGCAAACTCGGTGCTTAGCTATCACAAGGATTGGAGCGCTGAATCGATGCGGGAGGTTTGGGTAGAAGGAGAGGCGTTTTTTGATGTGCACCATCTCGACACCCATCAGCCTTTCAAAGTCTATCCGGCGTCGGGCATCGAGGTCGAAGTGCTCGGTACCCAGTTCAATGTCTATCAAAGGAAAAACCAAACTAAAGTCCTACTCAGCGAGGGGAATGTAACCATGAGCTTCAACGATAGTCCTCAGAAATCCAAGATTTTGATGACCCCAGGGGATCTGGTGGAATATGACCAGAATAAAATCCAAAAGACGCGGGTAAACCCAGTTGCCTATGTCTCTTGGACTAAGAAAATCCTTCAGCTGGAGAGTACCTCGCTGGGAGACATGGTAAGAATGGCTGAAGAAAACTACGGTGTAAAAATACAGGTCGGATCCCAGGTGGATCTTCACCAAAGCGCTTCCGGATCGATGCCGCTTTCCGACGCAGCCTCATTTATGAGGCTCACTTCCAGGGTCTTCAATGTCCAAGTCGAATACCGTGATTCTATCTACTATATCGAGTAAAGAGTATCAATCAAATTACTAATTAAACCCAACTTAATCTATGAAAAAGGTTTTACTAATGCTCTGCTTGTACGGAGCAGGTGCCCAATGGGTGCAGGCTCAGTACCAAGATGTACTTGCCTCCGCAGACAAAATTCAGTCTGGAGAAAGTACTGTTTCCAGTGTTGCACTCAAGGACGGTTTGACCTCCTTGGAAAAGCAGTTTGACGTGTCGATTGCTTTCAAAGACGATTTGGTAGCCCAAAAACAGATCAGGACTACTAAGAAAAACTTTCAAACCGTAGAGGAAGGACTTAAAGAAATCCTGAAAGGTTCCGGTCTGACCTACGAAAAAGCTGGCAGCGGTTTCTTCGTGATTTTTCCGGTGAAAGGCAAGAAGCCCATGGGGTTGACGCCGCTAGAATCTCCGCTGACCGCCACGATGACAGCGCACTCCAGTTCGGCTGGGATCAAAGGTCTCGATGTTACCAACCGATCTGACCAGCTGCGTCGGTATGATGTCACGGTCACGGGAAAGGTGACAGACGAAAATGGCAACGGATTTCCGGGGGTTAACATCCTGGTAAAGGGCACGAGCACCGGTGCGGTGACCAACACCAACGGCGACTTTAGCATCAACGCCCCCGATGGAAATGCCACGCTCGTTTTTTCGTTTGTCGGCTACATCTCTCAGGAAGTGACCGTGCAAAACCGATCAGTTGTCAACGTAATGATGGAAGTCGACGAGAGTAACCTCGAAGAAGTTGTGGTCACTGCGCTGGGTATTGAGAAATCCGCAAAAAGCCTCGGGTTTGCCACTTCCAAGGTGAAGTCGGAGGAGTTGACGATAAACCGAACTCCCAATCTGATGAATGCTTTACAGGGGAAAGTAGCCGGGGTGAATATCTCGGGATTGGGCACTGGTCCAGGCGGAACGTCCAAGATCAGGATCCGAGGCCAATCATCGATCTCCGGTCAAAACAACCCGCTGATCGTCATCAACGGGGTGCCGATCGACAATACCAACTTCGGGACTAATCCAGGAAACAGTGCATCTGACAATTCGATCGGTGTGCGTGGGGGAGGAAATACTTCGGATGGAGGGGATGGCTTATCCAGCATTAACCCCGATGATGTCCAGTCCATGACTATTCTAAAAGGAGCCGCCGCCGCCGCACTGTATGGATCTCGGGCAAAAGACGGGGTCATCATGATCACGACCAAAACCAAAGGGGACAGCAAAGGCATCGGGGTGACCTATAACTTGAACTACACCAACGAAACTCCGCTGGACTTCACAGACTATCAGTATGAATATGGACAAGGGGAGCAAGGCGTCCGCCCGACCACTCCAAACCCAACCTCTGGACAGTGGTCTTTTGGTGAAAAGTTTGCGCCTGGCATGACTCAGGTGCTTTACGATGGGATCACTGTTCCTTACGTACCTCAAAAGGGAATAATCGGTGACTTCTTTCGAAATGGACAAAACGTAACCAATTCCATTGCGCTAACCTCTACCGGGGACAAAGGAGGGCTTAGTCTTTCTTTTGCAAATCTGGAAAGCAAGGGTATCGTTCCAAATAACACCTATAATCGAAAGACCCTCAATTTGGGTTTTGGATATGATCTTTCTCCTAAATTCAGCTTCGCGGGAAACATCAACTATTCACAGGAAGAAAATACCAACGCTCCTAATATTGGTCAGCAAGACAACACGATCCCGGTTGCCCTGTACGCGATGGCGAATTCGATGCCTTTGGATATCCTGGAGCAAAATGCCTACAATGCCATTGGGGATGAGATCGTTTATTCTCGATTTAGAAATCGTACCAATCCATATTTCACCCTGGACAAGCAATTCCAAAATGTCCGGAGAGATCGGATATTCGGAAATGTCTCTGTAAAGTATAAAATTCTCCCCTGGCTGTCAATCCAAGGCCGTGCCGGCCAGGATTATTGGTCTCGGGATCAGGACTACAACAACTTTCCGACAGGTCAGGCTTCCAGGGCTCCTGCACCGGCAGGTTTCGTAAACGGCCTTTATACCCAAGAATCGCGCAGATTCCGAGAGATCAACACGGACTTCTTACTAAATGCGAATAAGACATTCGGCGATTATACGGTGAACGCGAATTTCGGAGGCAATCACATGCAAAGAAGATCTGACCTCAACAGTGTGCAGG
Source organism: Algoriphagus jejuensis (assembly GCF_039523455.1). Taxonomy (NCBI): domain Bacteria; kingdom Pseudomonadati; phylum Bacteroidota; class Cytophagia; order Cytophagales; family Cyclobacteriaceae; genus Algoriphagus; species Algoriphagus jejuensis. The sequence goes on along the minus strand of NZ_BAAAFI010000004.1, from coordinate 136,895 downwards.
TGACGGACTTTGTCATCCGAGATCTCTATACCGTGCAAAACGGTCGGGCTAAAGATCCTTTGTATGACCTCAATGAGCGAGCAGTGAATTCCCTTTACGGGTCTGCGGAAGTTTCTTACAAGGATCGTCTGTTCCTACACGGAACCTTGAGAAATGATTGGTTTTCTACGCTTTCCCCAGAGAATAGAAGTATCGTCTATCCGTCGGTTTCGGCTAGCTGGGTTTTCACCGAGTCGCTTTCGACCAGTTGGTTGAACTTCGGAAAACTCCGCGCCGCCTATGCGGAAGTGGGGAGTGACTCTGACGTCGGAGCTTATTCTGATGTGTTGTTTTACAATGTCAACGCCAACTTGCTAAATGGCCAGCCTGTCGGAGGCCCACTGGGAGGGACACTTCCCAACCCCAATCTCCGGCCTATGAGAATCGGAGAAACTGAAATTGGATTTGAACTCAGCATGTTCAAAAGCAGAATCAGCCTCGACATGGCCGCCTACCGGAAAATCACCACGGATCAGATCGTCAGCGCCCAGATATCTGATGCGTCGGGATTCTTGAATACCTCGATCAACAGCGGCCAAAGCAGCAACAAGGGGATTGAAGCTTTGTTGACTATCGTGCCCTTCGAGTCAGACAAGTTTGTTTGGGAATCGACCTTCAACGCAGCCTACAACGTCACCGAAGTACTCAGCCTCCTGACAGATACGCCGGGTGAGCGGATCACGGTCGGAACGCACGTATTCAATGGGGAGCTTCGGCAAATCGTAGGAATGGAGATGGCTCAGATTGCCGGGTTTGGTTTCAAACGAGATGAGGAAGGACGAAAGATTTTTGCAGCAAACGGACTTCCGATCCGTACGCCTGACCTGATCAACTTTGGCAGCGCGCTTCCCAAGTGGATCGGGGGATGGAACAACTCCTTTAACTATAAGGGTGTCGCTTTGTCCTTCCTGATTGATTTCAAATTGGGAGGAAAAATGCTCTCCGGCACCAACTTCAACGCAACTCGTCATGGACTTCATAAGATGACACTTGAAGGTCGTGAAGGCGGCGTAGTCGGAGATGGTGTAAACGAAGCCGGAGAGACTAACACCGCCGTTGCCCCTGTGCAATCGTATTGGGAAGTGGTCCGATCACAAGCGCTGGTGGAGCCCGTGATCTATGACGCCGGCTACTGGAAACTTCGGCAGATCACACTGAGCTACGATTTCACCAAGCATCTGCCTGCAGATCAACCTTTCAAGTCGATCAAACTTTCTCTCGTTGCCAACAACGTGTTTATGATCACCAAGTGGGTGGATAACATCGACCCAGAGTCCTTTGGTTACTCTTCAGACAACTTGGTCGGAATGGAGTCCACTGGATTGCCTACCACCCGAGGTCTTGGATTCAACTTAAACGTGAAATTCTAAAGCTATTTATCATGCAAAAGACATATAACTATCTGGCTATCTTGATGCTTTTCATTGTATCCAGCTCATGCGATGAGGGCTTTGACGAGCTCAATACCAATAAAGTGAGGGCGACTACCCTCGATCCGGTCATTCAACTCAATGCGGCTACACTTGGTCTTGCCCATCCCACGGGTACTTTAATTTACGAAGTAGGGATCGTCCAACAGGTGATCTCTCCAAACTCAGGAGTACTCACCGGCGCCAATTACAATCAGGACAACCGGGCCTCTACGCAGGCAAACTGGCAGAATTATTATCAAAACGTCATCAAAAATACAGGCGATATCATCAGCCGTACCAAGGATGATCCGGCCAAATCCAATGTCTATAATATGGCCCGGATTGTTCAGGCTCATGCGTTCATAATCCTCACGGATACCTATGGAAGTGTTCCGTTTTCCGAGGCGGGCAAGGGCTATTCGGATCAGATATTCTTCCCTTCATACGATGCTCAGGAGGCGATTTATCCCGCCATTATCCAGGAGCTGGAGGCCGCGGGGGCTGCGCTAAGTTTGACAGGAAAAATTGAAACAGCCGACATTCTTTTCAAAGGCAATATTCCCCAATGGAAAGCTTATGCCAATTCCCTTTTGCTGCGAGCAGGAATGCGGATGAGTAAGGTCAATCCGACGTTGGCTCAGCAGACTGTTGCTAAAGTCGCTGCCGGAGTGTTTTTGGAGAATTCTGCAAATGCACTTATAGCCCATGATGCTAACTATACCAACCCGATTGGTAACATGCTCAACTCAACCGAAGCCTCCAATTTCTTCCTTACAGCGCCATTTGTCAACTATTTAAAAAGTACCGCTGACCCACGGCTTCGGGCAATTGCGGTCACCTATGTAGGAGCCAAATCCGGCCCGGAGCAGACGCCGGCTAATGCCAGTTCCGATCCTGCGATTCAGAAGGGTATGCCAATGGGTAACGACAACGCGGGCGCTGTCAAGGCTGCAGCAGACGCAGGTCTGGCCAGTTTTTATGAGTTTGCCCAGGTTGACCGTAGAAGGATCACCAAGCTACAGGCACCGAATTTCTTGGTGACGGCTTCCCAAAATCTGTTGCTTCTCGCAGAGGCTCGCACCAGAGGATGGATCACGACTGGCACGGCTGAAGAGTATTACAAAAACGCCGTGGTCGCACACATGAATCAGATCAGTTCCATCGATCCTGCCTCGACGATTCCACAGGCCGCGATTGATCAGTATTTGGCTGCGAATCCATTTGATCCCGCCAAGGCGTTGGAGCAGATCAACACGCAATATTGGATTTCTTCCTTCCTGAATGGTCCGGAAGCATTCGCCAATTTCAGAAGAAGTAGTTTTCCGGTGCTCCAGGAAAATCCTTTTCCTGGACGTGAGGTGCCTTTTATCAACCGCTTGACCTATCCAAACTCAGAGATTTCGGTGAATTCAAGCAATGTTGGGGCAGCTATTTCATCCCAAGGCCCCGACGACTTGGCAACCAAAGTCTGGTGGCATAAATAAGAGTAGAGCAGCCCAGATTTTCTGGGCTGCTTTTTCATATCTCAAAATTTACCTTTCATGAAAAAAACACTATTACTTAGCCTTTGTTGGCTGACAGCCTGCTTTTTTTCCGCCGCGCAGCAAATCACCAAAGACGAACTGGTTTTTCTCACAAGCGAATGGAAAGGCGAGAGATTTGAAGATGGCCGTCCCAAAGTTTCAGACGATTTACTCCGCAGAATGCGACTCGTTACCCATGACGAAGCCTGGGCAGTGATGAAGGGTGCCGGGTACTTCTATCAGTATGCCGATGGCTGGGAAATCATCAACCCAGACAGCATACTCATAGGGAGAGCAGTGACGGCAACTTTTATGCCGGGCAGACCAGACATCCACAATGCGATCGATGCGCGAGGCAAGGCTGCGGGTAAGCGTGGGCAAAACTCCTGGCCTGTGGATCTCTTGGTCCAAGGCGATGTGTATGTGGCGGATCAGTTTGGGGTACATGTCAATGGTCCGACAATTGGCGACAATGTCGGCAATGCCATCTTTGCCAAGTCTGGAAATGGGATCGTCTATGACGGTGCTGTCCGAGACATCTCCGGATTGAAAGAAATCGGTGGCTTTACATCCTACTATACCAGCTACCATCCTTCCCATCACAATCAGCCCGGTAACCTCAATACGATGCTCGTCGGTATCAACCAACCTACCCGTATCCGTCAGGCGACTGTGATGGCGGGAGATGTGGTCTTGGGTAGAGATGGAGGAGTTTCTTTTATACCTGCCCACTTGGTAGAAAAAGTGGTGATCACCTCAGAGATTGTTCGTCTTCGTGACATGTTTGGTCACGAACGGTTGAGAGAGGGGAAATACACCGCTGGAGAGATCGATACCCGCTGGTCTGACGAGATCGAAAAGGACTTTTCCCAATGGCTCAACGACCACATCGACGAGCTGCCTGTACCGAAAGCGCAAATTCAAGAATACTTAAAAAACCGAACCTGGTAAACCAAAATCAAAAAACCAATGAACCCAAAAATACAAGATAGAAGAGCGTTTTTTCAAAAAAGTATAGGCCTCACTGGCGCAGCCTTTCTGGGCACTTTTGGAAGTGGTTTAGAAGCTGCAGTCGAAAGAACTCCCAAAGCCTCCGCTCCATCCGATCTCAAGATCACAGATGTAAAATGCGGGTATGTTCGTGGTGCGGTGTATGTGAAAATATATACCAATCAAGATGTCTGGGGCTGTGGAGAGGCGGTGGACGCAATCCAAGGGACCTACTATATGGTCAAGAGACTGGGTGATCAGATCAAAGGGCAAAGCCCTTTGAATCCAAATCGTCTGGCGGAGCAGCTTCGTAAAGGTGCCTTCTTTGGCGGAGCACAATCCGGTGTGTATGTGGCGGTTTTGACGGCCATTGAGACAGCCCTTTGGGATCTGACGGGAAAAGTTTTTGGTCTGCCTGTGTACCAGCTTTTGGGAGGAAAGTTCCGAGATAAAATCCGTGTCTATTGCGATACCGCCCTCTATACTTCCACCAATCCAACCCCAGAAGACTACGCCGCAGCCGCACGTGGAGCGGTCGCGAGAGGATACAACGCGGTCAAGTTTGATGTCGATGATGCCCGAGACCCCAACAAATATGATCGCTTCAACTGGACAGCCAATCCCATGGAAATCGACCGGATGTACAATGCCATCGCGGCTGTGAGGCAGGAGGTGGGGCCGAATATCGATATCTGCGTGGACATGCACGGACGCTACGATGCAGTCACCGGATTGAAAATGGCCCAGCTATACGAGGACCTCAATCTGATGTGGCTGGAGGAACCCGTCCCTGCGGACAATATTGATGTGTATAAGAAGATCACGCAGGAGACTTCCACGCCTATCTGTACCGGAGAAAATATCTATCTGGCCTATGGATTCACTCGGATTTTATCTGACCATGCGGTCGATATCATCATGCCGGATCTTCAGAAAGCGGGAGGACTTGGAGAGGCTCAGCGTATCGCCAACCTCGCCAATCTATACTACGTTCCTTTTTCCCCGCACATGGTTGCTTCCTTCCTGGGAGCCATGGCGAGCTGTCATGTCTGCGCTTCGGTTCCTAATTTTCAGATTATGGAGTGGCAGATCTATATGGACACGGATCAACTCTGGCAGGACATCGTGACCTACGACGGGCCGAGAACAGAAAATAGTTTTATCACCCTGTCGGAAAAACCCGGAATCGGTGTCGAGATCAACGAGGAAGGCATGAAGAAATATGCTGTCCCTGGCATTCCTTTTTTTGAATGAAATCTAGTTTTCAGTGGTCAGGAACCAGTGATCAGTCTCAGTTTTCAACAGACAAATATTCAATAACCCAATAACTAATAATCATGAAACATACAAGATTTATTCGCTTGCTGGTCCTGAATCTCCTTTTTGGAGGGGTGGCGACACAGGCATTTTCACAAAACGTCGGTGCATCGCCCGATTACATCAAAGCTCTCACCTCGGAATGGACGGGAGAGCGATTCCCGGACGGCAGACCCAAGGTCTCTGATTCAATCTTGGAGCGTCTGAAAAAGATCTCCATCGAGGAGGCCTGGGGAGTCCTTAGAAACAAAGGGTTCCAAAATCAGTACGAAGGAGATTGGCAGATCATGTTGCCGGATGAAGCGATGACCGGTCGGGTGGTCACCGCCCAATACATGCCCTTGCGCCCTGATTATCAAAAACAGGTCACGGAGCAGGGAGTCGGCAAAGAAGGAAGGTCGCCAAAAGGAGGAACCAACTCCTGGCCCATTGATATCCTCACCAATGGCGACGTCTATGTAGCTGACGGCTATGGCAAGATCGCAGACGGGACGCTGATCGGTGACAATCTCGGGAACTCGATCTATGCCAAGTCCAAGCGTGGGGTGATCTTCTACGGCTCTGTGCGTGATCAGGAAGGACTGTCTGAGATCGACGGATTCAATGCCTGGATGAAGGGGCAGGATCCATCTTACATCCAGCAGATGATGCTCAGCGCGATCAATACGCCGATTCGGGTAGGCCGGGCTACTGTTTTGCCGGGAGATGTGGTTTTGGCAAAGAAATATGGCGTGATCTTTATCCCAGCCTATCTCGTGGAAGATCTAGTGATCACCTCGGAAGTCACCGGACTGCGGGATGAGTTTGGGCATTTGCGCTTGCGCGAAGGGAAATACCTTGCCGGGCAGATTGATTCTGAATGGACAGATGAAATCAAAAAGGATTTTCTGAGTTGGCTTGAAAACTACCCAGGAAAATTGCCTATGTCCAAAGCCGAGCTGGACAATTATTTCAAGGAAAGGAATTGGTAGCCCTTCTTTTTCTTCCATTTTTTTCAAAAAAACAATAACCCAAAATCATTCTAAAATGAAAAGCACATTACAACAACTCATCCAAAAGAATAAGGAGCAAGAGCGAGCATACACCGCACAGCGGCAGGCGGAGATAGACAGCCCGTTTACAAAAGACAATCGAAGAGACTTTTTGAAGAAAACCGCACTTGGTGGCCTGAGTTTGACTGCACTGATGGGGCTCGGGATCGAGGACACGATGGCCGAGACGACCAAAAATGTACGCAGAGCCTCAGCTCCGTCCGACCTGAAAATCACCGATCTGAGGTATGCGCATACCGCTGTCATGGGTGGAACTGCAATTCTGAGAATTGATACCAACCAAGGCATTTACGGATTGGGGGAAGTGCGGGATGGGGCCGATCCCAAGTATGCACTGATGTTGAAGAGCCGGATTCTCGGCGAAAATCCATGCAATGTGGAGAAGATCTTTAAAATCATCAAGCAGTTTGGAGGTCAGTCCCGCCAAGCCGGTGGTGTTTGTGGAGTGGAGATGGCACTCTGGGATCTATGCGGCAAAGCCTACAATGTGCCGGCCTGGCAACTGCTAGGGGGAAGATATCGCGATTCGGTCAGACTATATGCCGATACTCCGGAAGCGAGTTCGCCGGAAGAGCAGTTGAAGTTGATAAAATTCAGGACAGAAGAACAGGGGTATACATGGCTGAAGATGGATGTCTCGATCGGAGAAATCATGGACATACCGGGATGCATCGTGAATCCGGAGATTTTTAAGCTCGGCAAAAGCCAATGGTCTGGCGGGTATATGTCTTATTCTAACACCGCACACCCTTTCACAGGAGTCCAAATCACAGAGAAAGGTCTGGACGAATTGGCAAAAATTGTCGATCACGTACGTGGAATGGTAGGTTATGATATTCCAATATCTACGGATCACTATGGCCACTTTGATCTGAACAATTGCATTCGACTGGGGCAGGCGCTCGACAAATACCGCTTGGCCTGGTTGGAGGATATGGTGCCTTGGCAGCTATGGCAACAGCACAAGACCATCACCGATGCCCTGAATACACCGACCACGACCGGTGAGGATATTTACCTGCTTCAATACTTCAAAGACCTGATAGACAATCACGCCGTGGATATCATACATCCGGATCTGGCGTCTTCGGGCGGGCTTTTGGAGACCAAGCGAATTGCCGATTATGCCGAGGAAAAGGGGATTTCCATGGCGATGCACCAAGCTGGAACGCCCGTCTCATTCATGGCAAATGTCCATTGTGCAGCTGCTACGCAAAACTTCCTTGCGCTGGAGCACCACTCGGTGGATATCCCTTGGTGGGAGGATCTGGTGACCATGACAGGTGGAGGCAAGATGATAGACAAAGGCTACGCGCCAGTTCCGCTGGATGCACCGGGCTTAGGGATCGACCTGAATGAGGAAGTGATCAAAGCGCACCTTCATCCGTCTGACAAGTCGTACTTCGCACCGACCGATATGTGGAACGAAAAACGATCCCACGATCGGACTTACAGCTAAATTCACTTTGATCTCCGCTGAAAGGCAAGTGCTTTTCGGCGGAGATTTTTTATATTTCTCCTCACCCAAAATGCCGCTCAATTGAATTCCAAATTTTATCCCTACGCGCTCTATTCTTCCTTTTTTGTATTGCTTTTGGCTGGTGGAGCCTGGATAGGCTCACTCACCGCCTGGATTGGCCCTTTGTTGATCCTGTTTTTTGTTCTTTTGGGAGTTGGAAGTAGGGGCTATGAGTCGCTGAAAGGATTGACCTATTCCCTGATGATTCTTGCCGCAGTGACGATGGCGATGTTTTACCCCCGATTTTTCCAAGAGTACAATGGCTACAAGTTCACGGGTTTGATTACCCCCCTGATCCAAGTGATCATGTTTGGGATGGGGACGTCGATGAGTATCCGTGACTTTGCCGGAGTGGTCAAGACTCCTCACGCGGTACTGATCGGAGTAGGGGCGCAGTTTATGATTATGCCTTTGCTTGGGTTAACCCTAGCTTGGTTGAGTGGCTTGCCTCCGGAGATCGCAGCAGGATTGATCTTGATGGGCAGTTCGCCGAGCGGCTTGGCTAGTAATGTGATGACTTACCTGGCAAAAGCAAACTTGGCGCTTTCCATCACCTTAACCGCAGTGACCACCATGCTTGCGCCGCTGATGACCCCCTTTTTGATGAAAATGTTGGCTGGGGAATTTATCGAAATCGATTTGGTCAAGATGATGTGGGACATCTTCAAGATGATCATTATTCCGATTGGTGCTGGATTGATTTTCAACAAAGTTTTCAGAGGGAAATCTGCCTGGCTAGATAAAGCGATGCCGATTGTCTCTATGATCGGAATTGGCTTGATCATCGTCGTGATCACGGCCGCGGGTCGAGATGCTTTGTTGGATATCGGGATGTTGCTGATCGGCTTGGTGATGATTCACAACTTTTCGGGCTATGGTATCGGCTATGGATTTGCAAAGCTTTTTAGAATGAGGGAAAAAGACTGTCGCACCGTCGCCATTGAAGTCGGGATGCAAAACGCCGGTTTAGCTTCGGGAATTGCCAAAGAGATGGGAAAGATCGCCACCGTTGGTTTGGCCGCGGCGGTGTTTGGGCCTGTGATGAATATCTCGGGATCTATCTTGGCTTCCTACTGGCATAAGAAGGAGCCTAAGGAGGGATAAAAAAATCATAATAACGGCTATACTAAAACAGGACTAAATTTAGTTTGTAGTGTAGCTTTTTATCCCATTCATCCAATGACTAGAACGACCCTCTTTTTGGTTTTTTTCGCCATCACTTCGACCGCTTTTTCCCAAATACAAACCTATACCGTCAAAAAGGTCAGGCGATTAGAGCGGAAGGAAACTTACCGGAAACTGAGCAATGACGATGGCTTTTTTTTGCTGCCCCAATTTGGCATGCGGTATGGTCAGAATCCGGATCCACTTTTTTCCGGCATGCAGGATCTAAGCTTGTATTATGGAATGGGTGTTGGGTATAGAAAGGGGAATTTGTCCCTGGAGTCGGGGCTGTCTTTGTATCACCACACGTCCAGCGCAGTTTACTTTCCGATTTGGGAAAGGGAGGAGTATGTGCTGAATTCGGACTTGGCCGCTTTGGTGTTGCCTTTTACATTTCGCTACGACATTCCGACCGGGGACAAGGAGAATATCCGTTTGGGGGCTTTTCTCACGAGTAATTGTTCGCTGATTTTTCTAAAAGATGATGACACTAGATCCGGAACGATCCGAGAAGGAGAGGAGCAACTCGAGTACTCGCTTACTTCGGAGACCAAAAGTCCTTTTTTCTTTAAAACCGGAGTTCATTCCAAGATCCGCATGTTCAATTCGGCCTATTTAAATCTTGAAGTAGGTCATTTTTTCGCCTTGGGTACCAACAGACAGTACACAGTGACTGTGGATGATGGGCCGCCAAGGGAAATTTCCAGAAAGTGGGAGGGCTTTACTTGGTCGGTTGGAGCAGTCGTGCCGGAAGGAGTCTTGGAGGAGAAGTTTCGAAAGAAGGAATAAGATTTTCGCTCTCCGAAACCCGAGATAATCGGGAGTAATTTCAAAGCCTTAGAGCAGAGTTTTTAACTCGGAGAAAGGAATGGATTACAAATCCTAGACAACAGCTTACAATTGCAAATCGCGAATAGCGTAGCTCCGGCGAAACCCCCATTGTCAAGAATGATTCTGACGGAATATTCTTCTGCTTGCCTATGTACTTATCATCCGTTTTATCGGATTAAAAATGAATTTTAACGGGATATTTATCTTTGTATTGAATAAGCAGCGGACTAAAGCGTAAATTTAATTAGAAGCGAAATCCGTCATGAAAATCTGCATTTTTTATTTGTTGCTGGCAATCAGTACAATGACTTCAGCAGCCGCACATCAAACTGATGACAAGTTTGTTTTCTTAAAATCAGACCGAGAAAAAGCAGATTCGCTATTTCAACTAGCTCTTGAACAGTTTAAACGGGGGAAGTTTGACAGTACTGAATTTTTTCTCGAGAAAGGATATCCATTCGCTGCCAAAACAGGTGACGATTTGCTTATCGCCAACTATCTTATCCAAAAAGCCTACGTGTCTTTTTTTAAACAAGAATATGAAAACGGACTTTCCTTATTGAGAATCGCAAGCCCTCATGCCGCAAAGTCCAATTCGTACGAACTGAACTACAAGCACCTGTATCTAAAGGGGCGACTTTTTGAAAACCTCCATCAAACCGATTCTGCACTGCATTCCTACCATCAACTGGAGGCTTTAAACAACCGGGAGAATCCTTATAAAAACTGGTCGGTATATTACCTGATTGCCTGTATGTATAAAAAAGTTGATGCCTATGAGGAATCTGAGCAGTACTTTTTAGATGCATATCGAATTACGAAGCCTGTTGGCATTAGGATGGATCATGGGAGCTTGCTTAGTGAGTTTGCAGATATGTATTTTCGTTGGGGAAAACCTGAGCAATTCGCCGGTCTTTTGAGTGAGAGAGCGGAAATGATGCAAAGTTCGAAACGCGATTTTTCCAAAGACCCGGTTCATAGCATGCTTTTTATTGATTGGAAGACACAGCCCTTGGACCATAAAGTCGCATTTATGAAAGCGGTAGAAGTGGAACTAAGAAACAGTGGCCACAGGGAAAAAGCCCTGCTTGCTAACAATTACATCGCAAATTTCTACGAAGAGGCACAGCAACCCGATTCGGCGCTTGTTTACATCAGAAAAAACCAGAAATTCTTGGAAGAAGACACGGACATAGTCCAGCTCTATTCAAATACATTGATTGCGTACCGCCTACTCAAGCAAACTGATAGTACGCAAGCCGCTATCCGAGAAGCGGATAGGCTGTTTACGCTGAAGGACAGTATTATCCAGATTCAGCATCGGGAAAACTTGCTGGACCTTCAGGCAAAATACGAAACGGAAAAGAAGGATCAGGATATCCTGGTGCTTGGCGCACAGAACGAATTAAGTGCGCTCAGGCTGGCTGAAGCCAAGGCAATCAGAGAAGCCCTGACAAGGGAAAACCTGTTGAAGGACTCAGTGGTCAACAGTTCCAGGCAATACAATAGGTTATTAGCGAGCGAAAACCAACTCAAGAGTTCGCAACTTTTAAACGAACTTGCGTTGAAAGAAGCCCTTTCCCGGGAAAATCATCTGAAGGAAATTCAGCTGGCAAAAGAAAGGAAAATCCGAATGCAACTGATCATCGGAGCTTCGCTGTTATTGCTGTCTGGTATGTTGATCCTTGTATTGTATCGACAGCAGTCGGCAAAGAAGCTGATCATCAAAAAACAGGCGGATCACCTGGAGGTGCTGATCAGGGAAATACACCATCGCGTAAAAAACAACCTTCAGGTTATTTCTAGTCTGCTCGATCTGCAATCACTTTGGATAAAAGACAGCCAGGCTTCGGAGGCGATCAAAGAAAGCAGAAACCGGGTTTTCAGCATGGCGCTGATTCATCAAAATCTATATAAGAAGGAAAACTTTATAGGAATTGAAATGAACGACTATATCGATAAGCTTGTACAGAACCTTTTTCAGTCCTACAAGCCCCAGGAAAACAGCGTTGTACTGGAAACAGATATCGATCCTCTGCTGCTTGACGTTGAGATGGTGATACCGATTGGTTTGGTGCTGAATGAATTGATCAGTAATTCACTCAAGTATGCGTTCAAAGGCAATGACCATGGGAAGTTACAGATAGCTTTAAAGAATTCAGAATCCGAAATACTTTTGAAAGTGAAGGATAACGGGGTAGGATTTCCTTTTGGAATGAATGTTTTTACATCCGATTCTTTTGGCTATAAACTGGTCAAGGCATTTGCAAAAAAGCTGAAAGCAAAGCTGGAAGTCTTTAATGACAATGGTGCCTGCACCCTGTTGCATATTCAGAAAATGAGTCATATGTAGTTCGGTTTCCAATGCAGAGTGTCTCTTGGTTTCGGTCTTCAGGAGGTTTGATACAGTTTTTATCTAGTTTTTCAGATGAGTGAGATTCAAGTCTTGATCGTGGAGGATGAACCTGTGATCGCAGAGCATATCGCGCACTACCTTAATAATCATAGCTTTAAGGTCTGTGGGATCGCATACGATGACGAAGAAGCCAAAGCTATTTTGGAAACGAGAGCCGCCGATGCGGCGATTCTGGATATCAACCTTGGAGGCGGAATGAGCGGGATAGAAATTGCAGAATTTATTAACCAGCGGTATGCTATCCCCTTTGTTTTTCTCACCTCATACGCGGACAGAGAGACCATTGAGCAGGCAAAATTGGTGAAGCCTTGGGGATATATCGTCAAGCCATTTAATGAGAATACGATAGTGGCAACGCTGGAAATTGCCATTTCGAATTTTGCGCTTACAAACAATCCAGGATATCCTGGCATTAGTCTTCAAGAAATAAACAAACAACTCGAAAGCCCTCTCAGCCTCCGTGAATTTGAGGTGTTAAAGTTGATCTATGGCGGGAAAACCAACCAGCAAATTGCCGAGGAGCTTTTCGTATCGATCAACACAATAAAAAAACACATTAATAATTTTTACCTGAAATTGGAAGTGGCTTCCAGAACTTCTGCGATTGTACGGTTGCGGGAATTGATGAGGAAGTAGTCGCAGAGTCTATGCTCTGATTTTTTTGCTTTCGTTTACATGATCCCAACATGATATCACCCAAAAGGGTAAGAGAGCTCGCTCATTCATTTTTGATCTTTGAGCTGTAATTATTTTTCATCTTTAAATCTAACTATTATGGCTAGTTGTCAAAGTCTTACTTCTTCACTGATCAAAGTATCAGGTGACTTCTTGGATAGATACCAGGATTTCAGAAAAGAAGCCGCGAAAGTATTCGTGGATGTGATCATCCCTGGGTCGGGGAGCTCTCAAAAGGAGTTGAATAAATTAATCGACAGTGCATTAGATCTGCAAACTGATCTGTTTAAATCCTACGGTGTGATCACGGGAGAGGGCAGTGGAAAGATTGGGGCAAGAGATTTGATAATTCCCACCAAAAAAGTGACCGGGACATTAATCGCTACTGAGCGGACTTTTATTGTTGCTCCATCTCCTTTTGACAAAGTCATCGTGACCATCAAAAAAACCGATGGTAAAGCTGGAGCAGATATCTGTGTTTGTGCAAAGTATGCTACTGACAAGCAGGAGCAATTCAACAAAAAGGAAAAATCAATTCAGAAAGGGAAAGATTCGGACGGTGATGAAGCGAGATTTGTGCTTGCGGATATGGCTGAAAAGATCACCACAATTCATTTGGTTCACAAAGGTTTTCCAACTGACAAGTTTGAATACACCGTGCAGGTAGAAGGGGAATTCAGTGAAGAAAAAATGAAGGAACTAGCTGGCCCAACACCAGTCAAGCATGGATCAGGAGCTGTTAGACCGACAACAAAAGTTTGACGGGCAGAACTGCAGGGGATAACCCAAAAACCAGAGGCGAAAGCCAGCTATTTAAGTGGCTGGTTTTTTTAATTTCCTTTTTCCGTTACTAAAGCCCAGACTTGAAAATCCGATCCATCAGCACCCACTTTTCTCCGGGTTTTGCACAGGGGATGGGTTGCTGAAAACCCCACATCAACTCCTCCCATTTGGCGATGATGGGATTGGCAGCATCCTGCTCCGCCTTTTTCTCAAAAGTAAACTCATCCACCGTCTCCAAGATCATAAACATCCGGTTGCCGGTGCGGAAGATTTCGATGTTCAGGATCCCGCAGTCAATGTCGTGTTGGGTGACCTGTGGCCAAGCCGCGCCGGGAGCGTGATGCTGTTCATAGATGCGGATGGATTCTGGATCGTCGATCAGGTCAAGGGTGAGGCAGAAGCGTTTCATTTGGATTTAAGATTTTTGATTTGCGATTTACGGACTCAAACAGGATTTTGAGGATGTTTGTGAAGGGTGAGCTTTTCGATTCTACGACTAGAGTTGCCCGAGAGGGCGTAAATCTTATATCGTAAATCAATTTTATCTGAACCATTTCCTAAACTCTCGGATCGTCTGTTCCGCCGCAGCGTCGGGATTTGGATAGGGAAATGCTTCTGCAGAGACATAACCTTGATAGTCGATTTTCTTCAACGCTTCCGCAATAGGGGAAATGTCCGAATGGCCAAAACCAATCGGTCTTCTGTTTGAGTCGGCGAAGTGGACATGCCCGATGTGTTTGCCATAAGAGCGAATGCTTTGCGCCATATCTACCTCCTCGATGTTCATGTGAAAGAGGTCGGCCAGGAGTTTGGTGTTTTCCAATCCAGTTTTTTCCAGAAATACACTTCCTGCCTCCATCGTGTTCAGGAGGTTGGTCTCGTAGCGGTTGAGCGGTTCATATATCAAAAATACTCCGGATTCCGCGGCCTTTTTCTCCAGCATGGCCAAGCCTTCAGCCAGCCAATTCATCGTCTCCTCGCGGTTTCCGTTTGGTAGCACATTGCCCTGCATGGAGCCAATGATGGCCGGTGCGCCAAATTTTGCACCGAAGGAAATCATCTCCGAAATAAAGGATATCGCCTTTTGGCGAACTTCTGGATCAGGATCTGTGAGCGTCAATCCATGGATGACTTTACCCGCACCCGTTCCCACGGCGGCAAGTTGTAGTCCGTGTTTCTGGAGTAGGTTGGTTAAAAGGTTTTCATCAAGCGCATCGGCGGAAGCGGTAAACAGCTCGACAGCATCAAAGCCAAGTGTGGCGGCTTTTTCGAGACCTTTCTCCAGATCTTCCCAAAAGATCCAAGGCCCTGACTTGATCTCCGGAACCAACGCGATAGTAACGGCGGATTTTATCATAGCTTATCGGTCAAAGTCAATCATAATCTTGATAATTCCCTGGGGATTTTCTGACCAGGACTTCAGCGTTTCGGGACCTTCGTTGATGGAGATGACTTTGGAGATCACTTCGTCCACGGGAAATTTGCCCGCTTCCAGGTAGGAGATCACTTCTGGAAAATCTGCTTTGCCGACACAGTTTCTGGATCCAAGAATCTCGATTTCCTTTTGGACGAAAAGCGAGGTGTTGAATTCGACCGGCGCCTTGGCGTAGCCGATGCACACCACCCGGCCAAGGAAGGCGACCTCTTCGACAGCACTTCGATACGTGTGTGGGCTACCAACTGCCTCGATGATGACATCTGGGCCATCCCCGTTTGTGAGTGCTTGAAGGGTTTCGTGAAGATCGACCTTTGTTGGATTGATGGTGTGTTGGACGCCGATTTTCTTGGCAATTTCCAGTTTGGAGTCGTCCAGATCGATGGCGATCACGGTGGCGTTTCGGTTGACTGCGGAGGCGACAGCGCCCAAGCCGACAATGCCACAGCCGATCACGGCTACAATATCCTCAGCACCGACTCGGCCTCTTGACGCCGCGTGGAAACCGACGGTGAGTGGTTCAGCCAAGGCAAGCTCGCGCAGACTGAGTTTGCTTGAGACGAACAGATCTTCCCAAGGCGCGCAGATGTATCGAGTCATCGCGCCTGGACGACGAACGCCCATGGTTTTGTTGGTTTTGCAGGCGTTTGGTCGACCCTTTCGGCAGGCAACGCAGGTGCCGCAGGCCAAGTAGGGATAGAGCGTCACCTTGTCGCCGAGCTGGATATGATCAGGAACTTCCGAGCCTAGTTCGGAAACAAGTGCGCCGACCTCATGGCCAAGAATGTTTGGGTATTCCTGTAGGGGAAAAAGGCCTTTGAAGCCGTTCATGTCTCCGCCGCAAAATCCTACCATCCCGACTTCCAGCAGGACTTCTCCGGCTTTGGGCGATGGTTTTTCGATATCACGGACTTCTGATTTTCCGATCTCGGTTAGAAAAAGTGCTTTCATTTTTATTTATGAATTGTGATTTACGATTTGGGCGACCGGTGAAATTTCCCTGATACTTGCTTTAATGAACTCGACTTTGTACTTGTCTTGTTTCTTGACTCTAGTCTCTTAGATCTAGCGTTTTAAGTCTCGATACTGGCGTCTTGCTACTTGATACTAGATATTGTTTTCTTCTTTTCCCTCAAACCACATCTGGTTTTTCACGGGTGCAACCAGAGACTCTATCTTAGCCAATAGTTCTGCTGGAATTTCGAAATCCACTGCGGCGACATTCTGCTGGACCACCGCTAGCTCACACATACCGACAATGGTTGTGGCAATGTCCCGATGATCCATAGCGTAGCGCAAAGCCACGTCACTCAGCCTGACTCCATAAGACTTGCACAGCTCTAACAGTACAGGCTGAATCGCCTTGACTTCATCAGGGGAGCGATGCCAAGGTGGTAATGAGCCATCTGACAAAATCCGCTGCATCAGCGGCGCAGCGTTCATCAAGCCGAAGCCATACTCCGCGGACAGAGGAACCAGTTCGTCGTTGATTTCATCTTCGAGGAGATTGTAATGGCCCCAAGAAAGCACGGTGTCGGGATTGGTTTCTCTCACGATCTGGGCGAGATAGCGCACGGGCAGTCCAGTGATGCCCCAAAATCGGGCTTTGCCGGAGGCAACCACTTCCTGAATAGCAGGAACCGCCTCCTCGAGGATTATCCGCTTGTCCACAAACTCGATGTCATGAAGTTGAAACAGATCCAGGTAGTCGGTTTTCAGCCGAACGAGGGATTCGTCGATGCTCTGGAGAATTTTCTTTCGGGAGAAATCAAAGTCCTGCAGGTCGTATCGACCGCATTTACTCGCCAGGATGATGTCTTTTCGTTTTCCCTCCAGGGCTTTTCCCAGGCGGCTTTCAGCCAAAGTCAAGCCATAAAATGGGGACACGTCAAAGAAATTGACACCGTGATCCAGTGCATAGTGAACGGTAGCTATTCCTTCCTTTTCATCGACTGGATCAAAGACATTTCCAAGAGGAGAGGCGCCAAATCCCAATGTAGAGACTTCTAAGCCGGTTTTTCCAAGGGTCCGGTACTGCATAGGTAGGGGTAGGTGAGTTGGGTTTTGAGCTTGGGAGTCCAATATAAAAGAATTTTGACAGGACACTGTCATGTGTGTTTGTAAGATGTTGGGCTTCGTGGATAGGCTTCAATCACGCTCAACCCGACAGCTAAAGATTATGCCCGTTCAGGACTATTCCATCCTTCACAGTCTTGAGGTAAGTGGCCGTCTTGCCCTCTTCTCCGACTTCGACTACCCGGTAGCTTGGAAAGGGATTGCCCCAGCTGCCGCCGAAATGACCTGACCAGAGAAAGGGCTTTTTCTTATAGAGCATGATCCCGTCCACGTCATGGTCGTGACCGTGAAAAGTCGCTTTGAGATTTGGGTAGCTGGCGATCAGATTCAAAACCTCTTCGCAAGGAACTCCGTGGCGAGTCCAGTCATTTTGTGAGATGTGGACAAAAAGGAAAACATGGGATAGGTCCTTGTAGGCCTCGAGTTGGGATTTTAGAAAGCCTACATCGACGCAGAGGTATTCCCCTTTTTCGTTGGATGAGCTGGCTAGGATGATGCCATGCTGGTCTTTGGACACAAAGCCATAATTGGCAGACCGTCCCCAGATTTGCGCCCAAGCAGCCTCCGAAACTCGGTCGTGATTGCCTCGCGTCGTATAATATGGTGTTTTCAGTGTGTCGTAAACTTTTTTCACTTCAGGCATCCATTTCGGGTCGTCATGGATCAGGTCACCGTTGAAAACGACAAAATCGACATTTTTTTCTTGGTTGATCGCTGCGATCAGCTGCCGGTGTGAGCTTTCAAAGTCCGTGTCCGGCTGGCCGTAGTGCCCGTCTGAAGCAGTGATGAATCTGAGGCTGGCGGCTTTTGGTATTTCAAATTTCCCAAAAGACGCCAAGGGCAGTGTCAAGAGGGAGGAGCCAAGCAAGCTCATTTTTTGGAGAAAAGGGCGTCGGTGCATGGAGGTAAATTAATGGTTTTTTTACCCAAAAACAGGTGTCAAATTCTTTACAGTTTTTTAAAATTCTTGACTTTAGTCATGGAATGGAGTAAAAAGCTTCGGTAGTTTTAGCTAAATAAAAAATTTCACGGTGGCCTTACCTCAAAAATTAAAGCGATTTCTTTTTTCGAAAAGCCTTATTCCACCTAGAAAGTGGAGGCCGGCGGCGACCTTTGTTGTGGCGGTGATGGTTGGAATGGGAATATTTCTTTTGGATTTTTCCAACGCAGCATCCTATCTGTCGGATGATCCGCAGGCCTGCGTCAACTGCCATCTTATGACGCCTCAATACATCACCTGGACGCACAGCTCTCACCGCGAAGTGGCCGATTGCAATGGGTGTCACGTTCCACATAATAACGTAGCCAATAAGTACTTCTTCAAAGCAAAGGATGGACTCTACCATGCGACTATTTTCACGATGAGAGCCGAGCCGCAGGTGATCCGAGCGCGACAGCCCTCCGTCGAAGTCATCCAAAATAACTGCATCCGCTGCCATCAAGACCAGGTGACGGATGCCAAAATGGAAACCTTTGTCGTCGATCATACTGCCAATCGTACCGACCGTACCTGCTGGGAGTGTCATCGGGATGTGCCCCACGGCCGAGTTCGCAGTCTTTCTGCTGTCGGTGCACAGATCGAACCCATCAAAGAGTATTCTCCTGAAGACCTCTCCGTAATCCCCTCCTGGCTCGAAGAGTCCATGAATTCACAGAAATCCAACCCCAAGTAAAAATGAAAAACTGGATCCTTTTTACCGTCACGGCAGTCGCTGCTTTTCTTTTGGCCTTATTGGCCGTGACTATTTTTGAGCGTAAATCCGAAGCGAAGTTTGCCTATCAACCTAAGGTGGAAATCGAGGGAATTGAGCCGCGCGATTCTGTGTGGGGATTAAATTACCCCCGTCAGTATCAGTCTTATCAAAAAACCAGAGATACGACTTTTCACAGCCTATATGGCACCTCTGGCCACAAAGACATGCTGGAATCGGATCCTGAACTGGTGGTGCTTTGGGCCGGTTACGCGTTTTCCAAAAACTACAACGCACCCAAGGGCCACGCTTGGGCGATCGAGGATATCACAAATATCCTGAGAACAGGTGCTCCTATGGAGGCTGGAGACGGCCCCATGCCATCTACTTGTTGGACTTGTAAAAGCCCGGACGTTCCCCGCCTGATGAGTGAAATGGGCGTGGCGGAATATTACAGTCAAAAGTGGTCTGACTTCGGTCCCCAAGTCATCAATCCCATCGGCTGTGCGGACTGCCATAATCCCCAAACGATGCAGTTGACAATTACACGGCCGGCCTTGATCGAGGCTTTTGATGCTATGGGTAAGGACATCAATCAAGCCTCCCATCAGGAAATGCGCTCTCTTGTGTGTGCGCAGTGCCATGTCGAATACTATTTTGACAAGAAAAAGCCAGGCCTGGAGAATGCGCAGTACTTAACCTTTCCTTGGAAAGACGGTATGGATGTCGAGGACATGGAGTCTTACTACGATAATATCGAGTTTGCAGACTGGGTGCACCCGCTGAGCAAGACTCCGATGCTGAAGGCTCAGCATCCGGACTACGAACTATTTGAAATGGGCGTACACGCCAAGCGAGGCGTAAGCTGTGCCGATTGCCATATGCCGTACCAGACTGAGGGAGGACAGAAATTCACCAACCACCATATCGGGTCGCCGCTCGCCAATGTCGAAAACTCCTGCTTCGTTTGTCACCGGGAGAAGGTCGATGATCTCGTGACGGATGTGTACGAGCGCCAGCGCAAAATCAAGGAGGGTACCGGAAGCCTGCAAATCCTGATCGCCAAGGCCCATATCGAAGCCGCTAAAGCTTGGGAGCTCGGAGCGACTGAGGCGCAGATGGCCGAGATCCAAAAAGGAATTCGCCATGCTCAATGGAGGTGGGACTATACGGTCGCCTCACACGGAGCGGCTTTTCATGCGCCATTGGAAACGAGCAGAATCGTGACATCGGCGACTGAGATCATCCAAAACACCAGGATAGACCTCACCCGTTTGCTGGCAAGTCTGGGTTTCAACCAGCCGGTACCTATGCCGGATTTCAAAAATAAGCAAGCGCTCCAAGCCTACGTGGGATGGGACATACCAAAGGAGCAGGCGGCCAAACAGGATTTTCTGGAGCAGGTTGTGCCTCAATGGCTGAAAGAAGGAAAAGCTCGCGAAGCCCAAAAACCTGTGAAAACCGTCAGCAGCAAATAATCATCAATTGACATGAAGGTTTACAAAATAATCCTAGGATTGGTAGGATTGACTTTACTGATCCCATTCCAAGGTTTTGCCCAGTTTAATGTGGATGGACAGATCCTGATTAGAAGTGAATTTCGAAATGGCTACAACAAGCCGATAGCTGAGGGCTTAGACCCTGCTGGATTTATCGCCCACCGGGCACGCTTACAGGCCAATTATAAACTGGATAGGTTCAACTTCTTCATGAGCGTGCAGGATGTGCGAACTTGGGGAAGTACCTCGCAGGCCAACGTTACCGATGGATTCTTGTCTCTGCATGAGGCTTATGGGGAGGTTGATTTTGGAGAAAATTGGAAAGTAAAACTAGGCCGACAGGAGCTTAACTACGACAATTTCCGCTTCATGGGAAATCTTGATTGGGCGCTTCAGGCGAGATCCCATGACTTCGCTTTGGTAAAATACGAAAAGGAAAAAGCAGAGCTCCACTTTGGTGGAGGATTCAATCAAGATGGTCAGGCACTCACCGGAAATATTTTTACGGTCCCAAATCAATACCGAACCGCTCAGCTGGTTCGCTTCGAAAATGTACTCGGCAAGGTGGATTATACGCTGCTCTTTTGGAACGAAGGGAGACAATGGACGACCAAAGACGCCGCAGGCACGATCATCGATGATGGCGTGCGATTTCGGCAAACCTTGGGCATCCCCATGCTGAGAACAACGCTGAAAAATACCACCCTGAGCGGATATTTCTATAGCCAGTTTGGAAAGGACATCAACGGAAAGCAGGTCTCCGCTTTCAACACCAGCGCTCAAGTCAGCCAGTTGCTGATGAGTAAGGAGGATGGGAAAAAATGGAGGGCAACGGTCGGATTCGAATTGATTAGCGGCTCGGATGCGAAGGGAAGCGACAAAAACAACTCTTATTCTCTCCAGTACGGTACCAACCACCTCTATAACGGCTACATCGATTGGTTTTTTGTCAGCAATACGTGGGAAAACAGCGTTGGATTAAAGGACTTTTTCCTGCGTAGCAGATTCGAATTCAATCCAAAATTTTGGATGCAAATAGACCTTCATAGCTTCTCTGCCTATGCAGATACCGTGTTGCCGTCCGAAAGCGTAGCAACCAAAGACAAGAACCTTGGTGGAGAATTGGACCTGACCCTTGGCTGGATCATCCACGAAGCCGTATCGCTACAGGGTGGATACAGCCAATATTTCCTATCCGACACGATGAGGTCTCTCCATCCTCAAATGTTGAGCAATCAACAAAACTGGGCATACCTGATGGTGGTTTTCAGACCGACATCCAAAGCCAAATTCATTGGAGTATTACAATAACCTCACCTTATTTTAGGTTGAATCACCGCGCATGAAGTTTCTTTTTTCTACAAAAATCAGTCTGGTCTTATTGCTTAGCTTGGCCATCTCCATGGGGGTGGCCACTTTTATTGAAAATGACTACGGTACCCTTGTCGCCCGAAACCTGGTATATGAGGCTTGGTGGTTTGAGCTGATCATGGGATGGTTGGCAGTTAATTTTCTTTTTCACACCAAGAAATACAGGCTGTTTTCCAAGGAGAAATTTGCCATTGGGCTATTTCATGCCGCATTTGTTGTCATCATAATCGGAGCGGGAGTGACTCGCTATTTCGCCAAAGAGGGCGTAATCCACATCCGGGAAGGGCAGTCGCAGAGCACATTTTACAGTGCCGAAAATTACCTTCAGCTCAGCGATTCCCAGGGTAACCTGGCGCTTTCCCATCAGGAATTTATCCCCAAGGTATTTGAGCCGAACGCCTACCCGCTTACATTGAATGGGCAGACCTTCTACCTCAAAGCCGAGGAATACATCAAAGGCGCTAGGGAGGGATTTGGGCCAGGTACGGAGACACTTTTGGAGCTTTCAGTTTTGGATCAGGGCAACCGCCAGGATTTTTCCGTCAAAAAAGGGCAGAACCTCGAGGTCGGCGAATTGCTGATCAGCACCTCTGCGCTTCCCGAAGCACAGGTTCAACTCATTCCTACTGATTCCGGTTGGCAGTTGCTTTCTTCTTTTCCGCTCCAACTCATGGAGATGAGTACCCAGCAGATGGGGACGCAGGATTCTGCTGTCGTGGCACCACTCAAGCAGCGGACGCTTTATCAGTGGGAATCCGGAGCCTTAGTCGTCCGGTCGATTCAGGAGAATGTGAGTAAGATTCTCACTGCCGAGCCTGACGAGAAAATCGCCAAGGATTTTCTGGACGGGGTGAAAGTCAGTGTCTTGAATGATTCCATGCAGGTGCTAAAGACCGGCTATTTCCTCAAAGTCAACCGAAGTCCGGAGTGGGTGGATTTTGATTTTGAGGAAAAAAATTACCGCTTTACCTACGGCCCAAAAGCGCAGGTATTGCCCTTTGCGCTGTATTTGAATGATTTTCAGTTGGAGCGCTATCCGGGTTCGACGAGCCCGAGTAGCTATGCCAGCGAAGTGATGGTGCAGGACGGCGACGAGGAACCCTGGCCATTTCGGATCTTTATGAATACCGTCTTGGATCACGGCGGATACCGTTTTTACCAGTCTTCCTACGACTCGGATGAGCGTGGCACAGTGCTCTCCATCAATCAGGACAGACCTGGCACTTACCTTACTTATTTTGGGTATACCCTGCTGGCTGTCGGCATGTTTTGGACGCTTTTTGCGAAGGGCAGCCGATTTCAGACTATACTTTCCCGCTTGGGAAAATTCAATAAAGCAGCAAGTTTAACGGCTGTTTTTTTAGTTCAAAGCCTCACGGTTTTGGCGCAAGACAGTTTGCAGATTCAGGTAATCCCGGAGGAAAAATCCAAAGCTTACGGTAGGCTGATTGTCCAGGATCTTGACGGCCGGATGAAGCCTCTGAACACCCTAGCCAATGAAATCCTTCGGAAAATCTATGGTAAATCCCGGATGGAGCTTGATCTTCCTGCAGGCAGAGTGGGCCTCAGTCCGGAGCAGTTTCTACTTGCGGCCCAGCTCGATCCGGAGACTTGGACTAAAATTCCACTGATCAAAATCGACGCCAAAAAGGCTTTGGAGATTTTTGAAATCTTGGAGATAATGCCAGCGGACTACGTGAGCTTTTCGGATTTTGTGGGAGAAGAAGGAGCTTACAAACTCACCGGGGTGGTAGAGGAAGCGAATAAACTCAAGCCTTCCCAGCGCAGCGAAGGACATAACGAATTGCTTAAAGTCGACGAGCGCTTCAATATTTTTTACGGCGTGTTGATCGGTGATTTTTTGAAAATTTACCCCAATCGACTCGATGACAATAACACCTGGTACACCGGTCAGCAGTTTACGGAGGGCTTCGACGAAGAGGATGGGGTTTTTGTGAAAAATATCGGTGCCATGTATCTCAGGGCCCTTGTCAATGGGCTGGAGTCCGGTGACTGGAACGAAGCGGAGGAGACTTTGAGCTACATCGACCTGTATCAACGTAAGGCTGGGGAAGAAGTCTATCCCGGCGAGCTCGAGATCGACGCTGAGCTGCTCTACACCAAGATCAACCTCGGCAATAGGCTCTTTGGCATTTTTTGGCTTTTGGGAATCGGGATGCTGGGCTTGGGTATCGCGATGCTTTTCAAGGAAGGCAAGACGCTTCGGGTTTTGTGGAAAATCGGCGCAGCCCTATCGTGGATCGGTTGGCTGGCGTTTACCTTACATCTTCTGTTGCGTTGGTTTATTGCCAAGCATCCGCCTTGGAGCGATGGCTTTGAGATGTTGGTTTTCGTGGCCTGGGGGGTGTTGCTATCGGGTCTGGTCTTTTCTGCCAAATCGAAATTCACCATTCCTCTGGCACTGCTTTTCTCCGGCACCCTGCTCTTCGTGAGCTTCCTGGATTGGCTCAATCCAGAGATCACCAACCTGATGCCGGTGCTCAATTCCTATTGGTTGAAAATCCACGTTGCGATCATTGTCAGTAGCTACGCGCCGCTGGGACTGTCGGCGATCATCGGGCTGCTCAGCCTGATCTTGTTGATCAGTAAACCTGCACAGCCGAAAACCTCTTGGTGGCTTGCGCAAAAAGAACTTATCGCGGTCAACGAATTGTCGATCACAATCGGACTGTTTCTCTTGGCGATCGGGACATTTTTGGGCGGGGTTTGGGCAAATGAAAGCTGGGGGAGGTACTGGGCTTGGGATCCAAAAGAAACCTGGGCGCTTATCTCGGTGGTGGTCTATTCCTTCATCCTTCACCTGCGATTGGTGCCTGCGACTCGCTCTGCGATAGTTTATAATTTGGCGAGTCTCTGGGGTTTCTCGTCCATCGTGATGACTTCCTTTGGAGTCAACTATTACCTCTCCGGACTTCATTCCTATGCCAAGGGCGATCCGGTACCGGTACCGATTTGGGTGTATTGGGTGGTGGCGTTTTTGGCGATCGTGTCTGTGATGGCTGTGCTGAGATTCAAGAAACTTACTGCGAAAGAAAAGATGGATTTGCTGGTGTGATTGGGGAGGCATCAGCGGTGTCGGCAATCGGATTCTCCTGGTGACCTTTACTCATTCCATCCTTTGCCATCAAAGATCTTCGAGATGCTTTTTTCGATTCTTGTTTCCCGGGTTTTGGATTGTTTGGCTTGCCCAAAGTGGAGGAGATATCCCTTTTGCCGTCCCGGAGTCAGTCCCTCAAAGGCGGCTTTTAACTCGGGATCAGCGGCGAGCCTGGTTTCAAATTCTTCTACTATCTCAAAATCAGCAGTCTTTTTCATCGGCACTTTCAAGCCCGCTTTCTCGACCTCGATCGCTTCGAAAATGTACCCTTTGAGTTCTGCCTTTAAGTCTTGGATTTGCTTGACATCGGTAAAGCGAATCTGTCTCGCGGATTGGACGTTTTCTGTCTGTTGGATCAGGATTCCCTCGGGATCTTTGAGCAGAACACCTTTGTGAAACAATAGCGCACAATAGTCCTTAAATCCGTGGATCAACACCACGTTTGTTCCATGAAAAGTGTAGCAGGGGCAACCCCACTTTAGCTCTTCGGTCAGGCTGGTCTCCAGACAAATGGCCCGAAGCGTTCGATATTCATCTTGCCACTGTTCGGCCTTTTCAAAATAGAAGTCAACTTTTGGGTTCATCATGCGGGGTAAACTTCAGATCTTTTTTCAAAAAGCAATTTGCTCATTTTGGACTTTTTCCCAAAAGCATTTGGCAACAATCAGATTCCCTCAATCGGAGGTTTGAAAGAAATTGTTCTCACCTGAAAGTTGTCCTTTGCTCTACGCCAGACCGATATATGAGGCGAGCAAACGGGCCGGAATTTACTCTGGTTTACAGAAATTGCTTTAAAAAAAGGATCCGCTCTAGTGATCAGAACTTTTATTTGGGTTTTATTTTCCCTCAAATGTCCCTAACATCGCATATGCTTCAGGACACCTTCGGACGTACACACGATTACCTGCGGATCTCGCTGACGGACAACTGCAATTTTCGCTGCACTTATTGCATGCCGGTGGAGGAGATGCAGTGGATGCCCTCGTCCAAACTGATGAGCAAAGACGAAATCTTGAAAATGGCAGAGGTGTTTGTTTCGCTCGGGGTAAACAAGATTAGGTTGACCGGAGGGGAGCCGCTGGTCAGAAAAGAATTTCCGGAGATTCTAGCCGGAATCGCCAAACTACCCGTCGAATCAACCCTCACCACCAATGGCGTACTGATCCATAAGCACATCCAAAATCTGAAATCTGCCGGAGTTCGCTCGGTCAATGTCAGCTTGGATACGCTCAATCGCGAAAAATTTCACAAACTAACCCGAAGAGATCAGTTTGATCTTGTTTGGGAAAATATAAATCTGCTCCTGCAGGAAGGCTTCCGAGTCAAAATCAACGCTGTTGCACTGCACGGGATGATCGAGGAGGAGATTTGCGACTTTGTTCGCGTGACCGAGAAATTGCCGCTTCACGTGCGTTTCATTGAATTTATGCCTTTCGCGGGAAACCACTGGTCGAGCAAACAGGTCGTGACGGCAAAACAAATGTTGGCGTTGGCTGAGACTGAATTTACGGTCGAAAAGCTGGAAGACAAGAAGCACGACACCGCCAAGAAATATAAAGTTCCAGGTTTTGCTGGGACTTTCGCCTTTATCACCACGATGAGCGAGCATTTCTGCGGGGAATGCAACCGCATGCGCTTGACTGCGGATGGGAAGATGAAAAATTGCCTGTTTGGGAAAGATGAATTGGATCTGTTGGCAGCCTTGCGCGCTGGAGAAGACGTCGTTTCCCTGATCAAAAAATCAGTCTCGATCAAGCACGCCGCACTTGGAGGACAGTTTTCCTCCGATTATCTGAAAGCCGATCCAGACAAGATAGACAACCGAAGCATGATCACCATAGGAGGATAAATGAAAGAATTCATAGATGTTTCCGAAGCCAAATCTATTCTCAAATCACAGCGAATTCAAGGAGCTCCAGTTTTTTTGCCCTTGGGAAAAAGCCAAGGGAAATACACTGCCACGTCGATTTTGGCAACGATGGATGTGCCTTCTTTTGATAATTCGGGCATGGACGGCTATGCGATTTCTTTGAGCGAAGTTCGGGAAAGCTGGGAAGTTGTCGATGTAATTCAGGCTGGCGCAAAAATGAATTTCACTCTTGAAAGTGGAAAAGCCGTGAGGATTTTTACCGGCGCTCCGGTGCCCCAAGGAGCTGATACGGTAATCCCCCAGGAGTACATTGACCGAACTGGAGATGAGATTTCTTTCGAGGCTAATCGATTTTTCGTAGGGAACAATGTTAGAAAAAAAGGCGCTCAGTGTCGTGCAGGCGAGGCGATCATCGGTGCTGGAACCAAGATTACTCCAGGAACTATTGGCCTGTTGGCTTCGCTTGGAATCAGTGAGATTGAAGTTTTTCCAGCGCCAAAAGTCGCATTGATCCTAACCGGCGATGAGATCATAGAACTGGGAAATCCGCTGCAACCTGGGCAGATTTATAATTCCAATGGACCGGCGCTGCAAGCCTATCTGGAGCTTTTGGGGATAAGTGACTGCCAAGTCCTCAGAGTCAAAGACGAGGAAGGTGCAGTCACGCAAGTGATCGCTGAGGCCTTGGAAAGTGCCGATTTTGTGCTGCTGACTGGCGGGATCTCCGTCGGGGACTATGACTTCGTCAAAGGTGGTCTGGAGCAGAACGGAGTCGAACAGCTTTTTTATAAAATCAGACAGCGACCCGGGAAACCACTATTTGTGGGCAGAAAAGAACAGAAACTTATATTCGCACTTCCTGGAAATCCTGCTTCGGTCTTGTCTTGTTTCATGCAATATGTCAAACCCTGCCTGATGGAGTGGATGGGAAATCCTGCCGCTTGGGTGGGCCCGTATTATTTGCCGATCGCACAGGACTATAACAAGCGCTCTGAACTCACTTTTTTCTTGAAAGCCAAGCTAGACAACGGAAAAATCACCTTGCTGTCCGGTCAGGAATCTTTCAATTTACTGCCCTTTGGAGTGGCTGATGGACTGGCGGAGATCCCTCAAGACCTCGAGCATGTGCGGGTGGGAAGTCTTGTGGCGTTTTATACGTGGTGAGGAAAGCTTTGAATTAGCTCCGGGACTTTTACCAGAATTCATTTTCCTCGAAAGTTCAGGGCTTACGTCTTGGCCAAGGAGATGCCTTTTCCCGAGATGACGGACAGGTCCGATGAAATCTTGTTAGAACTGCCATAGGCATGATCGATTTGGCTGTGATAATTGATCCATTCTGCCATCCTTGTGTTATCTTTAAAATAAAAATTACCCGCGTAAATGCCCAATACAATACACATCAAGGCCTTTGGGTTGATAGCTGAAAAACTAGGCACTGCTGACTTAGAAATGGCTTACAGCGCAGATTCAGGACTGCTTTTGGAAGATTTGCTTTCCAAATTTCCTGACCTGAGATCTCTCAAATTCAGCCTCGCCATCAATAAAAAGTTAATTTCCGGCACTCAGGTAATTCCCGAAGGGGCAGAGATAGCCCTGTTGCCACCTTTTTCCGGAGGATAAAATATGAGCCGATTCGAAAGACAAGTTATCCTTCCCGGTTTTGGGATAGAGGGGCAGCAGAAACTTCAGAGATCCAAGGTCTTGCTCATCGGAGCAGGTGGCTTGGGCTGCCCGATCCTGCTTTATCTCGCTGCTGCGGGAGTCGGTAAGATAGGGGTAGTCGACGGGGATACGGTCGCAATCTCCAACCTCAACCGGCAAGTGCTTTTTGGAGAAAAAGATTTGGGGAAAAATAAAGCCGAAACGGCTGTACGCCACTTTCAGGATAAATACACGAACATCGGTTGGTCGATTTTTCCGGAATTTATCTCGGTAGAAAATGCACAGGAACTGATCTCGGACTTTGATCTGGTGATCGATGGTTCGGATAATTTTCCCACGCGATACCTGGTCAATGACGCCTGTGTTTTGCTCGGTAAGCCCTTGGTTTTTGGAGCAATCTATCAGCATGAAGGACAGGTTTCGGTCTTTAATCTGGGTGAAAACTTCTGCAACTACCGCGATCTTTTCCCTCAGATGCCATCTGCGACAGAAGTTCCCAATTGCTCTGAAACAGGGGTTTTGGGCGTTTTGCCAGGGATCATCGGCAACTTGATGGCACTGGAGGCAATCAAAGTGCTGAGCGGTTTTGGACAGCCACTTCGAAACCGAGTCCTTTTCTTCAACAGCATCTCCTCTCAAAGTTACGAGGTGGAGCTCTCACCAAACCCTGAAAGTCGCGAGTCAATGCCTGCTTCGATGACCTCCTTCGAAATCATGGATTACGAGTTGGCCTGTGAGGGAGTCAAACAGTTGACCTGGACAGAAGCCATGGGCAGGATGGGCATGGATGTGGCCTTTGTAGATGTCCGTGAACCCGGGGAGATGCCGCCCCTGGAATGTACTGGTCTGATGAAAATCCCGTTGTCCGATCTCCCCCAACAACTGCACTTGCTGGACGAATCCGAAGAGATCCTATTCTTCTGTCAAAGCGGAATACGTAGCCAAAAAGCGGCTAGACAGCTTCAAAATGAATTTCCTGACAAGCGAATTTATTCTATCAAAGGCGGAATCAGTGCGCTAAAACCCCAGTAACCTGACATGGAAAAAGAACGCAAACCCAAAAACATATTCGTTCAGGGGCCAATAGTTCCTGAAAAAATTGCCCATTCGATAGCCAACCACAGTTCCAAGACGGACATCGGTGGCCACAGCATCTTTCTCGGCCAAGTAAGAGCCGACGAAAAGTCCGAAGGAAAGGTGATAGCCATTGACTACACGGCCTATGAGGAGATGGCTCTGGAGAAGGCTTTTGAGATTCGGGAAGCCATCTTTGCAAAGTATCCGCTGACCTGCATGCACATCTACCATAGTTTGGGGTCTGTGAAAGTCGGGGAGCTTTGCCTATTTGTTTTTACCTCATCCAAGCACCGCAAAGCAGCGATGGACGCCTGTGACGAGCTTGTGGAGCGCATCAAAGCCGAACTCCCCGTGTGGGGAAAGGAGATCCTCGACTCGGATGACCACGTCTGGAAGGTGAATGTGTGAGGTGTCGAGTGTCCGATGCCGGATGTTGGATGCACGACGTGGCCCATCGCTCAAATTGGAGGATTTTGGAATTGAGGTCGGGGAGTTGAAATAGTGACTAATCCAACATGGAGCTCTGCAAACGCGAAACTCTCGAGATTTTTAAAACCTTAAAGACTAAAGTCGGGCTGGAAAGATCTTAGTAAAAATTTGCGATAAGCAGCGTTTTTTACTACTTTTTGTAAAATTATACTAAGATGCGAGCGAAGGATTACATCAAACATCTCTTGGCTATCGAGAACTATTCCTTTTCTCTGGAGGAAATCATCGAGCAAACCCACTCGGATAGGGTCGCTTTGAAGTTTGAGCTCGCGCGACTTGTCGAAAAAATGGAGATTGTCAACCTCCGCAAGGGATTTTATCTGATTATCCCTCCAAGATATTCCAAGTCTGGTCTTTTACCGATACAACTTTATATAGAAAAACTGTTTAAAAGTTTAGACAGGCGCTATTACCTGTGCCACTACAGTGCCGCCAAATTTCATGGTGCCAGTCACCAACAATCCCAACGGGAATATGTGATGACTGAATCCCCTAAGCTCGGCGACATAAAAAAGAAAGGCATGGATATCCGATTTTTCACCTTGTCCCAATGGCCATCCGCGAATATCTCTGAACGCAGGTCAGATGCGGGTATTTTCCGAATTTCGAGTCCGGCATTGACAGCAATTGATTTGATCCACTATCAAAGCAAGTTGGGAGGAATCAACAGAATGTTGGCAGTCATTGAGGAATTGGCGGAGGAGATTTCCCAACAAGACCTTTCAGAGCTTTTGAGTTGGTATCCCCATAAGAGCAGCCTGCAGCGGCTTGGTTTTATCCTGGAGCTAGTACGTCCTGAGCTTGCCTCAGAGGCAATATTGGATTTATTGAAATCTGAAGGGTATTTTCCGGTGCTGCTATCTCCGACTGCTTTCCAAAAGCCGGGTGCAGTTGACAACAGATGGAAGGTAGATGTGAACGTCAAGTTGGAAAACGATTTATGATTCCAAAGCCATTCATAGCAAAATGGCAAGAGCATGCCCCATGGAAGCAATACTTCCAGGTAGAGCAGGATCTTGTTATTTCCCGAGTTTTGGTGGAGCTTTTTTCTGATGAATTTTTGAGGGAAAATCTCGCTTTCAGAGGAGGGACAGCGCTTCACAAGTTGTATCTGAATCCAGCGCCGAGATATTCTGAGGATATCGATTTGGTGCAGGTGAAGCCCGGCCCGATAAAGCCGGTCATGGAGCGCTTGGCTGAGGTGATTAGCTTTTTTGAAGAGGAACGAAAGACGGAAAACAGGGGGCATGGGATCAAAGCTTTGTACAGATTTTCTTCTGAATATGAGGGAATTCGTCTTCGGTTAAAGCTCGAAATCAATTGTCGAGAGCATTTTCATGTACTGGATTGGGTGGATTTTCCCTTTGAAGTGAAAAGTGAATGGTTTACAGGACGGGCCAGTTTACGCACCTATGATATTCACGAGTTGCTGGGAAGCAAGATGCGGGCTTTGTACCAGCGAAGTAAGGGTAGGGACTTATTTGACTTGGATTATTCCAGGCAAAACAGAAACTTGGACCTTGAAAAAATAGTCCGTTGTTTCAAAGAATACATGCATTTTGCAACTGGCAAAAGACCTCCCAGTCAGCGGGAGTTTTTATTGAATCTGGAAGAAAAAGAGGCAAATCCAGGATTTGTAGGAGATATGGAGGCACTACTCAGGCCGGGAATCCAATATGACCAAAGAGTCGCCATGCGATGGCTTAAAGATGAATTGCTTACGAAAATCTGAACCGAACATGATCAACATTACCCATAAATCGCCCACACTTCGAAAAGCCATTGCACAGGCTATCGTATGCGTGAGCAAACCCGAGACAATCCTTGCCGTGAAGAACCGCACGGTTCCCAAAGGAGATGTGCTCGAGATGGCAAAGACGGCAGGGCTTTTTGCTGCCAAACGCACTGCCGATATGATTCCGGATTGCCATCCGCTGCCGATAGAATTCACTTCCGTGAGCTATGAGATCGGGGAGATGGAAATCCAGGTTTTGGTGGAAGTTCACACGGTCTACAAGACCGGCGTGGAGGTGGAGGCCATGCACGCTGCCTCGGTGGTCGCGCTCACCATGTACGACATGCTGAAGCCGATTGACAAGGGCATCAGCATCGAGCATATCAAGTTGATGGAGAAGCGGGGCGGTAAATCAGATCAAAAATCTGACTTCAGCAAGCTACGCGCCTCCGTTGTGGTCTGTTCGGACTCGATCTCGAAAGGGGAAGGAGAGGACAAATCCGGAAAAGCAATCATTGCGAAGCTCGAAAGCTACGGCGTGCAGGTAATAGATTACGTCGTCATCCCCGATGACAGCGACCGAATCCAAAACGCTGCCCATGATGCCGTAGCTCAGGAGACCGATATCTTGATCTTCACGGGAGGCACAGGCCTATCGCCAACAGACATCACGCCTGAAGCTTTGGAACCTATCCTAAACCGAAAAATTCCCGGTGTCGAGGAGGCTATTCGGGCCTATGGACAGCAGCGTGTGCCTACTGCCATGCTCTCCAGGTCAGTGGCTGGCACGATTGGCAAGATGCTAGTCTTGGCTTTGCCGGGTTCGGCAGCAGGAGCCAGCGAGTCCATGGATGCGGTGTTTCCGGCAATCCTGCATGTGTTTCATATCCTCGGGGGAGGAAGGCATTGAGTTTTTGCCCGCGATATAATGATGCAATTGTGGTATAGAAAATGATTAAGTTTGAGATATGAAAAACGATGAAGAAATAATGGAATCGCTTGTCGCTGAGGGTTTGATCGGGACAGCTATGAGTTCATTGTTGTCAAAAAACAACGGAGAAAATGCAAGCCTTGGTACACTGGCTGGGGCGGCAATTTTAGGGACATTCAAAGCTGGGGAAAAGGCAAAAGAAACCAGCATACCTATGTTTGTTGTGGAAAACGGAGATTTGTTTCAAATTCAAAAGGATCACGACAAAAAATTCGTACGTAAAATTGAAAAGCCTACAATCCAACTGCGAAGGTCTTTTAAGCTAAAATAATATGGCCTCCAAGCGAATGAGAGTTTTCGCTGGCCCAAATGGCTCTGGGAAAACAACCATAATCAAAAGCCTTCAAGCTGAAATTCCTTTTGGCGTTTATGTGAATGCAGATGATATTGAAAGTTTACTTAGAGAAAGTAGAGTGCTGCTTTTTAATTCTTATCAACTCATGATAAGTGACTTTCAAATAAAGGAGTTTTTTAAAATAAGCCAATTTGCCCCCAAAAAAAGAAGCGAGCCAGATCTATGGACCAAATTGGAAGTGAAAGATAATGTGCTTCACATCAATACTTCGGTAGATTCTTATTTAGCGGCAGATTTGGCAGAATTTATCAGGCAACAGTTACTGGCGAAGGGAATTTCTTTTACTTATGAAACTGTAATGAGTCATGAGAGTAAATTGACTTTTTTTGATGAGGCGAAACAGAATGGATACCGGGTTTATTTATACTTTGTGGCTACTGAGGATCCTGAAATCAATGTGAGTAGAGTGAATGTAAGAGTCGCTCAACTTGGACATGGTGTAGCTCCAGAAGCAATTAAAAGCAGATATTTTAGAAGTTTACTGAACTTGAAAGAGGCGGTAAAAAAAAGCAACAGGGCATATATCTGGGATAATTCCGGAGTAGCGAGTTTGCTGATTGCTGAGATTACCGAGGGAATTGATGTGAAAATTATTGATACTGAGAAGGTTCCTGGTTGGTTTGTGAAATATTTAATCCATTCTAGCTGAGAAAGGATTTATCCGCAACTGGTTTCAGGGGGTAAAATTATGTCGCTTCCGCTAAGTGGGGCAGGCTCATGTTGTCCAGCTTCTCCAGAAGCAGCACATTTGTTTTATACCAGAGCAGGCTTCAAATCTTCAACCTCGTTCTTGAGCGCTTCCAATTGCAGCTTCATCTTTTCGATGATTTCCTCCGTGTCCAACTGGATGGTGTTGATCAGATCCTGATAATAGCTTAGGCCTAGATTCAGATTTTTACGAAACTTCTCCAGATAGGCTTCCTGCTTGGCAGAGGCCTCGGGAATCAGCTTTTGAAGTTCCTTTTTCAGATAGTCCACATAGAGCTGGGCTTCCTTCACGAAGACGTGCGGGCGATCCGACTCCAGCTTTAGCGCGATCTTACCATAAATGTGGTCGACCATCTCCTTGAGGCTGAAAGTTCCCTTGAAATAGGCCAAATTCGGCCCAGGGCATATCGTCACGGCATTTAGATTTCTTCTCGGGTTTTCTCCCTGAGCCAAGATCGCCGGAGCACTCAATCCCTCGCAGAGACAGTCTTTTTCCAAGATCTCATCCAACTCACCTCTGCTGATCTTCCCTTCTTCAAACAGTTTGGACTTCAAAACCTGGTATTGCCGCGATGCCGTGCAGATGGGCTTTTCGGTAAACTCAGTGCTGAAAGTCAGGAATTTCTTGTAGCAGGGGCTTCCGGGTCGGCCTATTTCGATGCGTTCTTTGCGCTGAACTTCCCCGCTGCTGGTCCGCAGGTTGTTGAAAGGTACCCCGAGCGGCGAGGCATGGCTCAGGTAAAAGTCGGACTGTTTGGCTTCGATGATTCGCTGGATCGTCACTTCGTCCACCGCGGTCGCTTCGGGGACGAGCAGGAAAGGACTGCCCCAACCGGTGCCGTGAAGTTGATAGTGCTTTCTCAGGAAACTGTCTTCCCCAGCTGTGCCGATCCCGCCTTGGTAGGTGATCTTGATGGACTCGTCTTCGCGCAAAATATGAAGGCCTTTTTCCGCCAAAGCTGCATTGCAGGATTGTCGGATGGTTTCGATCAGGTCTCTTCGGTTCGTCTTGAAATCCTCCAGGATAGGACCGGCCAGAAATCCGTCGGAGGCGAAAGCATGTCCGCCACAGTTGAGGCCGGACTCGATGCGGAACTCAGAAACCCAGAGGCCTTTTTTTGCCAAAAACTTCCCTTGGATCAAGGCAGAACGATAGTCGCTCACTTTGAGGATGATGCGTTTTTTGAGATTTCCTTTTTCGTCAGGAAAAAAGTCCGCAAACTGCTCTGCGTAGCTGTAGAGCGCAGGATTCATGCCTGCGGAAAAGACCACGGAAGCCTCCAGTTTGCTCTTGGCGAAGCCGCGCAAAGCGGAAAGTGCGTCGGAGTATTCCCTTGGAAGCACTTCGCCTTCCCGATCGTAGTTGAGCTTGTCCACCTTGGTCATGATGTTGACATCCACGGCTCCAGGTTTCAGTAGACCAAAAATCCGGCTTTTCAATTCCGGCTTTTCGGAAGCTTCTGCTGTTAGATATTCTGCGAAAAGTCGCGCAATCTGGCTGTCCTCGGGAAGCAGCGCGACCAACTGGGCGATGGATTCGCTTGTGTCCCAATTATCATTCTTGAGAGCCTCTATTTGGCTTTGGATGACTTGGTGCAAGAGGTCAAGGTATGCCTTCACGCGCTCTGCGCGATAGTCTTCTACGGATTCTGGAATGGGAGAAAAAGGCAAATGGAGCTTTTGGGAATGGATTTTTCGCATATCCTCCAGCAGAAAATCGTCCATGATGGATACGACGCTGGAGATGCCAAATCTGGCCACTTTAAGTGGGGTGTCGACCGTATAGCCCAATCCCATTACGGGGATGTGGAAGGTATGGAGTGCTGAAGATTGGAGCATGGTAGTACGCGGGGAATTGAATCAATAGGAAAGAACAAAGCTAGTCCGAGGGCGAGCCCAAAAGGGTGAATTTGGCTTTGTGCCTGCCTGACATTTATCAGGCTGAGACATGAGGAATAGCACTGTTCTTCTTTAGATTTCAATCTCGCGCTTGGTAGACTTATCCAGAACTCTCCAAGGGTTCAAAATCCCATGGAGAGTTGAAGGTTCGATGTCTGGGCGGAGAGGCGCTAGATCATTTGAATGTGGAGACGTTCTTAATGATCTTGAAAATGGGGGAGCTGTATCGTTGGATTGAGGTTCAGAGTCAGAGCTAAAAAGACTTTCACTCAAATTATTTCAGCGTCTTCGTTGCAGTAAAATAGACTGCGGGTAAAGTCCGAAAATAGAAGGTGAAAGGTGAAAGCCCAGCTTCTAGAGAAGCAGGATAACGGTTGGTTTATCCAAACCCTGCAACGGTTCGAAACCCTTGGAGGGTTGAAGGTCGCAGAGAGGAACTCAAAACTCCATTTCTATGCTTTCTCCGGCTTTTAGCTGCAGGTCGATCTCGGAACCGTCTGCAAAAAGGATGACTTTTTTGCCCTTTTCGGACTTGATCTTCACGGTTTTCACCTCACCATTTGCCCAGGTAAAGTCCAAGGTGAATCCTCCTCTGGCCTTCAATCCGGTCACTTGTCCTGATGGCCAGGCTTTCGGCAAAGCCGGCAATACGCGGATGATTCCGTCTTCATGTGATTGCAAAAGCATCTCGGCCACTCCAGCCGTGTAGCCGAAATTGCCGTCGATCTGGAAGGGTGGATGCGCATCAAACAGGTTGTTGTACAGGCCTGTGGCAAGTAGTTTCTTGATGTTGTCGTGGGCCATCTCCCCGTCCATAAGTCGGGCGGAGAAGTTGATCAGCCAAGCGCGAGACCAGCCAGTGCCAGCTCCGCCATTGGCAAGGCGAAAGTCCAGCGTCTTCTTCACTGCTTCGAAATGCTCCGGCGTGTCTTCTTGGGTGATTGCTGCGCCGGGGTGAAAAGCATAGAGGTGGGACATGTGGCGGTGGCCTTTCTCAGGTTCTTCGTACTCGCGATCCCATTCGAGGATTCTTCCGTCCGAACCCAGTTGCACTCCGGGACGAAGTTGGGCAAGTTGGCTTTGGATCTTGTCCGTCGAGCTGGATCTTTTTCCCAACAGTTCATTCGACTTTAGGTAGATTTCAAAGATATCCGCGATCATTTGTTGGTCCATGGCGGTGCCCATAGTCGAGGCGGCTTGGATTCCCTTTTCGTCTATAAACTGGTTTTCCGGAGAAGTAGAAGGAGCGGAGACCAAGGTGCCGTCCCGAGGGTCAACGATCAGCCAGTCGGAGTAGAATTGGGCAATTTGCTCCACGGCTGGCAAAGCTCTTTTTTCCAAAAACTCCCGATCCTGGGTAAAGAGATAATGCTCCCAATAGTGTCGGCCGAGCCAAGCGCCTGCGCCCATCCAACTTCCCCAAAAGGCCGTGCGCGCCCGGAGAAAAGGAACCTTCCAAAGATCCGTAGCATGCGGAAGCATGGCTCCCTTCATGTTGAAGTTTTCGGAAGCAGGCTTTTTGCCGTTTTCGATGAGCCCATCGGTGAAGTCAAAGAGTGGGCCGTGGAGCTCGCTGAGATTGGTGACCTCGGCCGGCCAATAGTTCATCTGCAGGTTGATGTTGAGATGGTAGTCGGCATTCCAAGGTGCGGCAATGTGCTGGTTCCACAGTCCCTGTAGATTGGCGGGGTTAGTGCCTGGACGGGAGGAGGAGATGAGTAGGTAGCGGCCAAAGTCAAAGAGCAGTTTCTCGAGGTGAAGGTCGGCTTGTCCGGCTTTTGCATTTTGGATGCGCTGGTCGGTAGGAGTATTGTCCGGCTGGCTTGCGCCTAGACTGAGGCTGACCCGATCAAACCAGGCTTGGTATTCCCGCTCATGAGCCTGTCTCAGCTGCCCCCAGCTGGCGAAGGCAATCTCGTCGAGGGTTGCTTCGGCCTTTTTCTCAAAGTCCTTTTCGTAATAGCTCGTTTCAGCCACCAGCTTGAGGTGGATTTCCTTGGCGCCGTTTACTTGAAGTCCATTGGCCGTAGCCCTTATTTCGCCGTTCTGATTTTGCGCCAGCAGCAGCACTCGGAATTTGACTCCGTCCAAGATCGGAAAGGGCTTGGAGTCTATCTGGCCGCTCCGTTGGGTGACCATGCCTTTCATCTCCAATAGATTGTCGTTGAGGGCTGTGCTTTCTGCGGTCGGATGCTCCTGGTCCATGGGGCGATCCATGCGTATCAGCCCTCGGAATCCGTCGGGATGATCGGTCTTGAGTTTGATTAGGATCGCCTGATCCGGCGCTGAGGCAAAGACCTCCTGTGAGACTGCATGTCCCTCGCTCTTAAATTCCGTGAGGGTGACAGCCGTGTGCAGATCAAGGCTTCGCTTGTATTCGGTGATCGAGTTCCAAGTAAAGTCAAACCAAAGGTCGCCCATGGTTTGGTGGGAGCGGGTGACATCCTGGCGGGAAAATTTCAGGACCAGGAGGGAGTCGGCTTTCTTGTGATCTCCCGCGATGAGGTATTCACGGATTTGGGCGAGATCTGCGGGAGTGCCTTTGGCCAAGCCCCAGTCATCCGGCCCGCCGGGCCACATGGAGTCCTCATTGAGCTGGATGTGCTCCTTGCCGGGGATGCCAAAGACCATTGCGCCCAAACGGCCATTTCCGATCGGGAGTGCGTCTTCCCATTTTTCAGAAGGTTGATTGTACCAGAGGATGGAATTCTGGGCATAAGTGGAAAAAATGGTCAAAAATGTGCAGAGCACGACAGCGAGGTACTTTTTCATCAGCTACTTGGGTATGTGCCAAGATTACGACAAATCATCAATCCAGCCAACCTGTTCATCTAAAAAATACCTCTTGGGAGCTTCAAAAAGCCAGTTTAGCTCATAGAGATTTCAGGAAATCCCGAAACTCCTCCGTGTTGAAATTGCTCATACCCTGTTGGTAGAAGACGATTTTTCCCTCCTTATTGACCACCAAGGTTGTGGGGATGGATTCGCTTTGGAGACTTTTGTTCAGGCCAAAACTCGCATGGGCGGTAGGAAAAGCCCAGGACTTTCCCTCCAAGAAATCCCTGCTTTTGTTGATGTCGTTGTCCAGCCCTATCAGGAGAAATTCCAGATTGGGCGTGTCTTTGACTGATTTGTAAAGTTCCGAGATATGTGGCATCTCGGCCCGACAAGGGCCGCACCAGGAAGCCCATAGGTTGATGAAAACGGTTTTGCCGCGATAGTCCTGCAGGTTGATTTCCTTTCCTTCAAAACCCACAAATCGGCCTCGGTAGTCGAACTTCTGATCTGTGAGATCCGGAATTTCGATCTTCGGCCGCATCAAACCTGTGGAAAGCAGCACTGACTGCAAGCCCCCTTGGATCACGGGCAGCAAGCCAGTGAAGTAGAGAAATGCGAAAAAGGCCAAGATCAGGCCCCATGACTTAAACTCTTTTTTCCAATTCATTTTTGGGATTTAAGATTTTTGATCTTCGATTTACGAGGTTGTGAACAGCCTTTGAGGTTTTCAAAAACCTCGGAGGTTTAGCTGAAATACAGCCTACGAACTTTGTCAGTCCGAGTTCTAATAATTTAAGAATATACAAACAGAGATGATAGCGCGCTGAGATACAAAATGCCAATACAATGTGGTACTACGATAGAATTCACCTTCTTAGGACAAAACACAATCGGAAAGGCGCGGTGGGATGATTTGCCAGCGAGCCAGTGTTCGGCCTTGTGCGGTGGGAGCTTTGGCAAATCTTGACCTTTTGGTTCTTTTGGGTCAAGCCAAAAGAACAAAGAAAAAGAAAATCGTAAACTTATTATGTAGTGGCGTTGAATTGGTTTATGGCAATATGTTAATTTAAGAATAATGAATTCTGTCATTTGGTAAACGGTCGAAGACTTGGCTTCGACTCCGCTCAGCCTGACACCGCTCCACCCAATCGTTCAATTTTTAAATTTTGCAATTCAAGCCCCAATTTTACAATCAATAAATCAGACGCTTAGTGACATGCCTCACAATCGAGACTTTTTGTCTTCGAAAGCAACCTTATCTTGCAGCTCCAAAATTGAATTGAATTCCCCAAATACTATGCAGTACGAGATTAAAATCGCTTCCGAGCTGGGCGTAAAGCCCCACCAAGTACAGGCGACCATTGAACTTTTGGACGGAGGGGCGACGGTTCCCTTTATTTCCCGCTACCGAAAAGAAGCCACCGGCACGTTGGATGAGGTGCAGGTGGCTGCGGTGCGTGACCGAATCGAGCAACTCCGGGAACTTGACAAGCGGCGCGAGGCGATCCTCAAATCCGTAGAGGAGCAGGGCAAGATGACGCCGGAATTGAAAAAGGCCATCGAAGGTGCCGAGACCATGTCCAAGCTCGAGGATATCTACCTGCCCTACAAGCCCAAGCGCCGGACCAAGGCGACAATCGCCCGAGAAAAAGGTCTGGAGCCGCTGGCCGAGCGGATTTTCTCTCAGACGTCCTTCGACCTTCAGGCTGAGGCGGAGAAGTTTTTGAACGAGGAGCTGGAGGTAAAAACTGCCGAGGAAGCACTCCAAGGTGCCCGGGACATCATCGCCGAGTGGATCAATGAAAATGCCCAAGTGCGGGAAAAGATGCGCAAGCTTTTTCTGGAAGAAGGGAGTTTTAGCTCCCGTGTGATCCCCGGCAAGGAAAACGAAGCGATCAAATACAAGGATTATTTCGACTGGTCGGAGCCGATCAAGTCTGCGCCATCTCACCGCGTCCTGGCAATGCGGAGAGGGGAAAAGGAGCTGTTCCTGATGTTGGATTCCTGTCCGGAGGAGCTTTCCGCCTTGGCCAGAATCGAAAAAGAAGTCATCCAGGACGCCGCAAACTCGGCTGTTGACCAGGTGAAGCTAGCGGTCAAAGATTCCTACCGAAGACTGTTGAAGCCCAGCATGGAAACGGAGGTTCGTCTGCTGACCAAGAAGAAAGCTGACGAAGAGGCGATCCGGGTTTTTGCCGAAAACCTGCGTCAATTGCTCTTGGGCGCTCCTTTGGGCGAAAAGTCCGTGATGGCCATCGATCCGGGTTTCCGAACCGGTTGCAAGTTGGTGTGTCTCGGGCCGCAGGGTCAATTTTTGCACTACGAAGCCATCTATCCGCATGAGCCGCAGCGGCGAACTGCGGAAGCAGGGATGACTGTGAAAGGTTTGGTGGAAAAATACAACATCCAAGCCATCGCCATCGGCAACGGGACGGCTGGTCGTGAGACAGAGGCTTTTGTGAAAAGCCTTGGCTTGCCCAAGTCGGTGATCGTCACGATGGTCAATGAGTCGGGCGCTTCGATCTATTCGGCATCGGAAGTCGCGCGAAATGAATTTCCAGACTTGGACTTGACCGTTCGGGGTGCCGTTTCCATCGGTCGCCGACTGATGGATCCGTTGGCGGAGCTGGTCAAGATCGATCCTAAGTCCATCGGTGTCGGCCAATACCAACACGACGTAGATCAGAATGCGCTGAAAAATGCCTTGGATGATACCGTGATGTCGGCGGTAAACGGCGTGGGCGTGGAGGTGAATACCGCTTCCAAAGAGCTTTTAACTTATGTTTCAGGTTTGGGGCCAAGCTTGGCTCAGAACATCGTGGACTTCCGTGCGGAGAATGGGCCTTTTTCCTCCCGCGCCCAACTCAAGAAAGTGCCCAGATTGGGTGACAAAGCATTTGAGCAGGCGGCTGGCTTCCTTAGAATCCGCAATGCCAAGCATCCCTTGGACAGCTCTGCGGTTCACCCGGAACGCTACGAACTGGTCGAAAAGATGGCCAAGGACCTCAAAGCCTCGGTGCAGGAATTGATGAGTTCGGAAGATTTGCGCAGCAAGATCATCCTGAAAAACTATGTCTCTGAGACGGTGGGTTTGCCGACGCTTCAGGATATTTTGGAAGAACTCTCCAAACCAGGAAGAGATCCACGGGAGACGTTTGAGGTGTTTGCGTTCCAAGATGGGGTCAACTCCATGTCGGATCTGAAGGTAGGGATGAAGCTGCCGGGAGTGGTGACCAATATCACGGCCTTTGGGGCTTTCGTGGATATCGGAGTGCATCAGGATGGCTTGGTTCACCTGAGCCATCTTGCGGATCGCTTTGTGAAAGATCCCAATGAAATCGTGTCCGTCAATCAAAAAGTGCAGGTGACGGTGATGGAGGTAGATATTCCAAGAAAGCGGATTGCCTTGAGCATGAAGTCAGATCCTTTTGCGGAGCGTGGAAAAAGCCAAGGAAAGCCAAATCCGAAGCCTGCAAAAACAGAAGATCCCCAGGGCACTATGGCCGATAAGCTGGCGGCGCTGAGGGGGAAATTTGGAAGGTGAGGATAGAGCGGTAAAGAGTAAAAATCAACGTTCATGACGCCCCAATAGTGTTCACTAGCTGGGCAACTATTGTCAGGATGTGAGTGGGGACACTCACAGCGGCGGAAAAAGTTAATCGCAAGATATCCCTGGTCTGTGTCCGCACAGACCAGTTTTTTTTTTTGGAAAAAAAATCACTTGAAATGGTGACTCTATTCAACGGGCTACCAAGCGGCCGGCGATAAGTAAACACTGACATCGGGGGGAAAGAAGTGAATTGAGACAGATACAAACCACAGCATACCGTTCAGTGGGACGCAGAAAGAGGTGCTAGCTTAGTGGATAATTGTCTTACGGTTTGTAGGCACACACACCCGGGATACGTAGTTGGATTGTGGTTTTCGATAGAGTTCCGCATGATTTTTTAATGTTAGGGCACTGTTTATGGGAGTAGGGTGGACTGGATTTTTTGACTAGTCCAGCAATTCATCGATCTAACTTGAAAGGACATCGCGGGCTTAGCATGCAAAAGCTAACGGATTTGAAGAAACTCCTCTCGCCTGTGAACCATAGAACTTTCGAAATCTTCGCTTTATCCAAAAGCTGGAGCCAGATTAAGGAATCTTATTTACCTTCTTCCGAAATCCACCGCCATGAAAAAACTTTTCTCGATCAGTCTTTTACTCTTTGCGCTGTTATTTTCGGCGCAGGCCCAGGAAAAGCATTACTACCAAAAAGAGTTCTCGAAGGGAGAATTTGCCAAAAGGCGTACCAGAATCTCTGATGAAATTGGAAGCAATGCCATTGCCGTGATTCAGGGGGCAAGTGGTATTCCGGGCTTTAGCGTTTTTCGCCAGTCGAACACTTTTTTCTATCTCACTGGTCTGGAAACCCCGCGCTCATACTTGCTTATCGATGGCAGAAATAAGCGCTCTACGCTGTATTTGCCGCATAGAGATGCGGGAATGGAACGCAGTCAAGGCAAAGTTTTGTCGGCCGAAGACGCAGATCTTGTCCTAGAACTGACCGGGGTCGATCAAGTGAAAGGCATCGAGTTTTTGTCCAATGACCTCGTGAGCTCGGGCTTGATCAAACCTCCTGGACCGCTACTTTACACGGAGTTTGGCCCCGCCGAAATCGGCAACGACAGTCGAGATGAGATACTCTTTGGCCAAGCCAGAAATGCCGCCGATCCTTGGGACGGAAGTGAGGCACGCGAGGCGCGTTTTATCGCCAAACTGAGGGGGAGGTTTCCTCAATTTGAAATTCGGGATCTCACGCCAACGCTGGATGCCATGCGCCTCATCAAGAGCGCAGAGGAAATCGAAGTGATCAAAAAAGCCACCAATATCTCAGGTTGGGCGATTATGGAAGCGATGCGCTCCACCAGTCCGGGCGTGTATGAGTACCAATTGGATGCCGCTGCCAAGTATATGTTCTACCTACATGGTGCCCAGGGCGATGGCTATCCATCGATCATCGGTGGCGGAACGAATGCGTATATGGGTCATTATTTTTACAAAACAGACCCCCTAAAAGATGGGGATATGGTACTGATGGACTATGCTCCAGACTATGAATTCTACACCAGTGATGTGACTAGAATCTGGCCTGTCAACGGAAAATTCAGCGAGGAACAGGCGCAATTGTACAATTTCATTGTGGCCTATCGTGATGCACTTTTTAAGTATATCAAGCCCGGAGCGACCGCAGACGAAGTGCTGGATGGTGCTGCCGCGGATATGAAAAAATACCTGGTAGGGAAGACTTTTGTAAAAGAAAGTCACCTGAAGGCAGTGCAGGAAGGACTGGAATTCAGAGGACACTTTCAGCATCCGGTGGGCATGGCGGTACACGACGTGGGTAGTGTGCGGGGGATTCCTTTGGAGCCTGGAATGGTTTTCACCATTGACCCGATGATCTGGTTACATGACGAGCGGCTGTACATCCGGATTGAAGATGTCGCTTTGGTGACTGAGGATGGGGTAGAAAACCTAAGCTCTTTTGTGCCGTCAACGATCGCTGACGTGGAAGCGATGATTCAGGAAAAAGGTCTGATCGAATATCGACCAGCTTTGGATCACCAGACCGGCAAGCAATAAATCGAATTCCTCATTTTCAAACCTATCAACGATGAAACTTTGGCTGATTGCAATACTTACACTTTTGGTGCAGAATGGTTTTGCCCGCACAGATACCTATCCTAAAAATCCCAATATCGATATAATCAACTATCGGTTTCATATCGAGCTGTCAGATGATACCGATGTGATCCAAGTCGAGATGACCGTCGATCTACGCTATCTCGGAGCCGGGATAGACAGGCTGCGACTGGATTTGGTCAAATCCTCTGAAGCACTGGAAAACAAAGGGATGCGCATCAGTTCGATCGTCTCTAAAGGACAGGAACTAGCCTACAGCCATGAGGGGGACGAGCTGAAGATCAAACTTGCAAGCGCCTCAAAAATCAATCAACGATCGCAGTACACAGTCATCTATTCCGGGGTGCCGGCTTCAGGGCTTAAGATTG
This sequence comes from Algoriphagus jejuensis, assembly GCF_039523455.1. NCBI lineage: Bacteria > Pseudomonadati > Bacteroidota > Cytophagia > Cytophagales > Cyclobacteriaceae > Algoriphagus > Algoriphagus jejuensis. The sequence goes on along the minus strand of NZ_BAAAFI010000004.1, from coordinate 92,367 downwards.
CCAAAAACAAATATGGCGACAGAACTTTCTTTAGCGACAACTGGCCAGATAAAGGCAGGAATTGGTTGGCGGTGGTCGATCACCCTTATGATAAGGCCACCTGTGAATTTATCGTCGAAGCGCCTACGCACTATCAGGTGGTCTCCAACGGACTGAAAGTCGAAGAAACGGACTTGGGAAACGGGAATCGCCTGACACATTGGAAACAGGGGGTGCCGATTGCTTCCTGGCTTTATACGCTCGGAGTAGCTCGTTTTGCCATGCAAGAAGTAGATCAGTTTGATCACAAATCCATCCAAACTTGGGTGTATTATCAGGATCGGGAAAAGGGTTTTTACGATTTTGCGGAGCCTACGAAAAAGGCCCTGGAATACTACAGCGATTACATTGGGCCCTTTTCCTATGAGAAATTAGCCAATATCCAATCCAACAGCGTGAGCGGTGGAATGGAGGCTGCGTCGGCCATTTTGTACAGCGAAAACGCCGTGGTGGGAGATCGGAATGAACGCTGGAGAAACGTCGTGATTCATGAGATTGCCCATCAGTGGTTCGGCAACGCAGTGACCGAGTACGACTGGGATGATGTCTGGCTCAGTGAAGGTTTTGCGACATACTTCACTTTGCTTTTCATCGAGCATGAATATGGACGGGAAGCATTTTTGGAAGGGCTGGCATCCAGTAAAAAGCGTGTCGATGATTTCCATGTTAAAAACCCAGACTATCGAATCGTTCACGACAATCTGGCCGACATGAATGAGGTGGTGTCTTCACAGACCTATCAAAAAGGGAGTTGGATCTTGCATATGCTGAGAGGCGTGGTGGGAACGGACTCTTTTTGGAAAGGAATCCGATCTTACTATGCACGCTATCAAAATCTGAGTGCCACAACGGCGGATTTCAAAAGGGAAATGGAAGAGGCTTCGGGGCTGGATTTGACCGATTTTTTTCATCAATGGCTCTATAAACCGGGTGCCTTGGTGTATGAAGGCAATTGGACATACGATTCAAAGAAGAAGCAAGTCAAAATTAACTTGAATCAAGTGCAGACCGATGGAAGTCACTTTAAAATGCCCATCCAAGCGGCTTTGCATTTTCCCAATAAACCGTCGGTCTTGCAAACTTTTTCGGCAGACTCCAAAAGCAATGAATTTACCCTAACCGTGGAGGAGGAGCCGAAGGAAGTTGTTCTCGATCCAAACCGATGGCTGCTAATGGATGCTAGGTTTGAAAAAAGAAAATAAGAGGCGGCGTTTTACCGCTCGCGGGATTGGTTTATAGAAATGGGCTTGGAAATCAATGTGTTGTTTGGAAACGATTCGGTACTTTGACAGCGCTTTTGCACGATATATTGGGGGGACTTAGGGAGTTGGGGACGATGCTATCGAGGCAAAGACTTCGATAATTGAGGCTATTGAGTTGTTGAAAGAGCTGAATTAGACAGAAAATATCCCGGAATTAAAACGTGAATATGAGCTCAAATATCGATTTGAACCTGGCAGCGGGATCGTTCATTAAACTGCGTCTAGGGTTTTGATCCCTCGTAGCGTTTGCCTAAGGACTAGCGGAAAGCTTGGCTTATCGTCAGTCAATAAATAGGAGGTGATGTTACCTGATTCGGTTATTTACCAAAATATTTCCTCCCACTACAGCAACGACCATCCCTACGATAGTGACGATTACCGTGATGCTTGTGGCAAGGTTTGGGGTTTTAAGCCAAATGGACAAAGGATATCCGAGAATGGTGATCGCTCCCATCAACATAAAAAGCAAAAAGGCGAAGAAGCGCAATCCGTTTCGATCGGCATTTTCCCGCTCACTTTGCGATAAACTGCCATAGCCTGCCAAAATATTGGGGAAACACCCTGACCACGAGGCCTATCACCAAAAACAGCACTCCTATTACTATAGCTTCCATGGCTCTTTCTTTAGGTGTTTGATTCTAACAAATTAGTAAACTGCTGGAAAAACCCAAAAGTAGTTGCTGCAAAGATTTTAGGTTTTGGTGAATTTAATGGCCTGGAAACCTGAAACAAGATTGTCTTTGGTACGCCTGTGATTGTGAGACTTTCGGAGTGCTGGTTGGGGAGGTAAATGGGATCGATACTCGACCGGGAATCAAACCTTCGACCCTCCATGGGTTCAAAATCCCTTGGAGAGTTTTGATGTCCTGCTTCTCCAGAAGCTGGACTGCTTCCCAGCGGATCGAAAGCCAGTTGCTTCAGACGCAGATTGCGCTGGCAGACGAGTCGATCAAGCTGGAGCAAAGCCGGGCCTTGCCGGTCGTCGGGGCGGATGGCTCGCTGGGATTTACGCCTGCGGCAAATGACATCGGCAACATCTTCCAGGGCGAAGATGGAGGCCCTTTTCGTACATCGGAGTGAATGTCGGGATCCCGATCTTCAACGGAATGGACGTGAAGCGTGCGGTCAACCAGCAAAAGCTGGTCGCGCTGCAATCGAGGGACTACCTGGATCAGTTCACGATTCAGTTTGAATCCGAGAAGGCCACCACCAGGGTGCAGATCCAGAAAGCCATGCAGCGCTTCAGCTATGCCGATGCCAACCTGAAACTAGCCAACAACAACATCGAGCTGCTGCATGAGGCCTTTGTCAATGGCGTGGCTGACAACCAGGACATGATCCTGGGCGAAAACGACCTCTACGACAACCAAGCCCGATACTTCAACGAACTCCTGCAACTGATGCTCAGCGAGATCGAAGGCCAGCGGGTTGTGGGTTTGTTTAATAAGCTGGCGGGATTGGAGGGGGATTAGGGTAAAAATGGGTCGACGTAAAGACAGATGCACTATGCTAATATCCTTTCCAATTTCATCTTCCATTTTTCCCAGTCCTTCATCTCTTTGGACTGTAAATCAATAAATCTTTGGGTATGATCATGATGCACTAGATGGCAAAGTTCATGAACTATAACATACTCGATACACCCTTTCGGGGCTTTAATCAACTCAGGGTTTAAAATTATTTTTCCTTTAGGCGTGCAGCTTCCCCAGCGTGTTGACATTTCTCTTAGAACAATAGAACTGGGCTCAACTTTATACCTTTTGAATTTTTTAATCAGCGGTTGAGCAATAGAATGGAACTTAGAACGGGCATGTTGTAAATACCAGTCAATCAGTAAGTCCTTAGCTTTTGACTTCTCACTTGTTGTGATTTCAATAAATTTCCCCTTCAGTTTAACCGATTCTTCATCACCAATTCGAATTTGCAACCGATATTGGCGGCCCAAATACAAATGTGTTTCCCCACTTATATATTGGCGTTTTGGTGTTTTCGGCTGAAAGGATAGAAAAAAGCTTTGCTGCTTGATAATCCAAGGAGCTTTTCTTCTGATTTTCTCTTTAATTTTTTCTATAGAAGAATCGATTGGTGCTTTTACCAACACTTCCATTTCCGGTGTCACAGTTATTCCCAATGATTTCCGATCCGAATATTCCAAGCGAAAATCAATAGTTCTACTTCCAAATTGTATAGCCTCTTGCATTATCTGTATCGGATTTTGGCAACTTCAATACAGTCATCCGCAATTTTATCCATCTCTTTGAATGACAATTCCAAATGGTATTTATCCCTCACTTCATCGATCAAATAGTCGCCGATTTCAATCAATAATTTGCCTGTAATATTGGTTTTGAATTGCCAATCAACGATAGGCTTACCATGATCTAGAACTAAGGCCTGAATGAGGTCATCAATATGTAAGGCCGTTTGGATTGAAACTTCTTTTCTGACCAGGCTGTCCTGCATTTTATCTGAAAGTGCTTCTACAGTCAATCCATAAAATGCTTTAGCCACATTTCTTTCATTGAATTGCTCCGGAATTTCGGTATCTGTGTGAGCCAATACATTGTTCATTATCTCCTGAACTCTCTTTAGGTATTGTGCTTCATTTATTCGCTTTGCTTCATAATCAGCGATAGTTTCTTTCAACATTTGAGAAAATTTCTTGTAGAATGCTGGATCTTCATCCATTTTCTCAGTGATATGCTTAGCTGTTCTACTGGCGATCTTATCTGCTTTGGCAGCCTTCCCTGTGGTATTTTCTACTTCCTGTTGAAATTTGTCCTTATCAAAAATATTCACCAATTCCGTGATGGTCTCTATTTTTTCTGTGGTGATATGCGTATCAATTAGTTTTTGGATTTGACCCTCATATTGTTTGTAATCAATTACATCACTGTATCGCTCTACTACAGCCCAACGCAGTTTCAGGAACATCGTCAAATCTTCTTTGTACCGATTGATGGTTTTTTCTTCAGCTTCTTTGTGGAATTGCATTGAAGAAAGTGCCAATTTTAAACACTTCGCAAAAGAGGCCAACTTATCATAAAACAATACTCTTATAGCCTCATCTTTCAATAATTGTTGATAGGCTTCCGCATCTCTTTTATTTGTAATTGTTTTGAAAATATCCCATAGCTCTGAATGCTTCTGTGGCAGTTTTTTGATCTCCTCCGAAATGTTGGTAAGTGTTCCTTCCAAATCTTCCTCATCAAAGTCTTCGAAGGACGAATACATCACCAAGGCATCATCCAGGTTCTCAATTACCCCGTAATAATCAATGATATACCCAAATTCTTTGTCAGGATAAATGCGGTTCACCCTTGCAATAGCCTGGAGAAGTTTATGGCCTTGAAGATTTCTGGTGAGGTATAAAACCGTATTTTTTGGCTCGTCAAATCCCGTCAAAAGCTTATCTACTACTATGATGATTTCTGGGGCACTCTGATTTTTGAACCGATTGATGATGTTTTTCTCATAGCTTTTTGAATTGCCATGCTCATCCATCATCTTTTTCCAAAATTGATTTTCCTTCTCGGTTGACTTTGCATAAGCACTGTCTTCACCTTCACGCTCGTCAATGGATGATATCAATACTTCACTGCTTACAATCCCAATTTCGTCCAGATATTCTTTGTACTTGATGGCATTCAATTTCTTATCGCAGACTAATTGGCCTTTGAATGGTGTTCTCCCTTGCCAATTATCTCGAAAATGATAGCTGATATCCCATGCTATCATGCGCATCTTTTGCTCTGCCGAATTCAAATGGTCGTATCTGGCAAACTTCTTTTTGATATCTGCTTTTTGATACTCGCTGAGTGGCTCCGAAACCATTCCAAAAAACGTGTCAATTGGACTTGCATTCACATCCTGAAATGCCAGCCTTCCCTCATACAGCAGCGGGACAACAGCCTTATCCCTAACCGCTTGGTCAACTGTGTAGGCATCGATTAATCCGCCAAATTTCTCCGCTGTGCTCTTGTCTTTCTTGAAAAGTGGCGTTCCGGTTAGAGCTATAAAACACGCATTTGGCAGTGTCTTTTGCATGTCAATATTAAAGGTGCCATGCTGGGTTCTGTGCCCCTCATCTACTAAAACAAAAATGTCGTGGCTCTCTAAAGGCTTGCCGATTTTCTTAACTGCTGCGACAAACTTATTGATAATAGTAGTTACGACTGCATCGCTGTTGCTTTCTAGCAATTCTACCAATCTCTGCCCTGTACTTGCATTTTCTACAAACTTGCCACACTTGCGAAACGTGTTGGTAATCTGATTGTCCAAATCAGTTCGGTCGGTAACCAATACGATTTTTGGATTTCTGATACTTGGTTCCATAGCAATCGCTTGTGCCAACATGACCATGGTTAACGATTTACCACTTCCTTGTGTATGCCAGATTACACCACCTTTTCTTTTGCCTTGATCAACATGCTTTATCCGTTGCATGGATTTTTTGATGGCGAAAAACTGCTGGTATCGGGCTACTTTTTTATCTCCATTGTCAAATAGAATGTAATTGAAAACCAGATCGATGAGTCGCCCCGGACGGCACAAACCAAATAAGTATTCATCTTGAACAGTAGGTAAGATTTCCTCCTGCTCCAAAGCATCAAAGTATTGGCGAACATATTTAAACCGATCCGAAAACAATTGTTCTTTCCCTGCAGCTGAGAGCGGTTGGTTTTTCAGTTTTAATAAAGTCTCTTTATAATTCCGCTCATCTTCCTCACTTTCAAATTTCTCCTGCCACTTGGCCCAGAATTTTTCGGGAGTGGCATTCGTGGCATACAGGGCCTCATTACAACTTATCGAAAGTAAAAATTGTGAATGGACATATAAGCTGCGGATTCCATCTTCCTGTTGACTTCTTAATTGTTGACTGATAGCCTGTTTCAATGGCTCTTTCATGTCCGGTCGCTTGCATTCGATGATGCAAAGCGGGATTCCATTCACAAACAAGACCAAGTCCGGCCGGTAATGCTCTTTGCTTGTGCTCCGCATGACGCTGAATTCCTCCGTCACATGGAACACATTGTTGATGATGTTTTTCCAATCGATGTATTGAAGAGAGAAGCTCTTTTTATCTCCATCCACGCTTTGTTCTAAGGCATGACCCAAAGTGATCAGGTTGTAGGCTTTTTCGCAGGCAGCAATGTAGCCCTCATTCATGGGGAGGTTTTTCAAAGTCAAAATACCCCGCTCAATATTTTCATCTGTAAAAATGCTGGTTTTCGTAGCGCTCACTTTGATGCTGTTGATCTCCTTCAACTGCTTTCGCAACACGTCTTCCAGTAAAACATTTGAAGTTTTCCCACCTCTCAGACGCTCAGCTTCTACCGGACTCAAATAGGTATAGCCCAAATTCACCAACATCTGCAATGCTGGAATCTGACTGATATGGTCTTCTTTAAAACTTGGCGTGTCCATTACTTTTTCTTTTCATTTGTGTCATGTATAGAAATTGCGGCTTTCTATACATGTTGGGTTTGTCATGTATAGTTTTTGGCCATTTTCTATACATGTTGGGTTTCTTTGGAAAATATCTTTAATAAATTCCCTGAGATTTCTTCTAACTCTTCTTCCAATTCTTTTCTGATTTTCATTCTTCCAATCCCCTTTCATACCAATCTCCTGTATTTTTTCAAGCTAAACTCTTGTGTGCTCTAACCAAAACTCTAACAAAATCTCTAACATGTCCTTCGGTTAGTTCAACCAGTTTGTGAAGTTTATGGAGAATTTTGAAGCTGTTATGGAGAATTGTTCCTAATCAAAAACCTCTTTTCTAGCCTCCAGTGAGCGTTTTTGATAAATTACAGAGAATTCATCACCCGTTATGGAGAATTCTTTTATTGGCATTAGCTCCATTTTCTTTGACAGTTCAAACTGACTGGTGCATCTCTGACTGATCGAAGCCTCTTATAGCGAATTTATCGTTCAATATGGAGAATCGATTCTTCTACAGCCTCTTGATCATTATGGAGAAAATCGGATTTGATATGGAGAATTGATTTTGCAATTCACCCTTCAAACTGAGTCATTTAGCTGTTTTCTTCGTCCTTGCTTATCTCTTTATAGAGAAATACCGAGAATCCACTTTTAACTATTCTCAATAATGAGCTGGAAATACAGAGAATTTTTTTCCGATTATAGCGAATCATACCTCCCTCTTAAGAAAGCCAAGACCTCTGCGATAAGCTTGTCTCCACGTAGATCCTTAAATTTTTCAGAAAGGGAATATCTTGTTCCTCTCAGCTTTCCGTCAACTATCACTACTTCATCATCTACCAACTTCAGCAACAAGTATCTAATCTGACTTCTTTTCATGAAATCTTCCATACTTGCTTCTAAAGCTCCCACCTTCAAAGCATTCCCCTGAAGCTCCAGAAGGATTCTTTCAAGTTCCTGTACGATGTACCTTTTACCAATTTTTAGCCCGTCACTGACTAATTGTTCATATTCTTCCGAAAGAGTATATCGAAGCGTATGTCCGGAAAGCTTTTGAATTAATCCCATTTTCTCTAATTGTGAAACCATAGCTCCTTTCAGGTTTTGGGAGATTCCATTCCTGATCTTACACAGAGTAATGATCTGTTCCACGCCTAGTTTTGGTTCTCTGTCACTATTCTGATATTGACTGATAAAAATGTGGAAGGCCTTGTCTATGATCTCGGATCGTAGTACCAAGGAAACTTGGTACATATTTGAGTCGGAGTAGTCTGGTTCTGCCTTGCCTTCAGATAGCGTGATGGAAAATATTTTATCCACTCCTTGCCCACTACGCTCGACTAGCCCCGTCTTCTCAAGAATCTCAGTCATCAACCGGCTGCGAGGAGTGCTGCTCACGGTGAGGAGATTTTCTATGGTGACACCTTTGGGAAATCCTCCGGGATTTGTAATGACAATCTTGGCAGGATATTGCTTAATCACTACCTCGCTGGTGATGCTATAGTCCCGGTGAGCTTCAGCATTGAGCACTGCCTCACGGATAACAGCCTCATTAAAATCAAACAAATCAAAAATGTAAGCCCCGACCTGAATGGGATATTTTTTATTCAATGTGGGCTGATTAATCAGTCGCCACATTTGGGTTATTGCCAAAAAGAGCGGCTCTTCTATTACTTCTCTGGTATCATGGTGTATCTGAGATTCCGTGGCACGAAACTCCCAAATAGTTTTGCATTGAGGCAATTTCTCTCTGATTATTTCCTTTTTGCCGAGTAGAATCAATGCTGCATAATTTAACCTTCCTTCCTCCTGCAGCCGGAGATCACTTAGCACCTGCTCTGTACTCAGTTGGATAAATCCGGGGTTTTTCTGCTTGAGTGCATAGCTCTCCTTCATGGCTTTAATGGCCGATTCATCCAGATCAGCAATTTTCAATCCCTCACAGATCTTGGCGGAGAAGTCGGGTTCTTGTTCTGAAAGAATGGCAAACATCTCCTCATCACTCATATTGCGCAGGCTTTCACCGACTCGCATCAATGGTACTCCTTCAAACTTTAGCATTTTCCCGACTGGTCGAGAAGGAATGTGAGCCACTAAAACTCGCAATCCATTTTCGTAGAGCTCCTCCATACGAACCCTGATGCCCAAACGACTGTAAGTTTCATCTTCCAATGCTCCAATTTGACCTTGTCCAAAGTCACTTCCTACCACCTCATGCGGAGCTTTATCTGCCATACCCAAAACCAACATCCCTCCACCTTCATTCGCAAAAGCAACTACATAACCTAAAAAGCATCTCCGTCTTTCGGCCTGATCACGGTGTTCGCTCCCTGCGAATGAATAGTTTTTGGTCGCAGCTTTAAACTCAACCTTATCCTCGCTTTCTTTGAGTTGTTGTAATTCTAATATTGTCATATCTCAATATTTTAAATATCAGCTAAGCAGTTCTAGCGACCGATAATGCTGATTCCACTGTTCCATTGTGACTATTGTCCTTTCGCCATCCTTTGTTAGAAAGCCGCTTTTCTAAAACCACTTCCTCTCTCTTGTTTTTATATAATTGAAACTCCTTCCCATTTTCGTGACTTACTAAAAGCCTATCCGGTTCATGCATATAATCAGGACAAGATCGCAATAGACTGTGAACTTCTTTCAAAAACAGGGATGGGTTCTTATATCGCTTTTCGTAGTGGAAGTTCAAAGCCTTGTTCAAAACCCGTTTAAAACCAGCATCTAAATAGCAAGGCAAAGTGTTGGTGTTTGCTAATTGGCCCTTAATTACCTTTTTACCGATAATTTCTTCAAACTTTCTACTCTTTTCTACGGAGTTTCTGGTGGCATCCAACTGCTTTTTCTCTCTTGCATTCAACCAGCTTATAGGAGAGTTGATAGGGAAAAAACCGCCCAACAGCTGAAACATGATAACGCCGACTTGGTAAATGTCTGATTGATAATAATACTCGTTTGCCAGAATCGCTTCAGGCGGAAGGTATAAGTAAGTTGATTTTGACGCAGTAACACAACCATTAGCTGTGTGAATTTTCTTTACTGCACCAAGGTCAGCGATAATAGGAATGTTCTTTTCAAGATCTAAAAGAATGTTGCCTGGTTTTAAATCGCGGTGTACAAGATTGTGTTTAGAGTGAAGTTCTGTAAGGCCAAGCAAAATGCCTGAAATTATTTCAAGAGATTCTTTGCTTGAAAGTCTTCTGCTGTCAATGATGCCTTGTAAATCGCCTCCTGATATTCTGGGTGTTAAAAAGTAGGCATAATAGGGTGGAAGAAAACGTAGGTCATTTATTTTTAAAATATTAGCATGATCTATATCTCGAAGGATAATAGCCTCTTCTGTGGCATCATAGTTTGGGTGCGCCCAGTAGAATTTTAACACCACATCATCATTCATTTTAATTCGCTTACCGAAATAAACCTCACCGTTGCAACCTCTTCGGATATATTCATATACATTGATGTCAGGCGTGTTTCTCACGAAATCCTGAATGGCTTTTACCGAATCCTCATCGTTTAGTTCTACTGTTACCATTGATTAACTCATTAAATAAAAAGCTACCTCATAGGCATCGTCCTGATACTTGTTTTTTGGAGAGCCTGTTTTTGCATTCTTTTTGAAATATGCGATTGTGGTTTGTTTCCAAACCTGTTCCACATCAACCTTGTCGTAAAGCTGAATGATGCCTTCCAGTTTAAAGGAAATTGGAGAAGGGGCACGGTCTCCCTTTCCGTTTGCGTTTCTTGCCACAATACCGATTCTTGATGCACCAATAGAGTCAAATGCTGCATTGATTTGGTCACGAAACTGTCTTACTTGATTTGGTTTGGTGGGGTCGGTGATGCCAAACTTGGCAGATTCACTAGTTTGAGTAATGTTTCCGGATCCGTCTTTTTCCAAGACCACCATAATTGCCTCAGTGGACCTGATTTGTATTCCTATTGTCTTCATATTATTCGTTTATTTTAAGTCTTACCTTCCCCGTCAACAACACCTGCATCAATCCCTTCTTCTGCTCTCGCAACTTCTCCGCTTTGGCTTTAAGCAGGCTGATTTCCTTATCTGCTGCTTGTAGGACATGGGCTATAGCGGTTTGTTCTTCGATGGATGGATTTGGAATTTTTACAATGCAGAAATCATCGTAGCTGATTTGCTTGCCATCTCGAATGCCAATTACGGCAGTTGCTAATCGACCAATAAATTCATAGCTCTTGAAATATTGTTTATAGAACTCTTCATTAATATCCGTTGTAGGTTTTAAAACTGTATATGCCGGACTTACCAAGCCTCTATAAAAAGAATATTCTAAACCTCCTTGAAATGAACGTAAGCTGATGACAAAATCTCCAATTTCTACCAGTTTAAAGCCTTCTGTTCCGGTTGTCGGCATTGTTACTCGACCTTCCAGCATCGTTCTTGGTATCATTCCTCTGTCCTGGGTGGCAGATAGCAATTCTTCATCAGCAAAACCTTTTTTTGTAATGCTTTTAAAAATTTCACCTGCTCCAAGTTTTTTCCACTCCCCACCTAACCCCTTCATCCTTTTCTTCCCTGTAAGCAATTGCTGCATTAGCCATTTTTTGCGGAGTTCTTTCTGGGCGATAAGTTTTTGGGTGGTGTGGATTGCGGCATCTGCTGTGCTTAAGACTTTCGCTATGGCTTTTTGCTCTGAAAGGGGAGGGTAATGAATGTGTTCAATTCCAATTAAATCAGTATTCAAATTTGGTTGTCCATTTCCTGGAGCCACAACATCTCTGAAATATTTCGTTTTTGAGTTTAAAAAATAACAAGCATAAAATTTATCTACTTCATTCTCGTTCCAGTTTATAAAAGCAGCAATTCCGTCATTTGCACAACAATGAATTCCTAAGATTTTAGCCACCCCAAGTGTTGCACCACTATTTGATAAAATCAAAGTTCCTTTTTCAAGTTGTCTGCTTTGGGTAGCTCCTTCCTCCGTCAAAAATCCTTCTGTTTGTGTAACTTCCATTTGTGAATCAGGGATATTCGTTAGCGAAGCTACTGTAAGCCAAGGCATGAATGTGCCGTTAAAATATCTTGGGTCACCAGCAGGCCGTGGGGATCCACCTCTAACAACATTTGAAATCTTATCAAATCTTTTATTAGTCCAATCTTTCGGTATTTCAAATCTTTCACTCATCATTTCACCAATTGGGTTAAATACTGATCGATTTCTTTCTGCACTTTCACCAATACGCCTTCTAGTTGCTCAATCTCCTTTTGCACTGCAGCAATGTCCACTTCAGCCTCTTCTTCAAAAGTGTCCACATAGCGGGGGATATTCAGGTTGTAATCATTTTCCTGTATTTCTCCGGCAGTGGCTACATAACTGAACTTGTCTTCTACCACACCGGGCTGTAGTTTACCTGCATTAAAATCACGGTAGGTATTTACAATATGTTCAATATCGCTTGCACGCAGCTTGTTTTGGTTTTTGGCACTTTCATAATGCTTACTGGCATCTATAAACAAAACACTTCGACTACGCTCAGTGTCCAGTTGCTTGGTTCGTGCCTTATTGAAAATGAGAATAGCAGCCGGTATGCCGGTACCGAAAAACAGGTTGGCGGGTAAGCCAATCACCGCTTCGAGCAGGTTTTCTTCGATGGTGCGTTGGCGGATCCGCCCTTCGCTGCTTCCGCGAAACAATACACCATGCGGCACCACTACGCCAGCTTTTCCATGCTCATTCAACGTTTCTATCATGTGGCTGATAAATGCCCAGTCGCCTTTGCTTTTGGGTGGAACACCCCTCCAAAAACGGTTGTATTTATCAGTTTCTGGGTCGTAGCTGATGGTGGTCTTGTCGCCTTCTTTGTCTTCTACCTTTCCCCATTTGTCTAATGAGAAAGGCGGGTTGGCCACCACCGTGTCAAACTTCATCAGCATGTCTCCTTCCTTCAGCTTGGGATTACGGATAGTATCGCCCCAGCGGATGGTGGCATTGTCAAAGCCATGCAGGAACATGTTCATCACCGCCAAAGCCCAGGTACTCCCGTTGGCTTCCTGTCCGTACAGTGAAAAATTATCTGACCCTACTTCCTCTCCTGCTTTGATCAGCAAAGAACCCGATCCACATGTTGGGTCGCAAATACGTGAGCCTGGTTTTGATTGGGTGAGTTTAGCCAAAAGGGTAGATACCTCGCCCGGAGTGTAGAACTCCCCTGCTTTTTTACCGGCATCACTTGCAAAGTTGGAGATCAGGTATTCGTATGCACCGCCGATAATATCATTTCCTGTCAAATGAGAAGGTCTAAGGTCAAGCGCCTCTTTGTTAAAATCCAGCAGGAGGTTTTTCAATCGGGTGTTTTTGTCCTTGGGTTCACCGAGTTTGCTGGTGTTAAAGTCTATGTTTTGGAAAATACCCGCACCGTCTTCACTGTACAGTTTTTCCCGGTTTGCTTCTTCCAGGTCAGTCAGGGCTATGTTGATGAGTTCACCGATATTTGCTTCATTTCTTGATTCGTATAGAAACTTAAAGTGGCTGTGTGCAGGTACTACAAAGCGTTCATGTCTCATTGCTCTGTCGGCGCGTTCTTTGTCACCACTGTACTTTTTGAGATGTGCCTCGTACTTGTCGTCATGCACATCGCTGAGGTATTTCAGGAACAGCATGGTAAGGACATAGTCTTTGTACACACTCGGGTCGATGCTACCTCTAAAGGTGTCGCAAGCTTTCCAAACTGCATCGTTGATGTCTTTCTGAGTTATTTTGGCCATGATGTCTATTTTATTGCGTTGATTATTTGTTGCTGAATTTGTTTCTCACGAAGAGTTTCGATCTCCTGCCTCAATGCTTTCTCTTTGTTGCGGAGAGTAGTGAGGTGTAAAATTGCCTTTTGCTTTTCGATGCTCGGCACTGGCATTTCTAGATTTTCTAACACATGTTTTGAAATGGAGGGAATTGAAGTTCCGATTGCTTGACCTTTTAAAAGTGTTTGCGTGGATTGGCTGTTTAAAAACCAAGCTAGGTATTCCGGCATCACTTTTTTATCATAGAGCTTAATCACAAAGAAGGAAGTGGAGGCAACCGCTGGTTTGTTGTGGTCTTCATAGACGGTCGCAAAGTTTTTTGTTCCCTTGGCTGCAAACAGCACATAACCGTGTTTTAGCAGGTGCTTTTCAGAAATCCCATCAGCCGGCAGATCGGGGTGTAATTCTCCTAGCAACTTTCCGTTTTCGTCAAAATGTTTGGATTGCAAATACACCAATTCACCAGTGCCAGAGGGCTTGGCGAATAGTCCGGTTTGAATGCTGGTTATATCTTTTATTGGCGATTTCAAATTTATTTCCTTGTAATAGATCTACAAACCTAAAGAAAATTCTAGATTTTCCAAAAAAAAAATTAAGTATGAAATCTACAAAAATAATGAAGCCGTTTCATTAATGCGACCACTCTGAAAATGATTGGCGATCTTTTTTTCGAGCTTAGAAAAATTTGTCCCTCAGCTCCCACATTCACCCAAATCTCCTCCGCCAGCTCCTTCAGTCTTTCTTTTGCCTCGGGAGGGGAGAGGATGCGGAACTATGGTGTGAGGGCACCTCGTTAGCCTAACAATTGGCGGAGCTTACATTTGTAGTCGTTCACTTCTCAGCCCAAAATTCTTTCGTGGTGTAGAAGACCGTGTCGATGAAATACAGCATGTCGTTTTTTGTAAGCACATTCTCGTCATGCAAGTCCTCTAGGATTAATCCTAGGTCAGGATTTATATAGTCGTTGTTTCTGTTGTTGATGAAGCCATTCGCCCCGAGAAATGCTTTTACTTTATTCAAGTCTGTTTCTTGAGTGATGGTCACAAAGGATTGTTTGACTACCGCGTAAAGTTTTTCCTCATCCCTCGTGAAGCCGAGAAGCTCGTAAGCTGTGTCGGGGAAGAAAAAGTTTGTGGAATAAAAGATTGTGAAAGTAATCGAGCCAATAACTATAATAGATGGCATCGTTCAATTTTAGAACATGGTCCGAGTCTTTAAGATACACTCTCTGTTCTGCACCCTCGCTTACATACTGCGAGAAGTCAATGTTCTGGATCCAAAGGTTCCGTTCGGTTGCGAAAGTCTCTAGCTTCCTTGTTTCTTGTTCACGGATTTGCTTTGAGTTTTCAGTCTCTTTGCCTGTTTGCGAGCCATCGTCAAGGTAACTGGTGATTGTTTGGATAATAGCTCCAAAGCTAACTTGGCTCTTTCCTGAAATAACATGGTGTAGTTCATTCTTGAGATGGTTTTGCATCAGGACAAAAATACAAAAAGTTAGGTCCCAGAAAACGCCATAATCCTCGGCTTTAGAATTGCCGAAAACTCATTGGTGGGGGGCCTTACGGTACGGTTTGTTTTTTGAAAGGATCAAAAGCCCGCTGATTTGGAAGGATTTTCCACTTTTTAAAGCAGTATCCGATTTCTTTTTTAGAAAAAGGCCCATAAAAAATCATCCCTCACCTCCCACATTCACCCGAATCTCCTCTGCCAGTTCCTTCAGTCTTTCCTTTGCCTCGGGAGGGGAGAGGATGCGGATCTTGTCTGCCAGGCAGATCAGCCAGCGGATAAAGCCCTCCTGATGGGAAGTCATAAAGGTCATCTCGACCTGGTCTTCCATCCGCTTTTCCATCACAAAGCCTTGGTTGTACTTTTGCTCCCGCAGGTATTTTTCGCTGGAAAAGGGCATGGACAGGACGATTTGGATCAGGTTTTCCGCTGCGCGGACTCTGTCGATGTAGTCTTTCAGGGTGGGATGGGCTTGGGGATCGAAGGTTTCCTCGAGGATCTTCAGGCTGTTGATCCGATCCAGCCGAAAGGTGCGATAATCCTGCCTCAGCCGACACCAGGCGATCAGGTACCACTGCTCGAAGGCGTAGTAGGTGCCCACGCCCTCGACCGTCCTGTGGCTGGTCTTTTCCTCGTCAAAGGTCGTGTAGTTCATCTCCAGCAGTTTCTTGCTGCTCAGCGTGTCCAGGATCATCCGAAGGTGCTCGTCCTTGCCCTTTAGCTGGAGTTGGTTGCGGTTGCGGAAGACCGCGACCAAGGGAGAAAGCTGGTCGAGCCGGTCCTTTTCCGAGCTGCGAAGCACAGACTTGATCTTGAGCATGGCGGAGTGAAAATGCTCTGAGCTGCTGCGGTCGGAGAGTTTCTCAAAGATCTTCTCCGCCACCACAAAGGCCTGCGCCTCCTCCTGCGTGAACATCACCGGAGGCAGCCGATAGCCCTCGACCAGGGAATAGCCGATCCCCGCCTCACCGATGATGGGCACGCCGGCTTCCTCGAGCGCCCGTACATCCCGATAGACCGTTCGCAGGCTGATGGAGAAGCGGTCGGCGATCTCCTGCGCTTTGGTGACCCGCTTGGATTGGAGCTGGGTGAGGATGGCCGTCAGTCGGTCGATGCGGTTCATGGGGTGTCGGTTGGTAGCTGCAATGGTGTCAGTAAGGGAATTTCATATTTCAAAAGGGCAGAAAGACCGGAGTCGGAAGACCAGCCACGGCTGGAAGGCCGAAGTGGTTTGTTGATCTCCTTGGGGAACTTTCCCTTTTGCTCATAAATAATTCGATCTTTTTTCAGAAAGATGAAAAATACGAAAACCCTGCTGACATACTGTTGTCACTAGTCGGTAGTTTCTTTGAGTCATCATTAAAACCTAACCAAAAAAAAGATGGAAACTCAAACAAAAAACGAGACGCTGATCTCAAAAGAACAATTGCTGGCGCACTGGCAGGGACACCGGGCTTTGACCAGAAGGGTCATCGAGGCTTTTCCGGAAAAAGACCTTTTTAACTTTAGCATCGGCGGGATGCGGACCTTCGCCGTGATGGCCGCTGAGCTGCTGGCTATCGCAGGTCCGGGCGTAAAAGGGCTGGCGACGGATGAATGGAAGGAGCTGGACGAGAAAGATCCCTCACAGGGAAGCAAAGCCAAGTTGCTCGAATTTTGGGACAAGACGACCGCCGAAATCGACGAATTTTTTCCGCAAATCTCCGAGGGAAGGCTGCAGGAGACGATGCTGGCTTTTGGACAGTATGAGGACAAGGGCTACTGCACGTTGCTCTACTTCATCGACAACGAGATCCACCACCGTGGTCAGGGATATGTCTATCTGAGAGCTTTGGGGATTGCCCCGCCAAATTTCTGGGAAAGGTAAGTCAGTGATCAGCCCTTCGACAGGCTTAGAAAGCCTCGCAGTGATCAGCTGAAGTGCAGGTTTTTGGAATCTTTTCCAGTTCTTGAAGAATTTGGACGGTTTGTAGCAATCTGGGAGTGAGATTAGAATTCAACTGCGGTTTGATCAGCTATCAAAAAAGTATCGAGTAGCTGAAAGCATGTAAAAAGATTGGATCGGTACCGACTTCTCTTTGACTCGTGCGTGTACTCCCAGAAACGAATGCTTGGGGCATTTTTCATATAGGTCAAATGCCCAACGGTAAGCCAGGTGGGTATCGACACAGTTTGATGCTCAAATAGGATTGACTAGTACTTACTTTGACGTTACAGTTTTCAAAGGGAAAAATTGATGGCATCGAGCCTAAACTCGATGCCATTTTTGGTTTTGTAGGTTTTGGTTTTTACGATGTTCTGGAGGTACATTTTGTTTGATGTTTCTAGGACTCGGTTTCTCAATGGACTGATTTTCTTGCGTCCTGAATTCTGGCTATGAATCCTAGAGCATGATGCGGGTTAACAGCGCATCGGAAAAGTTGATTCTATCCCAGAAGACTAAGACCACCTTACTAATACCCCGGATTCTGATCGCTTTGATCCATGGCATCGTTGAAATTCAGCTCATCGATCGGAATCGGCCACAGGTAATGTTTATCGGCGATGGTGATACCTTTGTTTTTCATCACAAACTCTTGGGCTCTTCCGGTTCTTTTCAGATCGAGCCATCGCTTGCCCTCGAACTGGGTTTCATAGGCTTTTTCCTGAAGGATAAGATCCAGAAAGCTTTCGACCGAAAGGTCTGCCAAGACATAGTCCATTTCGGAAGCCGCCATCGGGTCTAGTCCATACGCCCGGCGCCGAACTTGATTGAATGCTTCCAAATTCGACTCGGTCAAACCCTCCGTTCGTACGGAAGCTTCCGCGTAGATCAGCAGCAGTTCCGAATAGCGATAGATCGGAATGTCATTCCCAGCGCCTGTGTTGTCCACAGCCTGAGATTCTGCATATTTTCCGTTGACGAGAGTAGAGTCTCCCAAGCCAAAATTAACCATTTGCCAAAGTCCTTTTCGCAAATCTCCGTCCTCCCATTCCTTATAAAAGGGATTCCTAGCATCTCCATAGTGGGCGTACGCTCCGCCAAAGTTGTAGAGTTTGGTGCTCGGGTGGTTCAAGATCCAAGGCAGTCCGCTTCCTTGACCGGTTTGTCTGGCAAATTTGAAGGCGAAGATTTCTTCGGTGGAAGAAATTAAAGCAGCCCCGAATATTTTTGCCCTGATTTCATCTACAGATGCGATTTTCACGAGTTGGAATGCGGCGGCGTCGATCACTTCCTGGGCTTTCGATTTTGCCATTTCATAGTTCTGCAGCTGGAGATAGACATCTGCCAAGAGCGTTTTTGCTGCCCATAGCGTTGGTCGTCCCGGTTCGGAAGGGGCAGTCGGAAGGTACATTTCTGCCTCGGATAGATCTGCCAGGATTAGTTCATAGACTTCCTCTGGGCTGCTCTTCGGTACGTCTTTTTCCTTGATATTTTGATCCGTACGAAGCGGAACTCCGCCCCAGTTTCTCACCAGATCAAAATATGTCAGCGCCCGTAAAAACTTTGCTTCTGCAGAGAAGGCGTTCATTTCCTCAGCGGTAAGCAGGTCACTTTGCGGGGCTTTTTCGATCACGATATTTGCATTTCGGATCCCCTGGTAGAAGCTGTTCCACCGAGCAGCGGCAGCGTTGGCGTTGGTTGGATTGAGCCCCTCGAAATCGTTGTACTGCGCACGGCTTCCACGCCCGTATCCCCAGTCAGTGTGCGCGCTCAGTACGGCAATCTGCTCAGATCTTACCATACGCAACGGGAAATAGATGGCATTGGTCGCAGCTTCAAAGTCAGATCGGCTCTGATAGAAATTTTCCGAAACGATGGTCTTTGGTTCTTCCTCTAAGAGACTTTCGCAGGAAGTTGCAACAAGTACGAACGCTAAGAATCCCGCGATCAAGTGTGAAGATTTCAATTTTCTATTGTTGTGGTACTTTTTCATGATGTGTTTTTTTGAGCGTTAAAAAGTTGCGTTGAGACCAATCGTATAGGATTTTGGGATTGGATAGCTGAAATGGTCGATGCCTAAACTGCCATCGCTTCCTTTGCTGTTTACCTCTGGATCCCACCAGGAATAGTTGGTAAACGTCAATAGATTTTGTCCGCTGGCGTAGACTCGGAGGCTTTGGAGGAATTTTCCCTGTGAATTTTTGAGGGGAAAATTATAGGCCAAGAGGATGTTTTTTAACCTCAGGTAGGAGCCATCTTCCACAAAGCGGTCGGACACTCGAGCTATAGAGCTGCGGCTGATTTTCGGATATTTCGCATCTGTATTCTGAGGAGTCCAATGATCGAGCAGTACCTCTTCAGGCATATTCAATCCTTGCCCGTAATCCATGGTGCTGGAGATGGCGCTGACGTTCATGATGTTGTTGCCTTTACTTCCCTGAAGGAAGAAATCGAGCTGGAATCCCTTATAGCTCATGTTGGAATTGAAGCCGTAGAAATAGTCGGGATTCGGATTTCCGATGTACGTTTTGTCGGCTTCGGAGATTTGACCATCGTTGTTCAAATCTTTGAACTTGATAGCACCGGTTTCGGTATATCCGTCCTCTTGATATCCCCAAAACTGTCCCAGTGGCTTTCCTTCTTCCATTATTGAAAAATTGTCCGCGACAGTGATCACGTTGATGTAGTTGGTCAGGATCGGTTGTCCATCATTTAGGCTGACTACCTGATTGCGGTTGAAAGAGAGATTTCCGTCAAGACTCCAGCGGAATTCAGAGGAGAAAATCTGCGCAAAGGCACTTAATTCGATCCCTTTGTTTTCGATCGAACCGACATTGGCTATCGTCGTGGTATAGCCAAATGAACTTGGTAGGCGAACGGTACTGAGCAGGTCGTCGGTGGTTTTGAGGTAGTAGTCAGCGCCCAAAACGATACGATCATTCCAAAATCCCAGATCCAAACCCAAGTCAAACTGCTCTGTGGTTTCCCATTTCAAATCACCGGGAAGCGTCGAACCCGGCGCAAGAAAATTGTATAGCTCATCTCCGAAGACAGTGTAACCGGGAAAAAGTCTGTTTAGCGTGGCATAGGGGTCAATTGCCTGAGATCCTGTCAGCCCCCAGCTGGTTCTTAGTTTTAGAGTGGAAATAGCGTCTTGGGACTTCATGAAGTTCTCTTCCGAGACCTTCCAGGCAATAGCTCCCGAGGGGAAATAGCCCCACTTATTTCCTTCACTATACTTGGAAGAGCCATCCGCACGGAATGAGGCCGTAAAAAGATATTTGTTGTCAAAGCCGTAATTCACTCTTCCCAAGTAGGAGAGCAATACTGAGTTCGCGTAGCCGGAGGTAGGGATTCCGGGTGTTTCGGCGGCTCCTAGGTTATCTGTTTCATAATTGTCGCTCAGGAAGCCTGCGCCACTGCCAGCCAGGTATTTGGTTGTGAAGTCCTGATAGGTAAATCCCGCCAAGACATTCAGCGAGTGCTTTTCGTTGAATACATCCGTGTAGGTGATTGTATTCTCATTCAGTCTGCTCAGATATTGACTCGTAGTTACGCTTGCATTTCCGTTGCTGTTGATGAAATCTTTACTTCGGTAGCTATCCGTACGGTCATCGCGATTTTCTATGCCTCCGGATATCTTGATCGTCAGTTCTGGAATGGGATTGTAGCTGATGGCGGCGTTGGCCAAGACGACATTTGCTGCGATCGTGGTGGTTTGCTCGTTGATAAAATAGAACGGATTGACTATATCGGGAGAGATGAAGGGGAAATCATCGGTTAGATTGTTGATTGACCCGTCGGCATTATAAGGATCTGAAAGGGGAGAAGCGACCAACGCGGCGCCGATCATACTCGCACCTCTCGATCCTCCCTCGCTATCCCTCCGTGCGGTAACCAACCTAGTCAGCGTACTGTTGAAATCCACTTTGAATTTGTCGCTGATCTGATGGTTGACGTTGGTCCTTAGCGAATACCGGTCATAGTCGGAGCCTTTGATAATCCCGTCTTGCTGAAAGATACTTCCGCCCACCAGAAATTGCGTAGCATCGCCCCCTCCCGAAATACTCAGAGAAGTGTTTTTAATCGGAGCATTTTGGAAAATCTCATCCTGCCAGTCTGTGCCCTCACCGAAGCCGTTGATCTCAGCCTCCGTGAAATAGGGCTCCAATCCATCATTTGTAGCTTGAATATTCATCAATTCCGCGTACTGTCTTCCATCCATCAGTTCTAGCTTCTTCCGTAAACTCTGCACGCTATACGCCGCATCAAATTCGACTACCGTTCCGGCGCCCCGCCCATTTTTGGTTGTGATCAGGACTACGCCATTGGCGCCTCTGGAACCATAGATGGCTGTTGCTGATGCGTCCTTGAGGATCTCTATGCTGGCGATGTCGGAGTTATTTAGGTTGGTTGGATTTCCCGAAAATGGAAACCCATCGATCACGTAGAGCGGATCGTTGTCCCCTTGGATGGAGTTTGCCCCACGGATTCTGACCGAGACTCCGCCACCCGGTGCGCCATTGTTCTGGATTACCTGAACACCGGCAGCCCGACCGTTGAGAGATTGGAGCACATTGGTAGTCGGAAAAGCATTCAATTCATCGGAATTCACTTGTGACACCGCACCGGTGAGGTCCGATTTCCGAGCTGAGCCGTAGCCGATCACTACCACTTCGTCCAGTTCCTGGTCATCGGTGGACAAAGTCACATCGATTGTGGTCTGATTATCGACTTTGATTTCCTTGGGCACAAAGCCCAGAAAAGAAAAAACCAGCACGGCCGCTGTTTGGTCTGCTGGTATGTTGATCGTGTATTTTCCCAACTCATCGGAAATCACTCCGGCGTTGGATCCCTTGCGTTGTATCGTCGCTCCCGGTAAGGGATTTCCGTCTGGGTCATTGACAGTTCCGGAGACTGTTATCTGGTCTGTTTGAATGGCAGGCGGAGGAATCGTATCTCTCAGCGGCACGGTGTCCTGAAGATAGTGTGGCGAAGTGCTTGCTGCCAAAGACGCTGAGGTAAGGCCCACAGACACACTTGCCAGAAAAATAAAGGTTGAAAGCTTTTTCATAGTTGGTCAGTTCAGAATGAAACAATCGAGACTTATGTCTCCGCACTGAAACCAACTACTATTCCGCTGGGATGACTTTGAGGCTCGTTGGGCCTTCATTCGCCCGTTTTAGCGATTTGGCGTCAGAAATGCCTGGGAACAGCATAGATTGAAAATGGTTGAATTGCCGAACGAGTCGACAATTTGTAGAACCTCGACCCCATTATTTACAAGGAAAGACATTGTACCTTATGCTGTCTCCCGAGAACCTTGTATACTTAGGCGGGATAAACAGCATCGAGGTAGTATCGGTCGTAAGTGGCATGAAAGCGGATAACAACAGGTGTTTGTCAACAGATAGCCAGAAGATGGAATCGGGCCTTCCTGACTAAGCCAAGTATGGGGAAAGTTATCATATACTAGGATGATTTACCTTTCTTTCCATCGGCAAACGAAAGGGAAATGCTCTCGAATCAATATCGATTGTCTGGACCGCAACAGGCGACGTGGCCTATAAAACTTAAATGATAAACACATGAACAGGAGAGATGTTCTATCTACGATTGGCGCACTTTCGGTCGGCCTGACCAGCAGCGCGATAGTGAAGGGGGATGTGCTGAAAAAGCCCTATAAAACTATCGATCGAAAGTTGGAAACCGACATATTGGTAATAGGAGGAGGCACGGCTGGATCCATAGCGGCTATTCAGGCAGGAAGGACTGGGCATCAGGTGACTTTGATAGAATGTCAAAGTCAGCTGGGTGGAACTGTTACCACAGCTGGCGTCGCCTTTCCGGGATTGTTTTTTGCCTGGGGCAAACAGGTGATCAGCGGCGTGGGGTGGGAACTGGTTCAGAGCGCAGTGCAGATGAATGGGGATTCTCTGCCAAATTTTTCCCTGCCTCACGGAAGAGAACACTGGAAGCATCAGATCAGGTTAAACGCATCTTTGTATGCATTGCTGTTGGAGGAAAAGTGTTTGGAGGCTGGAGTCAATGTTCGATATTATGAAACTCCAACTTCCCTTGTCTTTAAAGATGAGCACTGGTATGTGGAGACGGTAGGCAAAGGTGTGCGTGCTGAGATCAAGTGTAAGCAGATCATCGACTGTTCCGGCAATGCGATCGCTGCTTCAATCGCCGGATATAAGTTATTCAAAGAAAAAGTGACTCAGCCGGGAACCTTGATGTTCAGAATAGGAGGATATGATTTTGAAAGTTTGGACTTGGAAAGGCTCAAGATAGCCTATGAGATGGCGATTGATCGAGGAGAACTGATCAGAGGAGAGTTTCGTGGAGATATCATTGCGCTCCTTAAAGAGAAAGGCGATAACGTTCAACATATCGAGGGAGCAGATTCTACTACCTCAGAAACCCACACGGAGGCCAATATTAAAGGCAGAGAATCCTTGCTAAAACACCTTAGATTTCTGAAAAAGCAACCAGGTTTGGGAAATGTAAGGATAGAAGAGATGAGAACGGAAGCCGGCATACGCGAAACCTATAGAATCGATGGATTGTACAGGATCAGCTATGAGGACTACATTACCGGAAAGGTGTATCCCGATTCCATCGCTTATTCCTACTATCCTGTCGACCTACATACAGTGGAAGGAGTGGTGCCAGAACAATTGGCTGAGGGAGTAGTACCTACTATTCCATTTAGGTCAATGATTCCGAAAAACAGCAGGAATTTTATTGTTGCCGGAAGGAGCATTTGCAGCGATCAGCTGGCGAATTCGGGGCTTAGAGTGCAGGCATCGTGCATGGCAATGGGTCAGGCAGCTGGAGCGGCTGCGGCATTAGCCATTGAAAAGAAAGTGACTCCGTCAGACTTGCCGATAGGTGAGCTGAAAAAGTTGATCGAGATGCATGGTGGAATCGTTCCGCTGGGCAAGAAAACTTCCAAAGGCTAAACAAACCGGCAATGCATAGAGTCCTCGCACTTGCTTCATTGATCTTTATTTTATTAGTTACTACATCTGGCGTAGGATCAAATTCCGTCAGTCAGTTCAGAAATATTAAGTATCAGACTCAGCAGACGCTGGATTTCCCAGTGGCCCAGATCAACGACAGGGTGATTTATGATGGAGTGGAACAAAAAGACGTCACGCTTTATCAATATGTCTCAGAGGAAGGATTTCCTGTCTTCTATTCCAGAAACGTCCATACTGGAGTATGCTATGACAATCAATGCAAGCTGCTCAACATCACACTCTACTGGAATCCGACTGGGAGGTACCTCGGCTTTGAGCTCGTCGATAACGAATTTCTGAGTAAGGAGGACCATGTGCCGTTTACAGATGCCGAGTATGTGAGGCTAAATAAGCTGCTCTCCGACCCCGACCTTCCGCTCGGAGCTTTTACGTTTAATCAGATTGCAGCGAAAAGCAAGGCGTCACTCTACAAAGTGGATGGAGTCAGTGGTGCTACGGCCAAAGATGTCTTGGAATACGTTGTCCAAGGCTCCGCCTACACTACATTTACACTCTACGAGTTGGTGTATGGAGATACAAAAACAGAAGTGGAATCCTGGACTAATGAAGTCATGAACGATGCCTATCTCGAGAATGTCCTTACGAAGTCGCCTTACCAAGATCAACTTTGGGCGATCGATTTGATACATGGGAGGATTTTAGACTATCCAAGATCCAAGGAGATTGTTCTTGATTTGATGGGCGCTCCAGACTACAGTTTGGCGGAGAAATGCCTGAACAGTGTGGTGCCTGAGGATTTGACGGAGATCGAGTTCCAAAATAAACTGATCGATAAATTCCAATTTTTTGATTTTGGAATGAAGAGTAGGACGGTTGAGCTGCTGAAGGAGACAACTCAAATCTCCCTGGATGTTGTCTATAAACTCAATGCTTTTTTGCCTGATTTGGAGGTTCCTATAGTCTCTGGAGTTTTAGATGTTTTTCTGGAAAAAGGAATAGATGATCCTACTACTTTGCAGACAATAAAAGAAATAGCCAATTCTGAAAATCGGTATTTGGCAAAAAAAGCTGGGGACTATATGGACAGACTCGGTAATTGACTAGTCATGCGGGTGAGTAGCGGGAAGTCAAGATGTGTGGATGGAAAACAAAGAAGCCTTTGAATTTTCATCCAAAGGCTTTTAAATAAAGTCGGGGTGGCAGGATTCGAACCTACGACCTCCACATCCCAAATGTGGCGCGATACCGGGCTACGCTACACCCCGAGCTATTTTCTAAGATTTTCTCATTCGAAAATCAGCTTCATTCGCCGTTAAAGTTTCGGTGCCAAAGCCCCTTTTTCTAACGGCATGCAAACATAGCGATTTTAATTTTTAAGCAAAGAAAGACCTTGGAAAAACCGCCAATTTTTTTTCAAAGCGCTAAAAATCACAGGAATAAAATTCCTACTTGTCGACAATTTTAAATAAATACGTAGAAATTACGTATAAATACTTATTTTCAGCTATATTTAAGGACGTTTTGAAAATCTCAATGGTA
Source organism: Algoriphagus jejuensis (assembly GCF_039523455.1). NCBI lineage: Bacteria > Pseudomonadati > Bacteroidota > Cytophagia > Cytophagales > Cyclobacteriaceae > Algoriphagus > Algoriphagus jejuensis. The sequence goes on along the minus strand of NZ_BAAAFI010000004.1, from coordinate 66,879 downwards.
TCCTTCAACGCTGCATTCACTCATATCAAGCTTCACGCCGAAGACCTGTCGCCGATCAATCTACGGCTGGAGTCTTCGTTGGGATATTACCTGGCAGAGGATGTTTATGCGCCGATTTCGATCCCATCATTTCGCCAATCGGCGATGGACGGCTATGCAATCAAGTATGGTCAAGCTGAGGTGTATGAAGTGGTGGGAGAGAGCAAGGCGGGAGATTTTCAGGAGTATGAGCTGGCGGGCAATCGAGCCGTCAGGATTCTAACCGGCGCCAGAGTTCCTGATCTGGCCGATACTGTGGTGATTCAGGAAAATATTCATAAAACTGGTTCTGAGATCCGGATTCAGCATATGCCGAAGCCTTTTGCCAATGTCAGATGCATAGGTGAACAGGTCAAAGCAGGTGAACTTATTGCAAGGAAGGGCACCAAAATCCAGGCGATGTTGCTTGGGTTTTTAGCGGGATTTGGAATCGAGGAGGTTTTAGTCATTAACAAACCCAAGATTGCCGTAATCGTCACCGGGAATGAACTGCAAGCTGCAGGTACATCCCTCAGGCCCGGTGGCGTTTACGAAACTAACGGAATCACGATCAAGACGATTTTGGCCGAGCAAGGCTTCCAAGTCGAGCGCGTGGACTATGTGAAAGACGAGAAATCCGCGACGGTTCTCTCCATCAAGAAAGCACTTGAAGCCGATGTGGTGCTGATATCCGGTGGCATTTCGGCTGGAGATTACGATTTTGTGAAAGCAGGATTGGAAGAAAATGTCGTCGAGGAGATTTTTTACCAGGTCAACCAAAAACCTGCCCGACCGCTTTGGTTTGGAAAAAAGGGAAAGACCCTGGTGTTTGGTTTGCCGGGAAATCCCGCCGCTATGGCTACCTGCATGCAGGTTTATGTGCTTCCCCTATTGCGCAAAATTACCTCCGGCGCAGAGATTTCTTTGAATTTAAAAAGAGGAATACTGGATGGCGAACTTCGAAATCCGAGCGGAAAAGCTCTTTTTCTAGCCGCAAACCACCACAACGGCCTTGTGAAAGTTTTCGAGAAACAGGCCTGCAATGTATTAGGCGCCTTCGCTCAAGGTAACGCGCTGGTTTTTGTAGATGAATCTGTTTCTATGCTGGCTTACGGAGATCCGGTGAAATATATCCCGATAAGCAATTCTTAATTTCAACGCTGCCCGAAGAAAAGATGAAGTCAGAATTGTCAGCATATATCCTCTGTGGAGGCAAAAGCTCCCGAATGGGAGAGGAGAAAGGGCTCGTGACCTTTCAGGGAAAATCCTTTCTCCAATGGATCTTGGAAGCGGTTTTTCCGGTCGTGAAAAATCCTGTTTTGGTAACCAAAAATCCGTCTTATGGGGTATTTCAGTTGCAGATGCTGCCCGACTTGATCGAGGACAAAGGCCCTGTGGGAGGAATTTTCACGGCTTTGGCACATGCCGACTCGGATTTGGTGCTCATCCTGAGCTGTGATATTCCCAAGATCACGGCAGAAGTGGTCTGCTTTCTGCTGGACAAAGCACGTCATGAGCCGACCAGAATCACTTTCCTTTCCGATGGAAAAAATGACTATCCCCTGATCGGAGTCTATCCCCAAAGTTGCCTGCCATTTTTCCAAAAATCAGTTTTAAACGGAGAGTTAAAACTCCGACAGTTGGTGGAAAGTCTGCCCCATCAGCGGGTTGAGTTGAACTCGGATGGGATTTCTTCCATTCAAAACATCAATACCAAAACAGAGCTCATCGGCCTGTCTTAAACCTATATTCATATGCGAAATTCATCCAAAAATGCACCACACCTCACGCTCATCGGCGCCGGTCCAGGCGATCCGGAGTTGCTGACACTCAAGGCAGTGAAGGCTCTTCAACAAGCCGAGGTGGTACTTTATGATGCATTGGTCAACGACGATATTCTTGATCTGGCAGAGAATGCCGTGAAGGTCTCCGTAGGCAAGCGCAAAGGTGCGCATTCCTTTACCCAGGACGAGATCAACCAACTGATTGTCACCTATGCGCATGAATTTGGGGCGGTGGTACGACTCAAAGGCGGGGACCCCTTTGTCTTTGGCAGAGGAAAAGAAGAGGAAGAATTCGCTGCCAAGCATGGAATCGAAACGACCGTGATTCCTGGAATTTCTTCCTGCATTGCAGTGCCGGCATCGATCGGAATCCCCGTCACCTATCGAGGTGCATCGGAGAGTTTTTGGGTGATCACCGGTACGACTAGCTCACACAAGCTATCTGATGACGTCGCTCTTGCCGCACAATCTACCGCAACGGTGGTGATCTTGATGGGCCTTTCGAAGCTGGAGGAGATCACCAAGATTTATAAAGGCCTGGGGAAATCCAATACGCCTATCGCCATCATCCAAAACGGCACGCGAATCGATCAGCGCGAAATCGTCGGTACGATCAAATCCATCGTCAAGCAGGCCAAGAAAGTAGCCCTCAAAGGTCCGGCAGTTTTGGTGATCGGTGAGGTGGTGAATTTTGCTGCGGTGAAGGAATTGGCCTCAGAGGATTTTGTTTCGGAAGATGAGTTCGTCTTTCAAAATTTGGATACATTCCCTTTTTGAGCAGGCTAAAGAGGGCTGGAGAATAGCAACACATTCATGGAGGATATCACGGCGAACATTACCATGCTTCGGGAAGCGAGCGCCGAAGCGGTGCTTCATGTGAGTCATTCAGAGACGATCCAGGCGATCGTTGAAAATAGGGTTCCGAAGGGCAATGTTTTTGAAGTTGCCAGAGTCGCCGGGCTTTTTGCAGTAAAAAACACTCCTCTGAACTTGCCCACTTCTCATCCCGTCCCGATAGAATTCACGGCGATTGAGTTTTTGATTCAGGACCTGGAAATTCTTGTTTCAGTCAAGGTAAAATCGGTTTGCAAGTCTGATCTCGAAATGCATGCGATGCACGGGGCTGCTGTCACTGCTTTGGCGATTTATGATATGCTCAAGTACATTGACAAAGGGATGAGCATCGGGCAGATTAAGATTCAGGAACAGCTTGTAGGCCATTTTAAATCCGAATTTCCAACCGCATTTCGTGCCGCAGTCGTAGTTTGCTCCAACGCGGTGGCAAAAGGCATCAAGCCCGATTCCGCCGGGCAGTTGATACTGGAAAAGCTTACTTCCCAACGGTGCGAAATCACATCCTACTGCATCATTCCCGATGATTTTGACCAAATCAGAACGCTTGCACGCAGTCTTTCGGCCGACAACCAACTCGTGATTTTTAGCGGAGGAACGGGGCTAGCAAAGACCGATTTGACCACGGAGGCCTTGGAGCCACTTCTCGGGCGCCGTATTCCCGGTATCGAAGAAGCGATACGAAGCTATGGACAAAGCCTGACGCCCCATGCGATGTTTTCCAGAAGCTTGGCGGGGATGATCGGAGATTGCCTGGTGCTGGCCATTCCGGGATCGACGCGCGGTGCCGGGGAGTCATTGGACGCGATTTTTCCGCAGATTCTTCATGTCTTTCCGGTCATGAAAGGGTCTGGAAGTAGGCTGGAAAGTTGATGTTTTTTGGATGATAATGTTGTCAGACTGAGCGGAGTCGAAGTCTTTTTCGAATTAAAGTTCGACATTGATCTGGTTTACATCTCCTCGACTCCGCTCGGAGTGACACTAATAACGTGCCCCTCCAGATAACCCGGCGTTTTTAATATTGGGATTTTCAGAAACCGACACGCAAAACTATTCCTCCTTCCAGGAATGCTTAAACAGAGTTGGCGTGACGATCAGCTGCACCCAGCCCCAGTTTTGCGTGCTAGCCGGCTGGATGCCACCCTTGATGCTGGCCATGCTTTCTGTGTCGAAAAACTGGGAATACCCGACATTCATCTTGATGTTTTTTGCAATGGTTTTTGAAAAAACCAAGTCCAACTCTGAGCCCAAATACTGACTTTGGTTGTCCTTCAATTCCCCGTTTGCGGAGAAGAAATGCAGGTACGCAGCGATGTTGGAATTTTCACCCGTGGAAATCACCGTGTTTGCATAGAAGTCATTTAGGCCGACGTTGTTCGCGTGGTTGCCGACATAGAAGAGATCCATATAGCCGTTAAATTTGTGATTGGTGCCGTAGAGGGGAAAGAACGATTTTTCCTTGGATTCGGCGGTCTGATCCGAGCCGCTCAAGGCCTCAAATCCCAGCATGAACGTGGTTTTTCCGGGCTTGTATCTAGCCTCCAACATGTATTGGTATGCATTCAGATCAGTTGTCGGCGTGGATTTTCCGGTTTGGAGATAGGCGGACCCTGTCATCGTAAATGCTGCGAGCGGAAAGGTGAAGTAGGTACCGGTAGTCTGTCGGTAGTAGACTCCATCGGGTTGCGGAGTAGATTCTTCCGTGAATTTCTGAAAGCCATTGTTCATAAAAAGGAAGCTGACAGATCCTTTTTCAAAGGTTTTCTTGGCATGCAGCATCTGCATCACTTTATAAGAATAGAAGCCATTTATCCCATAGCCAGATCCTTCGTTTTTTTGAGATTCTTGGTTGAAAGCGATGGCGAGGTCTGTCTTGAACCCATTCTTGGCATAGGTCAAGGTTGCTGCATCATGAAACCTGCCCTGCATCGTCCAGTCCACTTCTCCCAACATGCGCTGATCGTCGTACGAGAAGGTCTGTCGCCCGAGTTTCATAGACCAAGTGTCGGTAAACGAATAGCTCAACCAAGCCTGAAAGAGTGAAAATGAATTGTTTTCGTCATTGATTGCCAGCTGCCGGGTGTCGCCCCAAGTGCTCACGTCCTGCACACTGAAGTAAACTTTCAGCTTGGTGTCCGCATAGCCGAAATTGAGACGGGATCGCTGCGTGACAAAAGCCGCCGGGTCGGCACCCTCGGGGAGCGGACTGCCGTACCCATGGCGGTATTCAAAACGGGGCCGGATGTCGGCGTCCAGGGAGACGGATTGGGCATGGGCTTGGGCGACCAATAGGAATCCAAGACTGAAAAGGTAGAGCGTTTTTTTCATAACAGGTAGAATAGGTTGCCATGAAGGTAAGTATAAATACTTATTATTTTAAACTTAAATACGTAAAAAAATAAGTATTATCTAAACTGTGAAAATGATTGGTCTTGTTTTGGGATTGCAAATCCTCGGGTTCTACTTCGGAATTCCAAATTCGGAAGAGCGAGAAGAGCGGGGCCTTGGGCGGCGTCATTGCGAAGGGTTCCATGGGGTGTAGGGTTTCTATTTAGGACAAATACCCTGAAGCAATCTTTTTGGATGGAGTTGATTTTTTTGGAAATGGAATTACAAATTCCGAAGAATAGTAGAGGCTTTTGAGACAGCCTCAGCGTCCACGGAACCTCAAGCAAAAGGGCAATAGACTACGCCGAGGTAGGGACGGAAATCCCCGCAACCTAAATTTGGCGGGGCATCGCTGGCTAAAGCCGCATCCCAAGGGAATCAAGCCGAATCTTGGTATATGGCTTCGGAATTGCAAATCCGAACCTTTCGACTCCGCTCAAGGTCCCTGCGGCTCCGCTCAGGATGACAATCCCTATTCGGTCTGCGTCACAAAGGTCTTCTTGGCAAAGCTGGTTTTCGGAGCCTCGCACAGCGGACACTGGTAGCTATCCGGTAGACTTTTAAATGGCGTGTCTGGCTCGATTCCTTGAGCCGGTTCACCGTAGGCGCTGTCATAGACCGTCATGCAGTCCGTACATTGATAAACTTCTTTACTGACCAGATCTTTGGCTTTGGCAGGTTTCTCGGGAATGGATTTTTCCATTCCGAGTTGCTCAAAATAGATTTTACTCAATTCGATGAGCAACTCCGGCAGGTCGGTTTGGTCGACTTCCTGTACGTAGACCAAGTACTCCTGCGTGTTGGGATCGAAATTTTTGGCATGGAGCAGGTTGTAGGTGCTTCGTATCTCTATGCCTTCCAGCTCGATGGCAGGTTCGTTTTTTTCGATGATAACCGAGGTGAAATAGTAGGCTTTTTTGGTGTAGTCGGTGATCCCAAAAGTCAATCCATAGGTGCTGATGTCATGCTCGTCAAAGTAGGTGACGAGGTATTTCTTGAGGTCAATGGCCGACTTGCTGTTGACGGGTAGGTGCCAGTTTAGCTCCAGCATGGAGTGGCGGACGTTGATCCCGTATTTTCCGAGGAGTTTTTCCCATTCCAGCTTGTATTTTTCCACAATTCCTTTGATGATCAAAGACTTCCAGGGAGTGATGGAGATTTTTCCAATCATACAGTCCGAACAGAGGTCGCAGAGTGCCTTGAGAAATTCGATGTAATATTTGTTGTTTCTCCAATACAAGCCCATCCAATAGGTGTCGGAGCCGACCCGGTTGATGCCTTCGTAGTATGGAAAGGGGTAGAAGGGGACTTCCAGCGGCTGGTCGACCGTTCGGTTGTTGAGGTCGACCGCATCGTTGACGAGATCAAAGAGAAAGTCCACGGTTTCGGGTTCTTCCTGAAGAAGATCCTCGATCGCAGCCGCCACTTTGGCCAAATCCCAGCTATAGATCAGCGCCGGAAACATCTGGTTGATCTCCCAGTCTGGCAGTCTGACGAAGAGGTACCAGTAGTCTTCGTGTTCCGAGGCGATGAAATTCAAATGCCCGGTAAATAGCGGGACGAGTCGTTGTCGGGGATCGGTGATGTTGATCTTGAGCGTTGGCTGAATCCGGAATTGCTCCAGAATATAGAGGTAGCGGTCACCGGTCAACCAGGGCGTGTTTGGGAAAATGTCCGAAGAGACATACGAGGAGACGATGTTTTCGGCGCCTTCTTCTTCCGGAGAGATAATCTGGAATTTGTCCTGGGGGTCGATGTTGAATTCCCCGCCCTCCTTGACGAACAGGATGTCCTGTCTTGAGCCAAAGGAGATGGTGTTCAGTCCAGCCCCCTCGGCGATTTCGAGGATCTGCTTGAGCTCAGCGGGGGAAAGTACACCGCCCTTGACGACTACTCTGGAGAAGGTTTGCTTCATGTCTTACAATTTGATTTTCAACGGTCGCCCCGATATTCCAGGGGTTCAGGTCTTTCTATTTCATCCTATCACGAGGCCATTGGCTCATGCTCGACTTTCAGGCTTTCACCTTGGCGTTGCTGAGGATCTCCCTCACTTCGGTCTTGCAGCTGCCGCAACCCAATCCGGCGCCGGTTTGGGTACACAGGGCAGCAAACTCCGTGCATCCACCGGCGATCGCTTCCGTGATGTTTCCTTCCCCAACCCGGCTGCAGCTGCATACGAGTTTGCCGATGACAGGCCTGGTTTCGGAGGATCCCATCAACAGGGATTTTCGTTTTTCGGAGAGTTCGATCTTGTTTTCGATGAGACTTTTGAACTCGGCAAACTCACTTTTGTCTCCCATCAGCACCGCGCCGATCAGCAGGTCATCCTTGACGATGCACTTTTTGTAATATCTCCTGCTGAGATCTGTGAAGACAATCTCTTCGTAGCCTTCCTCATTCTCGGGCAGGAGGATGTCGCCGATGCTGCACAGCTCCAGATCTTTGAACTTGAGGATGTTCATCAGCACCGATCCGCTGTAGGTACTGCTGATGTCTCCGGCGATGAAGTTGGCCAGAATCGCCGCCTGTTCCTCCGCTGCGGAGGTGATTCCAAACAGCTGGTTTTCGAATTCAGCGATCTCACCGATGGCGAAAATATTGGGATAGTTGGTTTGTAGATGTTTGTTGACCTTGATGCCTCGGCTGCAAATGATGCCGTTTTCCTTGGCGATCTTGATGTTTGGCTGCGTACCGATCGCATAGACGATGGCATTGGCCTGAATGCTTTTTCCGCTTTTCAGCGTGATATTGAGGTTTTTGTTGACCTCGTCGTCAAATACCGTACTGACCTCGTTGTCGAAGTAGATGTGAATGCCGCGCTCCTGCACATCCAGCGCAAGGAGCTTGCTGGACACCAGATCGAGTTGCCGCTCCATCAGGCGCGAAGCACGCTGGACGATGGTGGTTTTTACATTCGTATGCTGCAGTGCGGCGGCAAGTTCCAATCCGAGCAATCCACCCCCGACGATGACCACATGCTGGACCTCTGAGGGCAGCTGGGTGGAGTCAAGGTAGTTTTTGAACTTGTCGGCGTCGCCCCGGCTGCGCATCGTGAACCGTCCCGGGAGATCCAGTTGGGCATCTTTGGGGATGAAAGCCCTGCTTCCTGTCGCGAGGATCAGTTTGTCATAGGAATGCTCCACGCCCTGACTGTCCCAGACTTTGCGGTTTTCGGGATCGATCTTTTCTATCGAAAGGTTGGTCTGAAGCGTGATTTTCAGCTTGCTGAGTTCCGTTTCTTTGATCTTCTGAAGTTGCTCCCAAGTGAGTTCCTCGGTCACATATTCCGGCAGCAGCACCCTGTTGTAAAAAGGGTGAGGCTCCTTGGAAAAGACATGAATCTCATCGCCCGAATTGTGCTCGCGGTAGTTTTGGATAAAGCGGAATGATGCCGCTCCAGCGCCGACGACGAGGATTTTCTCCTTCGGTTTCTGGTACTTGGTGACCGAGACGGTCGTAAACTTAAAGTCCGGCTCCTTGGATTGAGGATCTACCCGTGTGAAAGTAAGATTGTTGGCCCGGTTGAGGTCATTTTCCAATTGCTTTCCCCAGTGCATGGGCAGAAATACTACGCCGTTGCGGATGGCTTTGGAGATCTTCGCCCGAACACGGACTACGCCATTTTCGCTTTTGACCTCCACTACATCACCGTCTTTAACCTTGTAGATGTAGCCGTCAAGCTGACTGATCTCCAGGACAGGATGAGAATAGTGGGTGCGGAGCCGGGCGACTTTTCCGGTCTTGGTCATGGTGTGCCACTGGTCCCGGATTCGGCCGGTGGTCAGGACAAAGGGGTATTCGGCACTGATTTTTCCGGAGGTATTTTCGATTTGAGCCGGAATATTGAAGATTGCCTTTTGACTTGGAGTAAAGAATTTTTTGTCGGAAAACAGCCTTGGTGTGCCTGGATGGCGATATTCTGGTACGGGCCATTGGATGCTGCCTTCGTTTTTTAAGCGATCGTAGTTGAGGAAAGAGATGTCAATGTTGGTGCCCTTGGTCATCGCGCAGTATTCCTCATAGATCTCTTCGGCATTCGCGAAATTGAAGCCACGAAATCCCATCCTTTTTGCAAAATCACATAGAATCTCCACGTCTGGGCGGGCTTCGCCTGGAGGGTTGATGCCCTTGGCGAGGTAGGAAATCCTGCGCTCGGAGTTGGTCATGGTGCCTTCCTTTTCCAGCCAGCCCGCAGCGGGCAAGACCAGATCCGCGTAAGCCACTGTGTCGGATCGATGGGAGATATCCTGCACCACCACAAACTTGGCGTTGGCAAAGGCTTTCTCCACATTTCCCAGGTTTGGCAAGGAAACCATCGGGTTGGTGCAAATGACCCAAACAGCCTTCATCTCACCGCTTGCCAAGGCGTCAAACATCTCCGTAGCGGTGTAGCCGGGAGTGGGAGAGATCTGATCGACTCCCCAAAAATCCGCCACATCCTGTCTATGCTGAGGGTTTGCGAGGTCTTTGTGAACAGCCAACAGATTGGCCATACCGCCGACTTCGCGGCCGCCCATGGCGTTGGGCTGACCTGTTAGGGAAAATGGGCCGTTGCCAGGCTTGCCGATTTTACCGGTAACCAGGGAAAGATTGATCAAGGAAAAATTTTTGTCCGTTCCGATGGCACTTTGATTGAGTCCCATCGCCCACATGCTGATGAAGCCCTTGGCTTTGCCGATCAGTTCGCTGACTTCCTTGATTTCCTCTACCGTGATTCCGCAGAGTTTGGCGGCGTCTTTCAGGGAAGTTTCCATCACCTGCCTGCGGTAGCTTTCGTAGTTTTCAGTGTGGTTTTTCACAAAAGAGTCGTCAGCAAAACCCGTCTCGATCAGCCTCCGCCCGATGGCATTGTAAAGGATGATGTCCGTACCGGGAATGATTTGCAGGTGGAGGTCTCCAAAATTCGCCGAATCTGTCCTCCGGGGATCGACGACGATCACCTTGACGTTTGGGTTCTTTTCTTTGTGTTTTTCCAGCCTGCGAAAGAGAATCGGGTGGTTCCAGGCCGGGTTGGCGCCGGCAATCAGGAACACATCCGCCAGTTCGATGTCCTCGTAGGAGATCGGCACGGAGTCCTCGCCAAAGGTCTTTTTATAAGCCACCACCGCGGAGCTCATACAAAGCCGTGAGTTGGTGTCAATGTTGTTGGTACCGAGGAAACCTTTGGTTAGCTTATTTGCGATGTAGTATTCCTCGGTTAGGCACTGCCCGGAGATGTAGAAACCTACGCTGTTTGGGCCGTACTTGCGGATCAGCGATTTGAAAACGGCAGCTGCTCGATCCAGGCCTTCGTCCCAGGACACCCGCTCGCGGGGGTGGGAGCGGCTCCATCGCATCTCGGGATATAGAATTCGGTCTGAGATGTCATTTGCTACGTAATGGAGATTCATCCCTTTGGAGCAAAGCATGCCTGCGTTGACCGGGTGATTTGGGTCGCCCTCGACACTTACTTTCGCTTGGGGATTCACTTCTGCGATTATTCCGCAGCCAACACCACAATAGGAGCAAGTAGTTTTAAGTTTCTTTTTGGAATTCACAAGTAATAAAAGTTGGCCGGTCGAAGGGTAAAGAGAGGCACCTTCTCCGGTGGAGTTCACCAGGGAAGGTGCTGTTTTAATAAGGATAGTGATGCAATTTAATCCTCAAGGCGGATTAATTCAGGAGTTAATTGCTCCAATTCTTTCTTCGCAATTTTTTCATCCTCCAAGCTAAAGCGAATGATCAGCGTAGCGATGCCGGTCAAGACGATTAGCAGGCCGATTTGTAGGTATCCACTAGACACTGCCGCCGCTTCCGCTGCCGTTTGCGCTGCTTTGAGTGCTTCTGTGCTAAGGGCTTCATTTCCCTGGAGCGCCAGAGAACTTGCTTCTCCGGATTTATACTTTAGAAAAAGTGCCGTCATGAAGGCTCCGAAATTCCCACCTGCACCTACGATGCCGGAGATAGATCCGATCGCTTTTTTGTTGATGAATGGCACTACTGAGAAGGTGGCTCCCTCGGCCATCTGAACGGTGAGACTAAAGCCGATCAAAAGCGCAATGCCAAGATAGAGCGTAGTCGCGGTAGAGAAAAGCCCGAGCATCAAGCCTTCTGCGACGATGATGGCAGCCAGGAACCATACCCTTCCTTTCAGTCCGTTGGCTTTGCCGTATTTGTCGCCAAAAAAGCCACCGAGAGTTCTGGCAAAGATGTTCATCAACGCAAAGGAAAGTACCAGGTTTCCGGCGGTGATCCTACTTAATCCAAAGGTATTTTGTAAGTAGTCATCCATGGTACCATAAACCGTCAATTCTATTCCGAAACACGCTGCATACACGGCAAACAAAACCCAAACACGGAAGTCTTTGGCGGCTTCCAGAAAGCCGACGCTATCTTTTTTGTTTTTTGGTATTTTTTCGCCCCGTGCTACCAAGTCAGAGTAGTTGCCTGATGGAGTGTCTTGTGTGAAGAAGTAGTAAAGAAGGCCTGTCAAAAAGCAAACGAGGCCGATGATGACCATGGAATATCTCCAGGCGTCGGCTTCGGCGATGCCAAAAGCAATCACCAAAGCAGCCAAAAGCGGCATTCCGAGCCTATTGGCTCCGCCGCCAAGATTTCCCCAACCTGCAGACGTCGCATTGGCGGTTCCCACCACATTCGGCGCAAACATCAGGGACGTATGAACCTGGGTGATGACGAAAGAAGCACCTATAAAACCCGTAAGCAATCGACAGATGTAAAATTGCATCGGAGTGGTCACCAGTCCGCTTAGGATTACCGGGATAGAGCCCAATACCAGCAGCCAAGTATAGCAGATTCTCGGGCCATATTTGTCGCACAATTTCCCTATAAGTAGACGGGAAAAAATAGTCCCTGCGACAGCAAAAACCACCGAATTCCATTTTTGCTCAGCGGTAAGGCCCAAATCCCTCACCACGTCCGGCATAAAGGGGATGATGCCAAACCAGGCAAAAAAACAAATGAAAAACGCAAAAGAAGTGATCCAGAAAGTTCGGATCGGCACACTTTTAAAATCTCCGAGATTAAGGCGTGTGGCTTTGAGATGAGCTTGAGTTTTCATATTACTTATTTTTATCTAAGCTAAAAGTAAGTAATAATACGTATTTGTAGCAAGTATTACGTAATATATTTAGCTAAAAAATTTAAAAACCCACTTCTTTCTTGTAAAAATGGGTTTTTTGCTTTATGAAATACTTAGATAGGTACTAGATCAAATTCAGTTCCTTGGATTTTTGGGTCAATTCGATGAGGTTCTTGACGTTTAGTTTTTTCATCAAGTTGAATCGATGAACCTCAGCGGTGCGTCTGCTGATCTTGAGCGCTTCAGCGATTTCATTGTTTCCATTTCCATCGAGGATCAGGTCAAGTATTTGCTTTTCCCGGTTGGTGAGGATGGCAATCTCCTCAGACATGCTGACCGAAGTGGACTTTGCGGAGGATTTTCCTTTGACAAAGTTTTCGATGATGATCTGAGAAATGTCTCCCGAAAAATACTTACCACCTCCGGCTATGGAGTGGAGGGCTTTTAGAAATTCGGCTTTGGAGCTCCCTTTGAGCAGGTATCCGTCCGCGCCGGACTCGATGGACTCCACTACGTACTCTTCGGAGTCGTGCATGGATAATACCAGTTTTTTTACCTGAGGGTAGTCCTTTGTAAGATTTTTTACAACTTCAAGCCCGTTCATTTGAGGCATCCGAATATCCACGATCAGGAGATCTGGCTGTACTTGGGCGACTACTTTCAGCGCCTCATTGCCATCAGAGGCCTCCGCAATGACCTTGAATTCAGCCTCATTTTCGAGCAGGGACTTGATTCCGTCCCGGACGAGCTCATGATCATCCGCCAGTACTATTCGGGTTGGGTTCATCGTTTCTAAAGTTATTACTTAGTAAAGTAAGGGATTTTTACGTAATCAACGTCCGAATATTATATCAAAGGGACATTCAGCGTGACTTTGGTACCTTTTTCCGGAGCGGAGTTGATGAACAGGCGGCCGTTGATGTATTTGATCCGCTCCTGCATGAAAGTGAGACCCATGCCTCCGTCTTTGTCGGGCTTAGGTTTTAGCGTCTTTTTGTCAAAGCCCTTTCCATTATCATCCACGGTGATGCTGAGGATTTTTTCGCTGTGGGAGATCGTCACCAGAATAAGCGTGGATTCAGCGTATTTGATGGCGTTGTTGATGGCTTCCTGAGTGATTCGGTAGAGGTTGACCTCGACGAGTGAATCCAGGCGGCGGCTAAAGTCGGATTTGTTCATCAGGATGATGTCCTTGCCGGTGAGTTTGGTGAGTTCCTGGGTGAGTTCGGAAAGCGCCGGCACCAGTCCGTAATCCTTGAGCTCGGGAGGGGTGAGGTTGAAAGTCGCCGTTCTTACCCCTTTGATGATGTTGGAGGTGAGTTCTTTCAGTTTGTCGAGTTTGACTTGGGCTTTTTCCCCTTCACTTAAGTCAACGCTCTCCAGAAGGTACTTCAATCCTGTGAGCATTTGGCCGATGCCATCGTGGATGTCTTTGGCGATGCGGTTTTGCTCGTTTTCCTGATTTTCGATGATCTGTCGACTGATTGCATTTTGCTGAAGCATCTTTTCCTCAAAGCTCTCTTTGGTCAATTGCTCAACTTCCAGCTGCGCCTCTTTCCGCTTGGTGATGTCCATGCAGATGACGATCAGTTCGGGTTTTTCGCCGGCGTGGAAGGGGATCATTGAGAAGTCCAACCAAAGGTCCTGTCCGCTAGGCGTGGTGGCTTTCACCTCGCCTTGCCACCCTGATTTCTTGTTTTCAGCGATGATCCGGTCGAGCGTCTGACGCTCATTTTCCAGAGGCGTGAGTACATCCGATAGTCTTGCGTTGAGGTTGAACTTTTGAAATTTAAGGAGCTTGGCAAAACGATCACCGATGTGGGTGATGTGTCCATCCGGCGCAATTCGGGCAAAAAGCAGGATTTGATCCATCGCTTGGCTGAGGGCGCGAAGTTCCCGAACGGATTTTTCCTTGGCCTGACTGAGGACGTCAGCATCCTGGGCCATTTTGATCGCCTTTTTCTCCGCCTCCATCAGTACCCGAATGCTTGCCTTCATGGCTTTGGCCGAAGGCCAGAAGATGATCAAAAACTCAGCGAGCAAGACCAGCAGCGTGAAAAGTGTGATGATCAATTCAAGCTGCTCGAGATTTTCTACTTTTTCTTTTGCTTCGAAATCGTATCGATTGACGATTTCTTCCATTCGGGAGAGAAACCCGTTGCCGCTATCCAGTATTTCTTTGCCCAGGGAGTCTAGCAAGGCAGAATTGCCTGTATTTTCCTTCGAAAACTGAATCAGCGCATTGGTATTGGTGACGATGGATTCAAAGTGCGGCTGAATGCCGTCGAACATTTGCCGGATTTCAGGACTGTTTATAGGGGCGATGCCGAGTTTTTTGTCTCCCGACAGGAGTGCTTGATGGGCATTTTCCCAAGTGGTTTTGGTTACGAAAAGCGTGTCTTCCAGTGATCTTCGCACCATGTCGGAAGGCTCCAGCGTAAGCAACAAAACTTCCTTGCTGAGTTTTTGGCTGAGCATCCGCTGCCGACCGGCTACATTGACGAGTCGGCTGTCGTCCTCCTGATCGGCGAGATACTGACGAATCAGGATCTGGCTGGTGATCAGGGAAATGGCAATAGCGCCGAGTGCGATGATGTAGAGGCGTCGGAGTCGGTTAAAAGTGACTTGGTCGAGGGTGTTGGTATTCTCAGTCATTACTGTCGAAAAGTGCTTCTTGGATGATGCGAAGACTTTGGGAGGAGAAATTGAGTTGGAGGGCTTCTTTTTGGGCTTTTTCGGACATCTTACCCCAGGTTTTCCTCAGGATATCCTTGATCTTTTCAAACTCGTGTTTGGCAACAAAATCTTCCAAGTAGTGTTCCAAGAAAACCAGACACACGACATCTTCCAGAAGTTGCGTTTCGAAGTCTGTCTTTAGTTGTTTTTTTCGGATCAAAAATTTAACCCTGGAGATGAATGCCTCCTCAAAGTCAAGTTCAGTGAGAATCTTACCAGTGAGGTCAGCGTGCATTTTTTTCAGCTCTTCTCTCCAAGTAAGGTATCCGGTGCGATCCATGGGATATTCGGATCGTTGGATCTTCCATCTGCCGATGTGCTGCGCACGTGCCGCTATCTTCAGGTGTTCGGAAGCGTCAGGAGCGAACTCACCGAGCTTTTTGGTCATTCGGTGGGAGTAGAGCAATTCCTTGGGAAACGCTTTTCCTTTCCATACTTCCTTGGTGGGGTCTTCGGCGTTGATTTGGTCGATGGCTTGGATTGCTCGTTCGGATGGGGTCATTGGGTTGGGATTAATCAGCAAATCCAATATAGACATTTCCGTCTTCTACTTTGACCGGATAGGTTGCGATGCTGTAATCTTCCCCGTTCAAGTTGGATCCGTCTTCTAGGGAAAAAGTCTTTTTGTGCATCGGACAGGCCAGTTTTGGGATACCGCTGGCATCTCCTATCAACCCGCGAGAAAGGACCATTTCCATCTTGTGAGGGCATAGGTTTTGGCAGGCGTACCACTTGTTGGTTCTGGTGAAATGATAGACGGCGATTTGTCGCGAGTTGTGTTTGATACAGGCTCCGGCATTTTCCGGAAAGTCATTCACTGCTCCTACTCGGATCCAAGAGATGACGTCTGACTGCTGTACGGTTTGGTATAGGTTCACAATTTCTTCCATGATTTCTAAAGGGGGATTACCAAGGTCTCGGCATTTTTTGCTCACGAAGTGGGACAAAGACCAGTTGGTCATCGGACTCTTCGGTGTTGACAAATGGTTTGAATCTTTTCAGGGTTTCAGGGTCTTCGATGGCTTCTTTCCATTCGCAGGCATATCGCTCGACCAGTCCGTCCATTTCCTTTTCGAAGTCGGCAGCCATTCCCAGGCAATCGTCCACGACGACTTTCTTGAGGTATTCGATGCCACCTTCCAGCTTGTCCAGCCAAGGGGCAGTTCGGACCAGTGGTCCTGCGGTGCGGATGTAGTAAATGAGGAACCTGTCCAAATATTTAATGCAGGTGTCGTCGTCGAGTTGAGAAGCGAGGAGGATAGCGTGTTTAGGATTTGCTCCGCCGTTGCCGCAGACATAGAGGTTCCAGCCGCCTTCGACGGCGATCACACCAAAGTCTTTGCCACGGGCTTCGGCGCATTCTCTGATACAACCGGAGACCCCGCCCTTGAGTTTATGAGGGGAGCGGAGGCCTTTGTAGCGTTCTTCGATGCGAATTGCAAAGCTCACGCTGTCATGCAATCCAAAGCGGCACCAGGTAGAGCCGACGCAGCTTTTGACCGTTCTCAGAGATTTGCCGTAAGCATGTCCACTCTCGAATCCGGCATCAATCAATTCTTTCCAAATCATCGGAAGTTCATTCAATTGTGCGCCGAAAAGGTCGATTCGCTGTCCGCCGGTGATCTTGGTGTAGAGATCGTATTTCTTCGCTACTTGTCCCAGGACGACAAGTTTTTCAGGAGTGATTTCTCCGCCTGCCACGCGGGGCACAACAGAATAGGTGCCGTTTCGCTGGATGTTTGCTAGAAATCGGTCGTTCGAATCTTGGATAGCGACCTGCTTGTTGGCAGTTTCCATGAAGATACTGGCGAAGATCGAAGCCATGACTGGCTTGCAGATCTCGCAGCCATGTCCTTTGCCAAACTGATCCAAGGCATCGTCGTATCCTAGGGTGTTGTTCAGTTTGACGAGGTCAAAAAGCTCCTGTCTACTGTATTCGAAGTGCTCGCAGATGGTTTCTTTGACTTCTTTGCCAAGAGACTTCAGCGTTTCTTTGACGATATCCACGACCATTGGCTTGCAACCGCCGCAGCTCGTGGAGGCTTTGGTATGCTTGATGACTCCCTTGAGGTCTTGGCAGCATCCGCTTGTAATTGACTCACAGATGGCGCCCTTTGACACCGCTTCGCAAGAGCAGATCTGAGCGGAGTCCGGCAAGTCCAATACCGATCCCATAAGGCTTTTTGACTCGCCGCCTCTTGCCCCCAGGATCAGATCTTCCGCGTTTTCGGGAAGCTTCATCTCGTTGATATAGAGCTGAAAGAGCGTGTTGTAGTCGGATGAATCTCCCACCAGAATGCCGCCCAAGAGCTTGCTGCCGTCGTTGCTGATGTTGATTCTTTTATAGACGCCGCGCTGTTTGTTCTCATAGCGAATGGCGATCGCACCGTCACTTTCTATGAACGGATCTCCAAAAGAAGCCACTTCGGTACCCACCAGTTTGAGCTGGGTGGACATGTCGATGGATGGACTCATGAGTTTGGAGCCGCCTGCGATCTGATCCAGCGCCACTCCAGCCATTTCGTAGCCGGGAGCCACGAGACCGTAGATGTTTTGGTTGTAAAGGGCCACTTCGCCGATCGCATAGATACCAGGCACGGAAGTTTCCATCTTGTTGTTGACCACGATTCCGCCGCGCTCGCCGACGGCGATCCCGGAGTTTTTGGCCAACTCATCTCTCGGTCTGATGCCTGCGGAGATGATGATCATGTCCACGGGAAGGGAGGTTCCGTCAGCAAATTCGATGGATTCGAGCTCGCCGTTTCCGAAGATTTCTTTGGAATTTTTGCCCAAGTGAACCTTCAGGCCGATGCTTTCGATCTTGGATTGGAGTAGGTCAGATGCCGTCTGATCCAATTGTCTTGGCATCAACTTGCCTGCAAACTCGATGACGTGTGTCGTCATGCCGAGTTCCTTAGAAGCGTTGGCAGCCTCCAGACCAAGCAGTCCGCCACCCAATACGGCAGATTGAAATTTACCTTTCGCCTTGAGTTTCTCCGCGTAGATCTGGATTCCTTCGAGGTCTTCGATGGTTCTGTAAATGAATATTCCTTCTTTTTCCACTCCATTGATCGGAGGGACGAAGGCGGATGACCCAGTCGCGATGACCAGGTAATCGTACTCGAAGGATTCATTCTTATGGGTAATGACCTTTTTGTTCTCTGTATCCACAGACAGGATCATTTCGGAGGTCCTCAAGGTAATGCCGTTGTCCGCATACCAATCTCTAGGGGCCATGAGCAGCTCTTCGGGAGATTCCAGCGTGAAGTACTCGCTGAGGTGTACACGATCGTATGCAGGTCTGTTCTCTTCTCCGAACACCAGAATATCAAACTGATCGCGGTTGGGGTGGGCGACCAGTTTTTCGCAAAACTTGTACCCTACCATTCCATTGCCTACCAAGATTATCCTTTCCATATCTACGTATTTTGATTTAAAAGTAAGTAAATATACGTATTTATTGATTTTAAATCCAAAAGGAAAATGATTTTTCTACGTAAATTTTTAAAAAATAGCTCTGTGAACTGATTTGAAGGATAAAATATATGGGTGTTTGGTAACTAGATTCTAGAAATTTGGTAGTTATAATTGAAATCCTCGGATTTAATTTGCTAATTATTTGCCAGAAATGGCTAAAATTACATCGAATCGAGTGTGATTTTTGACTTGATGTGTGATGATTTTGATACGTAAGTAATTTTAAACCCGATCGGAAGCTTCGTTTCTGTCGCTGAAATCACCCGGCTTTTCTATCTTTGGGCGATGAAATTTTTGTCCCTGCTCGTAGGAGTATTTGTCTTATACCTTTCCATAATGCCTTGCTGCGGTGCGGAGGAACCTTGTCTTGAGTTGCAAGATGATACTGAGGAAGCTTCCCAGGCGAATCACGATACAAACACTAAATTACCCTGTTCCCCATTTTATTCCTGCGGATCCTGTCTGGGATTTGTTTCCGAAGGAGCACCGGATTTTACCCTCGATTTTCAATCAAATGGATTCAGATATGAGGCACCTCATTTGATCTTGACCAAGTCAACGGGCTTTTTTTCCTCGCTGATGAAGCCACCCAGCGTTTCTGCCACCAAGTCTCCCTTGTGACGCTCTCCTTAAATAAGAAGAGATCGATTTCCATTCCACACATTTTAGAATTCTACCAATGACAAAATATATTTTGGCCTGTCTGGCTATGTTTTGGGCAAATGATATTTACTCCCAAAACACCTACCGCGCTATCGTAAAAAACCATGAAACCAACGAGACTCTCCCTGGAGCCAGCGTGCAGCTACTTGAATTGGCAAAAGGAAGTATCACAGACCAAAACGGCTTGGTTCTGCTGGAAGACGTTCCAGATGGCACATTTACGCTGGAAGTCCGCTTTTTGGGCTTCGAGACGATGAAAATCAAAAAGACTTTTCCGCTAGGAAATGCGGAGAAACCGGAGGAGCTTTTTCTCCACAATCATGAAGATGAGCTAGAGGAACTCGTGGTGCAATCCATCCGGAGTTCCCGCCTGATCGAGGATGTGCCGACCCGGGTGGAGATCATCGCGGGAGAGGAACTCGCCGAAAAAGGTAACATGAAGCCCGGCGATATCCGCATGCTGCTCAACGAGAGTACGGGTATTCAGACCCAGCAAACCTCCGCGACGAGCTACAACTCCAGCATCCGGATTCAGGGGCTGGACGGCAAATACACCCAGCTTCTTCGAGATGGACTGCCGCTCTACTCGGGCTATTCCGGTGGGCTCAGTCTGATGCAGATCGCGCCGCTCGACTTGGCTCAGGTCGAAGTGGTCAAAGGTTCGTCCTCGACGCTCTATGGCGGCGGTGCGATTGCTGGCTTGGTCAATTTGATCTCTAAAACCCCCGGGGAAGAAGCGGAACTGGGCGTGTTGCTGAATGGCACCTCAGCGCTAGGTTTGGATGCCAGCGCCTTTTATGCTGAGAAATTCGGCAAGATCGGCACTACTGTCTTTGCTTCCTATAATAAAGGTACGGCCTACGACCCGGCGGATATCGGGCTGACGGCGATTCCGAAGTTTGACCGATTTACGCTGAACCCAAAGTTGTATTGGGAAATGGGCGAGAAATCAAACCTGATTTTGGGAGTAAACCTGATGCAGGAAGATCGGCTAGGAGGGAATATTGCCTACATCGACGGTGAAGAAGTCACGGATCCTTATTTTGAGGAAAACCTGACCGAGCGGGTTTCCACCCAGCTAGACTACCGATTTCAACTGCATGAGAAAACTACGCTGAATGTCAAAAACAGCTTTAGCTTTTACGACCGAAGCATGGAGATTCCGGACTATCAGTTTTCGGGTGATCAGAGTTCATCGTTTTCCGAGGTCAATCTTTCTCAAGTCCGAGCAAACACAGAATGGATAGGCGGGGTCAATTTCTGGTCGGATAGTTTTACCCAGCGGGAAGGAAATCCGGATGAGCCGTTGGATTATCAATTGAATACGTTTGGGGTCTTCGTCCAGAAAATCTGGAGCGTGTCGGAGCAATGGACGCTGGAGTCAGGTTTTCGGGTTGACTGGCAGGAAGACTATGGGGTATTTGCCCTGCCGAGGGTTTCTGCGATGTACGAGCCGAGCGAGCTGCTGACTTTCCGCCTTGGCGGCGGATTGGGATATAAGCCTCCGACGGTTTTTTCTGAGGATGCGGAGCGTCTACACTTCGAAAATATCCTCCCGATAGATCCGGCGAAAGTCCATGCCGAGCGTTCTGCCGGGGCAAACCTAGACGCGAATTACCGCTTAGCGCTAGGAGAGGAGCTCACGTTGAATATGAATGCCTTGCTGTTTTACACCAAAATTCAAGATCCGCTCTTGCTCGTGGAAACGGGTCAAGTCTACGAGTTTCAACAGCCAGAAGGCCAATTAGCGACTCAAGGACTGGAGGTCAACCTCAAGTGGGAGTACAAAGACTTCAAACTGTTTGTCGGGTACACTTTTGCGGATGTAGCTCAGCGCTACAACGACGTCAATCAAATCTATCCTTTGGTAGCCAAAAATCGGCTGAACAATGTGCTGATGTGGGAGAAGCACGAGAACTTTAGGGTAGGATTGGAAGCTTATTATTTCAGCCCTCAGCTTCTAAATGACGGAGAGACCGGGCAGGCCTACTGGATCATGGGTTTGATGACTGAGAAGTATTTTGGTGAGAGGACTTCTGTGTTTTTGAACTTCGAAAACTTTCTGGATGCCCGGCAGACTAAGTTTGACACGATCTTCACCGGATCGATCAGCGATCCAGTGTTTAGAGATATCTATGCGCCAGTCGATGGATTTGTGATCAATGGCGGAGTGAAAATCAGAATCTTGTAACCAGTCGACAGGGTTTTAACCTTAGTAAATAGTTCGATTTCGGCCTTCAATAGAATATCCTGCCTTTCAGGGGCGGGATATTTTTTTAATTGAATGCTGTAGCTTATTTTTTCCAAGCCTACCAAGTTTTCGAACCGAACACTCGGCGACTCATTCGATGCGAATTCCAGATCCAACTGCTCAACTTTTCACTTTCAAAGAGTCGGTGGTTTTTTAGGGAGATTCCCTTTCGCTACATGATTCCAGCTATTCCGATTTTTGGTTGAACTTTCTTCCCAAAAACCCGTTTTGCAGTCAGAGCCACATCAGAAACCATTTGTCATTTTAGACGTCTGTATTTTAGATTAGGGAACTTTTGACGTTTTTCAATTTGGGAAATCCGTTTTTTTGTGGTTATTAATGAAAAATACCCAATGCAGGGTATCTTTCGACCAACTCAGTTCTCTAGCTTTGTGGTAGTTAAAACTTTTGAAGAACGCTAAACTTTTTATGCGCTATGACCAACACAACATGTAGAAACACGAATCCTTTTCTCATCCAAAACCTCGGTGTTAAATCCGAATCTTTTAAAAAGGGTGACAAAGCAGTAGGTTCTAATTTTTGGAACGGGAAAAAATGTTTCAAATGCAATCCATCAGATCAGTTGAAAATGGAATCCAGTTCAGGCGACCAAATTTTTTCAGCTAATCAGAAACCTGTGGGTTCGGCAAAGGATACGAAGCCTGAGGAAACCTCGAAGTTCATCCTTGATTACATTCCTCTTTGCTGTGAAGAAGATCTGGAATTGATTGCATTTTATTTTGCACAAGATGATCAGAAGAAATCAAGCTGAGAATTTCTTAATTGTCACAGGACTGCAGTACGCCACCTTTCGGCGGTGAGCCAAAAATCCAAGGTGGATGAGCTAGCTGAGACGTGGTGTACTGTCAAATCTAAGACAGGTATTTCTTTTTGTAGACCAAAGGAGTCATCCCGGTAATTTTATTGAAATGACGGTAGAAATTTGACACGTTGTTAAAGCCGCACTCGTAGCAAATCACCTCAATAGGCAACTTGTCTTCTATCAAGGCCCGGCAGACGTTGGAAATTCGGATTTCGATCAAAAATTCGAAAAAGGTTTTGTTGGTCATTGTTTTGAAATACCTGCAGAAGCTGGAGACACTGAGATTGGCGACTGCGGCGATCTTCTCCAAACTGATTTCATCCGGATAGTGCGCAAGTACGAAGCTGTATATTTTGTCCAATCGCTGCATCTCTGAAATGTTGCCAAGATGGCTGTTGGCGTATCCTGGTGAAATCGTTTCGTATTCAGAACTCGACTCAAGTATCTGAAGTATTTTTAAGAGATAAATCAACCGTTCCAATTGTCCGGCTTTTGCGGTCTTGTATAAGATCTTCGCTAGTTTTTTTTTCGTATCGCCGTAGATAATCATCCCTTTTTTTGCCTTTTCCAGCAAAGCCGGTATACACTGCGTTTCTGGAAGTCCTAAAAAATCTTTCCCAAAACAAGTTGAAAGGAATTGCAGCACAAATGCTTCGATTTCCACCTCAGGATTTCCCTGAAAATAGGCTTCAGAACAACGCCAGGTGTGCGGAAGGTTTTCGCCCAATAAGATCATATCTCCATCTGAAAAAGTACTGACTGTATCTCCTATGTACTGTGTCCCGTGGCCTTTCACGATGTAGTGCAATTCCAACTCAGGATGGAAATGCCAAAGCGTTCCAAAATTTGGCCGTTTATCATGTCTTATGCTAAATGAATTGGCAGAAGTGAGTGGGACTTTATGAAAATGAGGCTTCATGGATTATTCGTTGTTCAATTCTTCGTTCGCTTGTTTCTCAATAGCTCACGAATCTTTAAGGTTGTAGGATTTGAAATTAATTACCGGACGAAATCGATTACGTTAAGGATTATTTGGGTGATATCATGGTAAGATAGTACAATATTTTGGCAGAATGTAATAAGAGCAGAGGTAGGTTTTGGTCCATATTTGTTTGGATGATTTGATTCATCCAAGATTTAATAGGAAAATCAGTGGAAGAAAGAGTTGGAAACAGCATGCACGGCTTGCTGTTCTGAGGTCAAATCCAGCGGTTCGTGACTCTTCCAGATCATGCCAAAAAAGTAGAAAAGTGATGATATAGACAATCCATTCACCCAGTGTTTAATCGAATACGCAACCCAAAAACCTAAAGATATGAACGTAAAACTACTTGATTTTAGGAGGTATTTATTGATGACAACGCTCTTGCTCTTTTGGGCAATGGCTACCTCAAATACCTCGCTCGCGCAACAACGGACAGTCACTGGAACTGTGACTACCGAAGACAATCCCTTGGGGTTACCAGGAGTGAACGTTTTATTAAAGGGCACCGCCACTGGGTCTGTGACGGACATCGATGGTAAGTACACCCTCGATGCACCAGAAACAGGCGGGGTTTTGGTTTTTTCCATGATAGGATTTCAGTCTGTAGAAGAGGAGATTGGCAATAGGTCGGAGATCAATCTGGTTATGGTAGAAGATATTGCCGGATTGGAGGAGGTAGTCGTGGTAGGATATGGCACGCAGGTGAAGAGGAACGTCACAGGTTCGATTGCCTCGGCGGATTTGACCAGGAGCAACGATGATGTCACAGTGACAGAAGCCATGGTTGGAGTGCCTGGAGTACAATTTACAGAGACAGGACGGCCTGGTCAGGTAGGGAATATCCTGATCAGAGGACAGAATTCGCTAAGCGGGTCAAACAGCCCATTGATTGTGTTGGATGGAATAATTTTCAGTGGAAACCTCAACGACATCAGCCCTCGGGATATTCAGTCGATGGAGATTCTGAAAGATGCGAGTTCGACAGCTATCTATGGTTCAAGAGCAGCCAACGGCGTTATTTTGATTACTTCAAAAGCGGGAACTTCTGAGACTCCGGTCATTAGCATCAATACCTACACCGGCGTTTCAGAATGGGGTTCGGAACTCAAATTACTCAGCCCGGAACGATATATTCAGCGCAGGTTGGATTGGAGAACGCAATCAGGCTTACCAGCTGATCCAGCTTCTATCGGCAATTACATTTCTGCGACAGAGGCGGCCAATTTGGAAAATGGGGTATCGCTCGATGGTTGGGATGAGATTTCTCAACAGGGTAGAACAAGTTCATTGGATCTCAATATTTCAGGCAAGTCCAAGTCCACCAATTACTTTCTGAGTGCATCGATCAGTGATGACGAGGGCCTGATCTATAACGACAATCAAAAGCGAAGCACATTTCGTGCAAATATCTCTACTACCATCAAGCCTTGGTTGCAAATCGGTACCAATACGATGTTCTCCCATAGAGACCTCTCTGGCATAAGTGCGAGTCTTAACGATGCATATCGCGTGAGTCCCTTGGGTACCATGTATTACGAGGACGGTTCGCCTACCCAATTCCCCGTGCCTGACGAACAGGCAGCGGGAAACCCGATGAGAACTTCTTTGTTGTCAGATAACAATGAAATAAGAGAGAACTTGTTCAGTAATTTCTTTGCCAAATTGGACGCACCGTTCTTAGAGGGTCTTTCCTATCGCGTGAATTTTTCTCCCAGTTTCCAATGGAATCACGACTACAACTTTGTCCGTCAGGACAAAAACGTATCGTTCAACAGCACCTCAGCGAGAAAAGCCAATGAGCGACAGTACAACTGGGTATTGGAAAACATCCTGACTTATAATAAAAGCATCGGTGAAGATCACAACTTCGATGTTACCCTACTTTTTGGAAGAAATCATGTGGAAGCTGAGTCTACCCTGGCTACAGGTGAGCAGTTCAATGTA
Source organism: Algoriphagus jejuensis (assembly GCF_039523455.1). Lineage (NCBI taxonomy): Bacteria > Pseudomonadati > Bacteroidota > Cytophagia > Cytophagales > Cyclobacteriaceae > Algoriphagus > Algoriphagus jejuensis. The sequence continues at coordinate 41,877 of NZ_BAAAFI010000004.1, read as the reverse complement.
GACGTACTTGGATACAATAACCTCGGTTTGGGCGAAATTCAGCGGATCAGTTCTTCTGCTTTTTCGGTAGATATGATCTCGTATATGGCGAGGGTAAATTATCAGTTTAAGAACCGGTATTTGTTGACACTTACTGCAAGAAAGGATGGGAGTTCTGTCTTTTCTGTAAACAACAAGTACGCGACGTTCCCATCTGGCTCGATCGCCTGGATCCTTACTGATGAAGGATTTATGAAAAACATGGAGCGCGTGGATATGTTGAAGCTGCGAGTTTCATATGGATCGGTAGGAAACCAAGCGATTGAACCCTATCAATCATTGACTCTGTCCTCAACAGCCAGGTATGTCTATGGCGATGGGGGTGCAAGTAGTTTGGGGGTGATCACGTCCACCTTAGGAAACGATGACTTGACTTGGGAAACCACCACTACCGCAAACCTTGCGATGGATTTTGAATTTTTCCAAAGAAGGATTTCAGGCACTTTCGAATTTTATAACAGCAATACAGAGGATTTGCTGGTGCGGAGAAATATTCCGGTTATGAATGGCTATACCAGTATCCTGACCAATGTCGGCGATGTAAATAACAGGGGAATTGAGCTTTCCCTGACTACTGACAACATTCGCAAGCCGAAATTCAACTGGAGCACAGATTTTACTTTTTCTTACAATCAAAACAAGATTGTTCATTTGTTCAATACTGACCTCGACGAAGACGGACAAGAAGATGATAATATCGCCAATAGTTGGTTTATCGGACAGCCGATCAATTCTTATTATGACTATGTGTTTGATGGGATCTATCAAGTCGGAGATGATGACATCCCCGCCGGATCGCAGCCGGGCTTTGTGCGGGTAAAGGATCTTAACGGAGACGGAGTGCTTAATCCGGACGACCGGACGGTGGTTGGTTCTGGAAATATTCCCAAGTATCAATTTGGTCTGAGAAACAACTTTAATTATAACAACTTCTCTCTCTCCATTTTCATCAATGCAATGCAGGGTTGGATCGCACCATTTAATCTGATCAACCCTTTGGTACCGGGAAGAAGTTTGAACCAAATAGATGCCGGCTGGTGGACTGCAGAGAACCAATTAAACACCCGGCCTTCTCTTTTATATACCAATCCGCTGAATACGAGCTGGTATAGTAGCAGAGATTTCGTGCGACTGAGAGACGTGACGTTTTCTTACGATTTGAATCAAACCGCACTGGACAAGCTGAAGTTGAATGGGGTGAAGGTGTATGTGACAGGAAAGAATTTGGCTACGCTAACCGACTGGTTGGGAACTGATCCTGAAAATGGGGGCGCCTATACCAGTTCTCAGGGGAATAATAACCTCTATCCTATGCCCAAGACATTTTTAGTGGGGTTGAATGTTTCATTCTAATCCTGAATTCTTACTCGTAAATGACTAGACAGATGAACAAATTGACTATAAATATAAATTGGAAAAAGGCTCTTGGAATGTGCTTGTTGGTTTCAGTAGTTGGATGTAACGACGACTTCTTATATGAGCAGCCGTATTCATCTTTAAGTGCCGACAATACGCTTGTTTCAATTGCCGGATTTGAGACTTATATGACTGGATTATCGTGGGCGGCTAGAGAGGAATATTCTCAGGACGACAACACGTTTTTTATCACCAACTTTCCAGGAACTGATGTGGGAGAGGACGCGGGTGCAGAATATTTTACTTATAGAAACTGGATATCATATCTGACCTCGGTCACTCCGGAAGTCAGTACCAATTGGAATTGGGCCTATAGTAAGATGCTTCCCCAGGCAAATACCGTGATTGTGTATGCGAACAAAGAGTCTAACAAAGGAATTTGGCAAAATGAGGCTCAAAAGAATGCAGTGATCGGTGAGGCTAGGTTCTACAGGGCCTACACCCATAACTTCTTGGCGAATCTCTATGGGGGCGTGCCTTTGGTCGACACCATTCGCAATGTCCCCCAATTTGATTTTGAGCGGAAGGATCGGAAGGAAGTGTATGAGTCCGCCAAGAAAGATTTGGAATTTGCCTCGCAGTGGTTAAAGCCTGCAGCGCAGACTTTGCCCGGAAGGATATCCAAGGGAGCAGCGGACCACCTGCTGACAGAGGTCTATATCAGTTTGGGACAATATTCGGATGCGATCGCAAGTGCTTCCAGAGTAATCAACTCCGGCGACTATCAACTGATGAAAGCCCGATTTGGCAGCAGCAAGGACAATCCAGGAGACGTTTTTTCTGATTTGTTTCGGGATGGCAATTACAACAGAGGCTCTGGAAACATGGAGTCAATCTATGTTTGGCAGTTTGAGAGTTTCACCGCTGGAGGTGGTGGCACTCGGGACGGAAATCAGGGAGTCAGGAATTTTGGGCCATTCTTCGTCAGAATCCTGGATCCTGACGGTGTTCCCAATGTTCCGACCGATGAGATGGGCAGAGGAGTTGGAAGGGTGAGAGGAACTGAATTTGCGCTGTATGACATTTGGGATGATCCAAACGATATTCGGAATTCAGAATTTAACATGCGTAGAGATTTTCATTTCAACAATCCGAAATCGAAGTATTTCGGACAATTGGTACCTGCTAGAACCACTGCGGAAGATACCCTTCGCAGCATGTATTCTTATCCCAGGAAGATTGAAGGATTACCCTGGAATCTGAACAATACCTCCGGGCGGACTTCCAAAGATGTCTATGTGTACCGACTAGCGGAGACTTACCTTCTTCGGGCGGAAGCCTATTTCAGAAATGGCGACTTGCAGAAAGCTGCAGATGATTTGAACGCATTAAGAGCTCGGGCTAACGCAAGTCCTATTTCGGCAGGCGATGTCACTCTTGATTTCATTTTGGAAGAAAGAGCCCGTGAATTGTTGTTTGAAGAGCCAAGAAGGCGCACGTTAATCCGTATGGGGAAACTGGTAGAACGAGTGAGAAAATACGGACTTTTAGAAAGCTCCCGTAATACCGTTCAAAATCACAATGATTTATGGCCTATTCCTCAAGTAGCGATCGACGCAAACTTCGCCAAAGATTTGGTACAAAATCCCGGATATTAAAAACTGAAAAAATGAATTTTAAAATGCGCTTTACATTCATCGGATTGCTAGCTGCACTGATCCCTCTTTTTGGTTATGCACAACAAGCTCCCAACGATATCACAGGGAAATTTTACTTGCCGCCCATCGCCAAACCAGGCGAAGGGGCGCTGCTGAAAGCCGAGTTGATTTATTCACTTGACAATCGGCCAACTCCGGAAGTACACGCGTCGACCTTGATCGAAACGCCCGAGGGCATCCTTGCGGCATTTTTCACAGGAACCCACGAAAACAATCCTGACGTGGGAATCCGAGTCACACGTCTTGAAAATGGCAAGTGGACTTGGCCTGAGGAAGTCGCGAACGGCGTGCAAAATGATACACTCCGATACCCGTGTTGGAACCCTGTGCTCTTTCAGCCAGAGGGCAAACCGCTGATGCTGTATTATAAAGTGGGTCCGAGCCCGACTACTTGGTGGGGCATGTTGATGACCTCAGGGGACAATGGAAGGACTTGGTCGGAGCCCAAAAAACTTGGTGAGGATCCCAAAATTGGACATATCATCGGTCCGGTCAAAAACAAACCCGTGCAACTCAAGTCGGGAAGGATAATCAACCCGACGAGTTTGGAATACATCATCAACCAGCGGGAGCAGGACTGGATGGTCTATTTTGAAATCAGCGATGACGGGGGAGAGACTTGGAAGATGATTGGGCCCGTACATGACGGAGTGAAGTTTGACGCGATCCAACCAAGCATCCTGACATATCCTGACGGGAAAATTCAGGCAATATCCAGGACGAAGCAAAACGTGCTTTCGCAAATCTGGTCAGAAGATGAAGGTGAAACTTGGGGAGAAATGACTGCCTTGGCTCTGCCCAATCCCAATTCAGGGACAGATGCAGTGACCTTGGCTGACGGGAGACAGTTGCTGATCTACAATCACTCAACCAAAGAAGGCGAGCAGCCCAAAGGCAGAAACATCCTGAATCTTGCAATTTCAAACAATGGAATATACTGGACGCCGGTGATGACCTTGGAAAATGTGCCTATTGAAGATGGCTATGCCTATCCCGCAATCATCCAGAGCAACGACGGATTGGTTCACCTCACGTACACCTACAATAGAAGATCGGTGAAGTACGGGGTGATTGATCCCTCGAAAATCAAACTGTAAGCTTTACTTAAAAAAAAATGAGAGATATAAAAGGAGTGTTTCTGGGGCTTGTTATTGCTGTGGTAGCAGAGATACCTTTAGCAGAAGGCCAGCAAAAAGATAAATTCATCGAGCACAAGGTCGTCTTTCAGGAAGATGGCAAATATGCGGGTTGGCCAGCGAATCATGGCATTTGGGGCTGGGGTAATGAGATCTTGGTTGGCTTTGTTGAAGCTCCCTTCAAGCAGACGCAGCCAGGCCTCCATACCTATGATCCGAAATTAGCCGAAAACCAATACGCCCGAAGTATGGATGGGGGCGAGACTTGGGCTATTCAGGATGCGTATTCCATAGGGCAGACCGCCTGGGGCCACGACAACAACATCACGCCCGATCGCGCCAAAGTTCCTGCTGTGCTAAAGGAGCCGATGCCAGACTTTACCTCAAAGGACTTTCTTCTAACCTTCCTGAGACATAATAACCACGATGGACCTAGCCATTTTTATTATTCAAAGGATAAAGGCGCTCATTGGGAAGGGCCGTACGTGTTTCCAAATCTCGGAACCGCTGGCTTTGCAAATCGAACGGACTATCATGCGGAAGGAAAGCAAAGCCTGAGTGCTTTTGTCACCACGGCAAAGTCGAACTCGAAAGAAGGAAGAGTTGGTTTTGTGAGGACGACCGATGGTGGACTCAACTGGAATTTTGTTTCTTGGGTCACCGCCGAGCACGGAGGATTTGATATCATGCCTTCCTCGATCAAGCTGGATGAAAACACCTGGCTGACTACCATCCGAACCCGACTGGAAAACGGGCAAAATCTCATTTCGAGCTACCTGTCCAAAGACAACGGAAATACCTGGAATAGATTGAAAGATCCCGCTCCGGATACCGGAAGAGGTGGATCACCACCGGCCCTGGTCAAATTGAAAGACGGCAGATTGGCATTGGGTTACATTCACCGGAGTGATTTTGGATCGCGGGTGCATGTTCGCTTTAGCTCGGATAATGGAGTTTCTTGGTCTGATGAGATCATTCTGCGTAGCGGAGACGATGCCAACAGAGATGTGGGATACCCGCGCATGATCCAGCGGGCCGACGGGAAGCTGGTGATGATTTACTATTGGAACAATGCCAATGGAAAAGACGCCAAGCCCTATCGGTACATTGCTGCGACGATATTTGATCCTGAGGAGTGGAAGTAGATCGTTCCGATTTTAATCTCAGGTCAGTCTCATCAATCCCATTATCTATGTCTGGATTTTCAAAATTCAAATCACCCCTACAAGGTGTGATTCCACCAATGATCACTCCTCTAAATGCAGACGGATCTCTTGATTCGAATGCGGTGCAGAAGCTGATCGAGCACCTGATCGCTGGAGGAGTCCATGGCATTTTCATCTTGGGGACGACCGGCGAATTTTCAGGTTTGAGCTACAGCGTTCGAAAAGATTTGGTATCTCAAACCTGCGAACTGGTCGCTGGAAGAATACCGGTTTTGGTTGGCATTACGGACGTAGCTGTGGAAGAAAGTATAGACTTGGCCAATTGCGCTGCGGAAGCCGGAGCTTACGCTGTGGTTGCTGCTCCGCCTTTCTACATGAGCATTGATCAGCAGGAACTGTACACTTACTTTACCCAACTGGCGGATGCGATTTCCATACCCATGTTTCTATACAACATGCCATCGCATACCAAGCTTACCATCGAAGTGGATACCGCGGTCAGACTAGCTGCCCACGAGCGCATCATCGGTTTGAAAGATAGCTCGGCACATGCGGTGTACTTTCAGTCGCTCTGCCACGCATTTAGAGAGCAAAAGGATTTCGTGCTGATGGTTGGTCCTGAGGAAATGATGGCCGAAACTGTACTGATGGGTGGATTTGGAGGAGTTTGTGGCGGAGCAAATCTTTATCCACAACTGTATGTCGCACTGTACGAGGCTGCCAAAAGCAAGGATTTTGAAAAAATCCGAACGTATCAGAGCTGCGTGATGGAAGTCAGCAAAAACGTCTACACGCTGGGGGGATATAAATCGAGCTACATGAAAGGATTGAAAACTTCGTTGTCCTTCAAGGGGCTTTGCCAAGCAAATTTTGCTCCACCACTTTATCCTTTTTCGACTGCGGAGGTGGAGGAGCTGAGGGGAAGATTTGATCTAGTCAATGCCAAGATTGCTGCGGAGAAAATTTGAAGTAGTAAGCCCTCAGCTCGTCTTTTTGTGATTATAAGTCTCCAGAGAATTGAGTGCGATTGCAAAACCGACTAGGTATAGAAATTCAGGTTTTCGCTGTATTATCATCTAATTTTAAGTAAAAAAACGCTCGCCGATTCAAATGAATGCCGATCAGAATTAGCTTAAATGACAGCTGGGGTTTTTCTCTTGGGGATTGCGATCCACCCGCTAGTTGACGCTCAGCCGCTAGCCGCTGAGCCAGGTCTAGCCCTCGCTGGAACTTACAAACAGAAATTGGTCAAAGGCGTTGTTTCTGACGAAACGGGGCAAGGTCTCCCAGGTGCGACGGTCATTGAAAAAGGAACCACCAACGGCACGGTCTCTGATGCCAATGGTGAGTATCAACTGTCGGTGGCGGACGACGCTGTATTGGTGTTCTCTTTTATCGGCTATCAGACTGTTGAGATGCCCGTAGGCGACAGAGATGTGTTAGGTGCCCTGCCCATCCCGCTAAGCGAGGTTGAAAAGACAGGAATACTACAGAACTATGGCTATTAATAAGGTGAATAGATTGGGTTGATAATGAAAGGCCGGGGTGGAATCCCCGGTTTTTTTGCGATGTAGCAGCCCCTTGATCCTTTATGCTTATCCGCTTTTATGCCCATTTCTGAATTGGTCTATCCAAATCAACCTCCGGCTTTGCCGAAATATCGGTTCGATCATGGGTTGCCGAGCCCCAGGACGACGCAGATTCGATCACTGGCAAAATCGCGGTGATAGATAAGATCCTTACACCGATTTGGTTAATTTTAGAAGGAACGACCTAGACCGAAATTAAATCCAAAAACCTACCGAATAAGAACTACAGATATGTATTTGAAATTGAAGAAGGACAGGCTTGCTGTTTTCAAGATCCTGGCGATCATTTTTGGCGTGATGATGCTTGGGTTTTCCTGCCAAAAAAAGGAAGTCAGGAAACCGAATATACTTTTCGCAATCATGGATGATGCCTCGTTTCCCCATATGGGTGCTTATGGCACAAAATGGGTGAATACGCCGGCCTTTGACTATGTGGCCAGGGAGGGTTTACTATTTATGAATGCCTACACTCCCAATGCAAAATGTGCCCCTTCAAGAGCGGCGATCGTGACAGGGCGAAATTCATGGCAGCTGGAGGAAGCAGCAAATCATTCCCCAGTCTTTCCGGCCAAGTTTATCACGTTCATGGAACAGCTGATTTTGGCGGGGTATCATGGAGGTCATACTGCCAAAGGCTGGGCTCCCGGAAACCCGGGTGAACTGGAGGGAAAGAAACGGGAGCTGACTGGCGCAGCATACAATCAGTTTACCACCGATGCCCCTACTTCGGAGATAAATGGGAATGACTATGCCAAGAACTTTGAGGACTTTTTGAATCACAGAGAAGGAGACGAACCATTCGTGTTTTGGTTTGGCTCCACCGAACCCCATCGGGCCTACGAATACCAGACCGGCATCGTCAAAGGAAATAAGAAACTGGAGGATATAGACGAGGTGCCTCCCTTCTGGCCGGATACTGATACGGTACGTACGGACATGCTGGATTACGCTTATGAGATCGAGTACTTCGACCTACACCTAGACCGTATGATCAAGGAGTTGGAAAGACGGGGAGAGTTGGAAAATACAATCATCGTGGTGACTGCAGACAACGGCATGCCATTTCCGAGAATCAAAGGGCAGGAATACGAATACTCCAACCACCTTCCACTAGCCATAATGTGGAAGGAGGGGATATCCAATCCCGGGAGATTGATTGAAGACTTTGTTAGTTTTGTGGACCTAGCTCCAACTTTTCTGGAGGTGGCCGGTATTTTTGAAGATTCTATGAAGATGGCTCCGATTACCGGTAACAGTTTGACGGATATATTCCATTCAGAAAAGTCGGGTATAGTCGACAGCGGAAGAGACCATGTTTTGATAGGCAAAGAGCGGCATGATGTCGGTCGGCCTGACGACCAAGGCTATCCCATTCGGGGAATTGTAACGAGGGAGTACGTCTATCTTTACAATTTCGAAACCAGTAGATGGCCCGCCGGAAATCCGGAAACCGGATATCTGAATACCGACGGAGGCCCCACCAAGACCCAAATCCTAAATGATCGAAGGATCAACAAAACTTCCACAAACTGGAATCTGGCTTTTGGCAAAAGGCCTCAGGAAGAACTTTTCAAGCGTATGGAGGACCCTTTTGCCATGCAAAATCTGGCCATTCATCCAGAGTACCAGCTGACCAAAGATCAATTGAGAGAACGCCTGTTTCAAGAATTGAAGGAGCAAGGGGATCCCAGGATGTTTGGCAAAGGGGATATTTTCGATCAATATCCCTATTATGGGGAGAATTCCAGGGATTTTTACAACCGATATATGAACGGGGAAGAAATGAAGGCAGGGTGGGTCAACGAGTCAGATTTCGAGACCGATGTTGTGGACAAATAGCCTATGAATACTTTTAAATCACTACTGATTACGTTTTTGTTTTTCAGTTCGGGTGCCTACGCACAGCAGCCGAATATCCTTTGGATAACTTTTGAGGATACCTCGCCCCAGTTTATCGGAAGCTATGGAAACAAGGATTCCCGAACACCCGTCATCGATAAGTTCATGGCTGAGGGAGTCAGATTTACAAATGCCTTCTCCACCGGGACGGTTTGTTCGCCAAGCCGAACGGCAATAATTACAGGCGTGAAAACCTATGAATTGGGCACCGGCCACCACAGAAGCAACTACGCGATTCCTTCGTTTGTAAAGGGTTTTCCACTGTACATGAGGCAGGCGGGGTATTATGCTTCCAATAACGCCAAGACGGATTACAACGTGGCGGACGAGAAGGCATTCATTTCCGAGACATGGGACGAAAGCTCGGCGCAGGCGGGTTGGTGGAAAAGGAAGGAGGGCCAACCTTTTTTCTCGGTTTTCAACTTCAATGAATCCCATCAGTCCCGGACCATGACCAATCCCTATGAATGGTATCTGGAAGAAGTGTTGGAGGAATTGCCGGAAGCAGACCGAATCGGAGAAGATGAGTTTGAGATGCCGCCTTTCTACCGAGATAGCCCGGAAATGCGGAAGCAATTTGCGAGGGTATACAACAGTCTGAAGCTGACCGACAACAGGATAGGAGAGTTGATCGGCAAGCTGGAGACCGATGGCCTGTTGGATGAGACGATCATCTTCATCTTTGCCGACCATGGCGAAGGAATCCCGAGGGGGAAAACGAATGGGATCAACCTCGGCTACCGCGTTCCTTTTACTATTTGGTTTCCCCCCAAGTACAGACATCTGTCACCTTGGGGTACCGCCACGACTACAGATGAGCTCTTGAGCTTTGAGGATCTGGCTCCGACACTGATCAGCCTTGCTGGCGAGAAAGTGCCAGCACATCTGAGAGGGCGGATTTTGCTCGGGGATGATCGATCAGAGGCAGTGGATAAGCTTTACCTGTCATCGGATCGGTCAGACAATGGGATCGATATGGTTCGCACTGTCACTGACGGGAGGTATGTCTACTCCAGGAATTTTATGCCTTTTATGCCGGAGGCCAGATATATCCGCTACATGGAAATTGGGGAAATCAAACAACTCATGAGGCAGGACTATGAAGGCCAGTTACTCGACCCCTTGCAAAGGAGCCTCTTTGAACCTCGCAGCGCCGAGCTCCTATATGATATCGAGCAAGATGTCTGGGAGACGAATAATCTGATCGCCCGTCCGGAGTACAAGAACCTGATCGAAGAGATGAGGATCGCGCTGGAAACCCATACTCTCGAAAGGAGGGATGTGTTGTTTCTTCCTGAATATGAGCTGGAGAGAATTTCAGCATTGTCTACTCCATTTGAGTTTCGGAACAGCAGCTCCGGCTATCCGCTTCAGGAGATATTCCATGTAGCAAACCTGTCTGGAATGAGGAGCAAGGAAGTGGCACTTCAACAGTTGGCTTACTTGGAAGATGAAAATGAGATAGTGCGCTATTGGGCCGCAGTGGGATTGATGTCGCAGGGCAAAGAGACTCTTGAGCCCCTAGCTCCCAAGCTATCCGGCTTTCTCAGCGACGCCTATCCTCCGGCTGCTATCTCGCTGGCAGCGGTCGTATACGAACTGAATCAAAGCGACGAAGCCGCAGAAATCCTCAAGAAGTATGTGTTGAGTGCGGATAGGCATCTGGCCCTAATGGCCATCAACTACCTCCTGTATGTCAGCGACAAAGAGCCCTTCGTCAGCGTCGTCAGGGAAGTCTACGATAGGCAAGGGGAGTATAATACCTCTGCCGCATCCAAGGACTTTTTGGGGAGTTTGGGGCTGGTTCCGAATACTTTCGAGTACCGGTGAAGTAGGGTTTCAAGGATGGGGCACTACTATCGGCCGTCCGTTTAAAGTCCAGTCAAGTTATGTTTTCGCATGCCCTGAAAGCGACATAGAGCTCAAAAGGTGTGTTGACTGATTTCAAAACTTGAGCAGATCGAAGGCCAGCCCATACCACTTCACAGTTTCCCTCCAGCACCAGCAGGTCCTTGATTTTTTTCTTGTGGGTGTTGACCGTATTGACTGAGATTCCTAAGATTTCACTGATGTCCTCTGCCTTTGTACAGCAAGTCATGTGTGACAGCACCTCTTTGTTTCGAGTGGAGAGTTGTTCGAATTTCTCTCGATTTTTGTTTTCTGGACATTTTAAATAAGCTAGGTGCCAAGACAAAAGACCTCATTAAAAATGGTGAGGCTATGGCAAACCTTATTCTGGAAAACGGGGCGTTCATACCTTGAATTGCCGTGTTCGTGATTTAATTTTTCCGGTACTGTTCTCATGCGCTTTTTTTCGACAACCAAACCTAAAAGAAAAGCCATGAGACTGTCCAATGAAAAAGACGGAGGCATTATCTCCGAGAAAATCGAAAAATTACAACAGGTAGACCGATGGCTGCCAGGCATAAAAGTTATTCAACGGATTGATCCTGAAGAAAACCTATATCTCTGTCATCGGGGTCGCGAGCGGTACCGCCTAAGCCCAGCATTTTTTAAACACCTTCCTACGGCAGATTTTCGGAAACTGATCTTTGACGCCAAGGATCCCCATACTTGCCTGATTGGGACTTTTGGCGAGAAGGGAGAGGAGAGGAGTCTATACATTCGATATAGTGCCAACGATTCGCCATCGGAGGCCGAGTTGATATCCGTCGAACTTATAGAAAAGAATGCAATGGGCTCACCCTCGCTTAGAGTGCTTCAAATCCTTCCATCAAACCTGCTGGGATGGGTGCCCGCAAAGACTGCCCGAATCGTCAATGAAATGGTATTTTCTGCGGACCACCGGAAAAAATACCAGCTACTTACCCGAAGAAATCGGGAAGTGCTCACATTGATGGTCAGGGGACTGAGTGCCGAGGAAATCGGCCAGCAACTCTACATTAGTGTCAATACTGTTAATACCCACAAACGGAAAGTGCGGGAAATATTGGAGATCAAAAGCAACTACGAACTCTTGCAATATGGGATGGCTTTTGATTTGGTTTAGCCAATTCTTTGATGATTTTTTGCGTTTAGAAATCTGAGTTCTGTCGAATAAGGTCAATATGTGACCATCGCCGCCCAGGAGGAGGTTTTGCCAGCCTATTGAGTTGGTGGATTGGTATAGTTCAGAGTCATTGAGAGTAGTATCCCGTACTCCATTTTTGTTGATTCTGTATAGTCTAGTAAAAGTGTTTGTGCCGTTCTCAGACCCAATCATGATCATGTGTTCCCTGTCCTGAAATAGACCCCTATCTCCTGAGCCTCGGAACAAAATAGGCTGCTCTTTATCAGACTCGGGTGATTCGGGGTCTTCAATCACATCCGATGGTTCCTCTTCCTTGGAAAATTCGCATGAAAAGACACTTAATACACAAAGAAGTCCTAGTGTTCTTATCTTTTTCGAGGTAGAAATTGCATATTGGCTACTTTGAATAGTTTAGATTTGTCGGTTAGTCTTTGTGGATATGGGAGGTTGATTATAGCATACTCATGCGATAGATTTCGACTACTCTACCAAAATAATACTAAAAGAGTTTGTGTAGTTTAGGGCTAGGCATGTACCATCTACAATCACCGAGGATCCTTTTCTTGTTAATACATTGGTGTCGGAATTTGTATATCTTTTTACATAAAATTTGCTTTGATCACCACTTACAAATTCAACGGAAATGGCATAGTTTTCCAAGTATTCATAGTCAAATTCCTTAGAGTTGTTTTTGGATAGTTCGACAAATGATAGTTTCCATTTTACCGGTCGGTCTTTAATGAAATTTTCAAACCAGCGATCACCGGCAACTTTTGTAGCCGTATCAAAAAACAATGCGTTCACATTTAGATCTGTATAAAACCTACTTTGTGCTTTTGTTATTATAGCAGGATCTTGGAGGTTTTTCCTCAGTTCCTCTATAAATTGAGCCACTATCGCGCGCTCTCTTTTTTCTACCATGTAATCCATCCATCCTCCGTCTGCACTTGTGGTTTGAACATTGCTTGCATACACATCCAAAACGTTGTCGGAATCTATTGTGATCATAAATTTGAACCTAAACTCTCCAAGAACCTTTCTGTAATTGTAGTTCATCGAAGTGATTTCCTTTTTGCCCCAATCCATTCCTGAAATAGATACACCGTAGTTATCTTCCAGAATCATTAGTGCAACAGGAAATGCTTCTTCCACATTAGCCAAGGGTATTGGCTGATACTGCAATTCATCTTTTTTCTTCTGCGAAAATCCGTTCAAACAGTGTGATAGTGAGATTCCTATGAGTAATGCTATTCTGAGTATATATCTCATACTTAATTCAAATTGATTGTTTTATATATTAGTTGTATTGCTTTAGTTTGCGTCGTTGTTGTGGGGCCCAAATCACCAGATTGATCTTATGTGGAATTTCCGCTTCTTTGGTATTTAATTGCTTCGATTGGAATTTTTTGAAGCATTTTTGCATGTTGATAATTGGGGAACACATGGGGCATACTTCTTTCCACGAAGTAGTCTATTTGTAATATCGACTAGTCGTTCCAATCATGCCAGTCATCGCAGTTGAAACTCTTCCAAGGGGAGGCAGTTGCTATGATCTCTAACTCGTCCGCGCAGCCTTTAGAGTTCGCCAAAAGCTTGGTAGCAGCCGCTTGGAGTCTGAAACAATCTTGCTTACTGGAAAGCACATCGAATGACTTGACCATAGCTTCAAAATCTTTGAATTCCTTTCTCTCCTGGCATTGTTCTCCGCCTGAAAGAGAGTTACATCCGTAGGACAGAAACATCGCGACACCTATCAATACTAGGCTGGATAAATGATGTGTGGTTTTTATTGTCGGCATATTCATTAGTTTACATTGATTTTCTTTTAAATACTTCGTTGGTGAGAAGTGATGGGAGGAAACGTTCAGTGTCAGTTCAGAATACACCATTTATGGTAGTTCCGTTTCCGAGCTTTTTCTGGTTTCTGTTTTTGTAACCAACTATCGCTCTATTGCGGACTTCAGTGGGCTCTCTGTTTCTGGAGCCAATCTGCCGGAAGGAATGGATTGGGTGGTCACCCTGGCGATGTTGTCCAATTCTCTAAATACCCTGCCTGTATTATTGAGGATATACCTGCTGTCTCCCTTATTGTCCAGCATGAACAACGCCCACTGATAATCTTTTATCCCATCTGCGGTCTTTGTCCCCGAAATTACCATAGCCGATTTTGCCGTGGGGTAGTCAGCGCCATGTGTGACATCGACTTTCAAAAAAGCCGAAAATGAATCTTGGCTTCCTGCAATCAGAGCTCCGATTCCCAAGCCCGATTCAATGGATTGTTTATAGGAAAAAGTGATGGATAGATCCTCGTTGTTCTGATTTTCAAACTTTATGACCATATCGGAAAATCGGTGGCCGATGACATCAGTTGATATATTGCTGCCCATAAGGACGACTTCTGCCAGGTAGTTTCCTTCAATATTAGGAGGAGTATTGCCGGTATTGATTTCCATGCCTAATTCTGTTACAATTTGGGTAAGCTCTGGAGTCAGAAATTCCTCTATTTCCTCGATACTTCCTGTAAATTGATCGGGGTCGTCTTCATTTTGACAGCCGGTAAAGGACATTCCCAGAAACAGAGCGAGTATGGAATACAGGGCTGGAGCGGATAGATTTTTCATGATGTTGTTGGTTAATTGATTTATAGAATAGTGTTGGGAGTTGGCTTTTACATTAGGATAAAAAGATTGTTGTTTATGGCGCTAATTGTCTTTTTGCTTTTGGGGGTGGGAAGGAAGGAGTTGGATAAGGTTTCATTATAAATGGTATAATCCCATGTTCCTTGTCCAAAGAGGTGGCGCATGTCATTTTGGCTGACTTTTGTCGTATACCTCGACACATACCCCCTTTTGCTCTTTTCATTGAATAACAGTTCAATTCTTTTGGTTGCAAAGGCGACCGAACTGCTGGAAATCACCAGACTGTCGATTTTTTTGTAAAGTTCATTTCCCTCTATACTAAAGTTTACCGTGACTGAATCTGTAGCTTCATTTTGGTGTCGGAAGGTGAAATCTGCCATCAAGTACTCCTCCTTCTCGATGTTTTTCAACAGAATGGGCTTTATGAAATATTGCATGCCACCTTCACCTGCATAAAAAGACTCAAAATGGTTGTTTGCTGAGTTCGTACTTGATTGCCTGGTTGGAACACAGCCGCCAAAAAAAGTTGAAATCAAGAATAGGAGGCTCAGCTTCCCTACTAAAATTGCTTTTGAAAATAGATGAGTCTTCATCATATTGTTTGTTGAGATTCGTGAGATTCCATTGAATAGCCCCCCGTTGGTTGAAGTTCAATGGCTTTGGGTTTCGATTCGCCCATAGTCTGGGTTTGTCGTATTTATGCCTGGGAGCCAAACAGTCGGGATTAGCTAATGCCAAGGTTCAAGCCCTTGGCATTAGTGAAGCTTAGTCACCAGTGACAATAGCCTCATAGGTGACGATCAAGCCTAGGATACTTGTGTGCTTGATATCTACGGTTGAAATTTTGGTTATCCCTCCATTTTTTGCAGCCGTCCTGATGCTCGCGTCCCCGTCAAAGAAAATGATCCCCAAAAAGCCGGTGGCCTTTGCAGTTCCAACCTTGGGTCCTAATGGGTTGCTTGTCGCATTGATTGGTGTGGTCAAAGCGCAGCCGGACATCATTGCAACTATTGCAAGCGATGCGAAAACAGTGTTGAGTTTTCTGTTCATATTGTTTTGGTTTAATTGACCTACTCGTAAGGCTTTTCGGACGCGCCCCGTTTTTGGTGGTTTCTGGACTCCACTGGTTGATTTCGAAAAAGCTTATTTCCCCAGATGCCTATGTGCCAGCCCTTATATATCTAGGGAAAATTGGCCGTGGTTCTACAAAATGTGGTTGGCTGTTAGACGTCAAAAATATCCCCGCACTTGTTACAGTGCCACTTTCGGAACCATGCCCGCATCAAAACAGGATATTCCGTTTTGTTGTAGTTGAAGCCCTTGTAGGCGAAGTAGTCGCCGCCCCCAACTAATCCTAAGATCGTCAGTGAGGCCATGCCGGATATGTCTAATTGTACAAAAAGGTCAAAAGCAAAGATTGCGATCAACGCAAGGAATCCCATGAGCAAGGGGCCTTTGAAATTATACTTTGCGGGCGGAGCACAGCGATTCGCCAAATCCGAGGTGGTTGTGGTGTTGACGGAGGAACTCGAAGAGTCTCCTCCGGCAAATCCTCCGAAGCCTCCAGATCCAAATCCCAAACCTCCTCCGGTGTGGGTAGAGTTGATGTTGCCCCTAGTGTTGGAAGTCCCGTTTTGATTAATGACACTGAGCTTTTGTATGTCGTCTGATTCGCAGATGCCGCATTTCATGATGATGATGGTTTATAGTTTTGACATACTTCTGAATAGGAGATAGGATTTGGGATCCAACTCTCTATGTACCAAAACTATTTTCTGGAAAGAATTCCATCCTCATTAATATTGGTGATATTCTGTTTTATACAGAGAAAAAATGTTGCTTGAAAGACAGTTTTTTAAACTTGTGTCCCGGAAAGGATTTCCATTAGCTCTTTTTTACTGTCGCTGTTGACGGGGAAGGGGATTCGGAATTCTGTGTTTTGGCCCGAGGGCGCTGTCTTTTGCAGGATCACGTGGTTGTCCTTGATCCGGTGGATTTGGGAAATGCTGATCACATGCTTGCGGCTGACCTGGAAGAATTGGCCTTTGAACAATGCCAGATGCTCCTCGAAAAAGTTTTTTAAGCCAGGTGAAGTAAATACGATTGGGTAAGGACTGTCTTGGCAATGGGCCTTGATGACTTTGCCATCAGCCTCCAGAAGCAGGAGCCGGTCCAAGTGTAGCGGGGCCAATTCCCCCCGGTTGACAGTGACGAATAGCGTGTTTCTTCCGGGTGGTTTTGGTTTGGTCTCAGGTTCTGCCTTCAGCCTACTTTCCATGCTGCGACGAACCCATAGCAGCTCCAGTTGATCTGCCAGATCCTGTTTCCGGTAAGGCTTTCTGAGATAGGCTACAGGCAGCGTGTATTTAGCTTGGTCGAATCCCTGTGGCATGCCTGAGATAAAAATGATGGGAATCGGGTGGGTACGGTTTAGAAACTCGGCGATACGGATGCCTGAAGAGTCGTGCTTCGAACCCAAGTTAATGTCAAGCAGTGCGATGTCAGGATTTTCTGACTGGATTAAGGAGATCGCTTCTTGGTAGGTCTCTGCCGGGCCGATCAGCTGGAGTTCGCGATGAGGAAACAGGTCGCGGAGGTCAGCCAACAACAGGTCGGCAAAAAATGGATCGTCTTCTACTAAAAGTAACTTAGTCATAAGGCTCGTCTCAGCGCCAATTTACCATTCCTACTGAACAAATTATCCCTTAAAAGGGACTTTGATCAGCTAATTCTTTCATGCGGATAGGGTAAATGTAATTTCTTTCTTGCTTCCATCAGCAGCGACACTTACATGGGTAAACTTCAGCCAATCGGACAGATAGAAATCCTCCTTAAAGCTGATATCAAAAGAGACGTCGTCTAATTTTTCTCCTTCAGACCAATTCCAATCCCGGGAATGCCCAAATGTGATCCGATTTTTGGAAGAGTTGAGTTCATACCTGCCAAAAACCGGCATCAACTGATCCATAACCCCTTCGGCATCTCTCCAGAGGTAGGTGGTTTCATCAGAGTAAGGCCCTGAATCTGAGAATTTGAAAACCCAGGCCTTGTTATTGACCAGCTCCTCGGATTTTTCTACAGATCCGTCTGGACGGTAGTAGGTGATAGCCACTGTAGTCCCATACCAGACCTTGACCCGAAGAGGGTCACCATCCTTATACCATAGAAATTCATGTGTGAGTTTTGGTTCGTCTTTTGGTTTCTCATCCTCTTGGTCAAAGGGGCAGGCCGTAAGCATGAGCAGCAGTAAAATCGGGAGAAATGTGAGATGGGATTTTGCCAGGTTCATGGATAGGAAGATTTGCTTGATAACCAAATTTATGTTTTTTCTCAAATCTTTTGATTTGGGAGGCGATTGGCAAATAAAAACGCGGGCTATTCCGCCACCTTCAATGCTATTGAGTATTGGGTTCCGGCGCCGGAATCGACCGACAGCTCGGCCTTGATGTATTTGGCCAAGCGCTGGATCAGTACCGTTCCCATTCCCTTTTTTTGGAATTCGGAAATGCCTACTCCATTGTCGCCTACTTGGATGGTGAGGATGTTTTCGGACTTCCGCACACTGATTGCCACCATGGGATCAGGGATCTCTGCGGGAAAGGCATACTTCATAGAATTGGTGATGATCTCTGAGATCATCAGACCAAGATTCAATGCCGTTTGGACCGGTAAGCTTGCGTCTTCCTTGACGATGATTTGAAGTTTGACGGGACTGCCGGTGAGCTGGAACATCTCCCGAAGCCGGAGGGTGAGTCCCTCCAGATACTTACCCACCAGCATTTCTTCATTTTCGATTTCGGAGTAGGTGAGGTGCTCCTGCAGAGCAGCAGCAGAGATGATCGCTGCCTCCGAATTTTGGAGGATTTCTTTGGAGACTTGATCGGTAACAGTTTCCGAAGCCATTCTGAGAAGACTCTGTAGTCTCCCGAGAAAATTGTAAATCCGGTGTTCGTTGTCCCGTTTTTGGTCTTGGATGATCGCGTTTTTGGTTTTGAGTTTTTTGTTGAGCCGGAAAAGCTGAACTCCGAACATCAGGGACAAAAGGACGGTGACTCCCAAAAGCAGTAGAAGCTGCTTAGCCGCTTTAGTTTCCGCTTCAGCCAAGCCAGCCTTTTGCTCGGCGGTTTCCCTTTGCAGGGTTTCTTCCCTGATTTGATAGCTCGCCTCCACCTCCTGCACGTTTAGCTTTTCTACTTGAAAGATGCGCTCGTTGATGGCTGTCAGATCCCGGTACACCGGTAAGGCGCTTTCATAGTCTTTCTTTCGCTCCAGGACAGCCAGACGCAGCTCCAGATTGTCCCGCTTAAAAACCAGATCACTGACTTGTGGAAAGAGAAAAGCTCCCGAGTCGAGGTAAACTTGGGAACGCTCTAGCTGGTTTCTCCTCAAGGCTAGATCCCCGAGATTGTTGTAGCTCGCCAAAAGACCGGGGATGTCCTTGACTAGTCTGTGCAGGGCATTGGATTCGAGGAAATACTTTTCGGCTTCTGGGTAGTTTCCCATGGCTAGATAGGAGGTTCCGATATTGTTCAGCGTCGAGACCACAGCTTTAGGTTTATTTCCCATTTGCCTTTTCAGCTCTAGGCTTTTCAAATTATAATGTAGGCTGCTATCTAACGCTCCCAAAGCTTTGTAGCTGATAGCGATGTTATTGAATGCAATGGTGATTGAGACGGAGTCTTTTGCTTCTCTGGCCACCGCCAAAGATCTGTGATGGTAGGCAAGCGCTTCTTCTTTCCGTTCCAGGTTTTGGTATACCAAGCCCAAGTTTGTCAGGATTTGGGCAAAAATGTCTGGATCACCCCATCCCATAGCTATCTCACGCGCTTTTTGATAGGAATCCAGCGCGAGGCCATATTGTCCCAGCTCATTATATCCCATGGCGATGGAATTGAAAGCTGAGATGATCTTTGCAGTATCTTTCAGTGCGATTGCATACTCGTAGGTTTTTTTGTAAAAAAACAGACTTGAATCAAATTGATCGAGCTTGTAATAGGCAAAGCCGAGGTTGTTGTAGGTTTTCCTCAGGTTTACTGCTTCTTCGGACCAAGCACTGTTTTGTTCCAATGACTTTAAGTTAATGATCGCTTTTTGGTAATCACCTTGATCAAGGTAGCGGGATGCCTGTTTGTAGAGTGAGTCAGGAATAGGGTCAGACTGGCTGCTAGCCGGAGAAGTAGTTCCAAAAACCAGCAGAGAGGCCAAGAGTAAAACAATCATAGTATATCAGTGAAAAATCAGCATGGAAAGGCCAATATCAAGCAGGAAAATGAACTCACAGCTAGTCATGTACTTGCAGTTCTCATAGCTAATCAGATGTGAACTTGTTACTTATCAAGTATAATTTAATTTGACGGAAGCAAAAAGCCGTCGAAAAAACTTATTCGAATTCCATATAGAAAAGTAGTAACAAAGAGGTACCAAAGTCTAAATGACATCGGTGCAGGAACTCGCCTACACCGATGGGAAAGTGGATATGGATTCATGCAGATTCATTTGATTACCTTGAGTGAACAAGTACCGTGGATGTGTCAGTCGTCTCGGCCAGGATCCTTTTTATCGGGATCTTCGGTTTCCATTACGATATTTTTAACTGGCTCCAGATCCTTTTTGTCTGAAGAGAGCAGACCACATCCGCTCAGGCACAGCATTGTGAAAACCAAAGAAAGGAGAGGCCTCTGATCCCGGCGTTTGTCGGGGCCAAAGGCCTGAGATTGGCGGTCTAAGCAGTGCCCATCAGGATCAATCCTCCCGATCTGGATCTTTCTCGTCTGGAATATCTGTGTCCATTTGAGATAGCGCTACATCCGGCTGGCTGTCTTCCTTGTCTCCGAAGAGACCGCAGGAGGGAAGTGCCGCCAAGCCCAGTAGGCATAGGAGTATGATTAGCCTTTTCATACATGAGTGGTTAATGGAGTGTTCCAATCACGTCTAAAGGGCAAACCCGTACGCCTGGGGTCTGTCAGCCCATGACAGGGCAGGCGCTGGGGCGGGAAGCATGCTTTACATCAAAGTCGGGACGGCCAGTCCCCTCCTTTACCGGGTGCTGCGGAGAGTTTTCCGCTTCTTTTTTTCAGATCGGACTGCTGAGTACCGATGGATCAAACATCCAAAATGCGGCAAGGAAATACCAAAAAAGACCTCTCAACTCGCTTGTCAAACAGTTTGCAAACTCTTGATGAGTTTTGTTTGTGTCCAGAAAAAATGTTTTTGAATATACTTTTATGTTTGTTTCGTGGTTTCCAACGCCTATTTTGGGGCTTCACTCGAAACTGTTACCATTGGCAACTATAAAAGGCGATTACAGGGATAATGAACACTTAAATGGAATGCAACCTCCATTTAGCACGCACTATTTCTACTATCTGCTGGCCATAAGGCTGGAAGAAACGATAACGATAATGTTTGGAGATAGCTACCCTTACCTTTTAAAGTCTAGCTTTCAGAAAATCCCTACCAAGCCCAGTTTATTGATCCAGCACGATACTAAAAAGGTAGATATGACTCTGGTTCGCGATTTGAAGGATTTGCTGTTGGCTTTTATCGGAGAGGTTGGGCTTAAGCCTCGTCCAGAGTTGGAAAGCTGGAGTCTTGAAAGAAACAAAGCATGGCTGAAAGCAAGAGCGTATGAGGGTGGGCAGAAACTGGAAATAAAGGATGAGCATCTCCAGGCATTTTGGTACAAAGCAAGGATATGCGATAAAAACCGAGCAGGGAAAACAAATAAATTTGATATCAACCCGCAGCTGATGGACCTGCTGGCATTTTTTTGCGGATACGATGACTTCCGGGATTTTATCCAAAGGGAATTTGGAAAGGACTACGTGATGGCAAACGACCAAGTCCTCGTTTCTCTTTACGAGAAATATAGGTTTTCCATTGATGATATACCTAGTGAAGAATTGGTTACCGACTCCGAAATTGCTAGCCCGGAACCAGATGCATCACCCGTAAGTTCATATTCCGCTTCATCCCAAAAAGGCAAAAAGCCGAATGCCAGATGGAAGTTTGTCCCATTTATATTCCTTGCTCTTGCAGGCACAGCCTCAACATTTTACTTTTTTGGAAGGGTAGGCCAAGCAGAAGTTAGGATAACACTAACTACCGACTACCTTCATTTTGAAACCGATGGGGCTGTGGATATCAGATCTTCTGAGGGAAATGTCTTTTCCAGTACCGATCATTTCTACATTCGAAATGGTCTGTACTCCTTGCATTATCCATTTTCCAATTCACTTCCTGCATCCCTGAAAATCGCTTCTATTGAATCACAACCAGTGGGAATAGCTTATCTAAAACTGCCCGCCCAAACGGGGATTACAATTGAAGCTCCCACGAAGCATGATATCTATTTCGACTTGTTGGAGCCCCGAGGATTAGAAGGGAATCTGCGTTTGAAGAACCTGGTGGCCTTTTCTTCCGCTGAGGATAGCTCTGTGACCTATGGAGACACCCCAATAGGTACTGGGATCAACTTTCAGTCCGCACCGAACGAAAACCTTCAGCTGTCGCTGATCCAAGCCGGTGATTTTGAACTTCCGCCTATTCTGGTCAGTTCCGTGGCTTTTGGTAAGCTGGGTCAACAAAAAGTGGAATATGGGATCCTAAGTGGCCAGATTGAGCTGCCTGAATATGGGGAAAACTTTGTGCTGAATTCTCGGGATATGTTAACCCTTTCGCTGCAAGATCCTTCCAAATTGATCATTTCTTATAGAGAGGGAGTGCTTTCTGTCACGTTTTCGGGATCTGTAAACAGTCTGCAAACTGGTATTGATGCCGCCAAGCCAAACGGTGGAAAGAATCTTCTTCCCAAGAGAATAGAATCTTGGGCAAGTTTTCCTAATTCCCTAATTGCCGGTTTGCTTTTTACTGCCTTGATTGTGGCCTATCAAATGAAAAAGTCAAGATGAGGGTGTTGCTGTTTTTTATGCTGTTCCAAGTCTCTGGAACCTTACCTGCACAAACAGGAACTGAAATGTCTTTTCCGTATAAAGACATTGTTTTCAGTGTAACTGAAGCATTTGGGAATTCTTTCGGATCCGCTTTTATAGTTGGCAAAAACGATCAATACTTTTTTTTGGCTACAGCCAAACATGTGGTTCAAGACGACAGACAATTACTCTTGACATCCTCGGAAGGAGTCCAATACCCAGCGGTTTTGGTGAAAGCACATTCAATACACGATATCGCCTTGCTCCAAATGCCCATTTTTCCCCTGGATCTGGATTCGATACCGATGGTCAGCAACCTCTCCATGAACGATGAAGTCACGTTCGTCTCGGTGAAAGATTCAGGGAGGATTCTTCCTTCCAAGTCACCGGGCTTGGTCAGGGATGTCAATGGGGAATCCCTGAGCATCATCATGCAAGAAGTTGAGTCTGGCCATTCTGGCAGCCCACTTTTGAGTGATCAAGGCATAGCAGGGATGATCATTCGAAATGGAAAGTTTATCGAAAGTCTTAATATAGTGTTAGTTAAAGAGACTATTGAGGGATGGAATAAAGGCTTGTTCAGGAGTCTACTCTCAGAAAAGGTACAGATAAATGCTAGAATAGCTCTTCCTTTTTCTAATGCTTCTGAGCTACCAATAGCTATTAAAGAAATTGAGATTGATGGGGCTTGTTCGGACAATACTTTTAATCTGGTTGATAGATATCTCAATACAAGTTGGTCTTGCACCATTGACTCCATCGAATCCAACAGAATCAGGATAGGGCTTCACGAACCGATTTTGATAACGGGATTCGATGTTTATGTGAAAGAGAACTTCCGTAGTGAAATTTCAGCAATTGAAATAAGTGTGATTAATAGCTTGGGTAATAGATCCATCCTGCCAGAATTCCTAAAAACTCAAGGGGGAGGGTATTGGTACTCCTATATCCTTGTGGAACCGATCAATTCAAGTCAGTTGGAACTTGAAGTGATTTTCAACCAGCTTAAAGGCGACGTAATTGTTTTTAACGAAGTTCAAATTCGCGGTATAGCCATATGATAGTGAGATTCACGATACTGTTTTTTGTGCTCGTTGTAGTTCAATCATTTGGACAAGAGAGAAGTATTAGTTATTCGCTTTCCAATGTTGTTGATTTAGGTGGAGGTGATTTTGGATTGATAACAGGAGAAGTTGATGAGAATACAATTTCGTTTATTACAGTAGCGGATAGTAGAAGTGAGTTTTTTAGTGGGATTTCTGTAAAATTTCATGGGTTAGAGATTGAGTCAGAAGCCTACTTGGTAAAGGTATTTGTCTATGCGGATTATAAGCTGGCACTATATGAATGTAGTAAGCCTAAAAACTTTGCTATGAGAGCTAGTAAATATGATTTCTTTTCACAAGGATCCAATTCCTTTGCTACATTTTTGGACAATGGCATAAGTGACAATCAATGGAGCGTTTTTCGAGAACCAATAATGCTCGTGGATATTACCAATAAAATAGCACTGTTACGTATGGAAAGGCAGTCTGTTTTTAGTAGAGGAATGCCTGTTTTTAATGAGCGTGGAAGTATAGTAGGCATGATTTCAAGCAAGTCCAATGATGAAGGCTTATCCACTTTTAAAGCAATTGATTTTTCTGTCATAGAGAAAATTTTATATGAATTCGAACAGTGCAAGTATTTTAAACTTGTTCCATTTGGTCAGGAGTTAACCGTTTGCGAAAAAGAGGAGTTGGAATATTTGCTCCTGATGAAGGAAGAATCTAAAAGGTCCCGTGAGAATAGAAGATATCAATTCACTGTCTCTCCTGCCTTAAGTGTCGGAATCATATGGTTATCAGGAACTGAGGGTAATTATAACTATTCAAGTTTCGCCGATGGGTTTGAAGGGGGAGTAAATCTCCATATGCGGCCTGATGAAAGGGGTAGACTTAGCTTAAAGCCAAGATATGGTCATTATAAGATTACGGAATTTGGATTGTATCCTTCTTGGAGCTCAGGTCTTCGACTTAGGGGAATTGATTTCCGGATACTTAAAGCCCCAATTACATTAGAGTATGCAATCAAATACTATAGAAAGCAAAATGTCGTAATCGCTTTCGGATATGTACCAACCGTTAAGCTTGGAACAAACGCTAGGGTAGTTGAAAGCGGTGGAAAGCAATCAAGACTAAAACACAATGACGTAAACTATGTAAATGGTTTATGTGTTGAACTGTCGTTAGAACGAAGGATATCAAAGTGGTCTCTAATTTATTCGGGAATATTAAATCAATGGGTTGACCCAGGTTTTGAAGTAGAAGATGAGTTTTATGGTAGTTCACGGCCTTTCGAAGGACAAAAGCCAATCTCGCACTACTTTGGTGTCGAATACTCACGGCGGCTTTGGGGCAATTGGCTATTGAAGGAGAGAACCGTAGATTAATCTGCGGCAGAAATTCTGGTTTAACTATCCTTTGGAATCAACAGTCTGATATTTTCATTAAACTCCATTCCATTTGTACCCAATACACTGAGCTGTATGCAGAGTCCGATTTCATTTCCTTTCTCAAGAATCGCTGTAGGGATTTGGAGTTCAATTGGAGAATTTCGCAGAAAACTAGAAGCAGGTAGTACGACTATATCAGAATAATTGCCGCATAGATCTCCCTGCGTTACGGCATATCTCCACACAACCTTCTTGAGATCTATGGTAGCGGAGATGGCGAGTTTTAAATTTTTTTCCCCTGCCGACGAACCGCTTAATTCGGACGATGGGGTCACCGGTACGAAATATCTGAAGCCGGATCGTTCCACATAGCCAAGCAATCCAAGATGGGCAGGGTCTAATTTGTTGGGTTCCAGTACATCTTTCACCGGAATAGTTGCCACTTCCCCTTTTTTTAACTCTAAGTCCAAGCGATAATTTTTGTTCATCAAAAAGTTTGTGCCCTGAACCGAAACACTGTTAAAGTTGTCCAGAGGATTTGTGGATATTTTTAGTTTTTCATTGGAGTTCATTGCGTAAGCGATGTTCCCATGGGTAAACGAGACAACCGCTATCGCAAACCCGCTGACATTGGCTTTGTAAAATCCCTCACACCTGCCTTCTCTTTCTCGGTAGCCGTAGATGGAGTCTTCAGGTTCTAGGTTGTCACATTGTGCGTTTGCGGAGGCAAATGTTGTAGTCATTATAGCTATGACTCCAAAAATTCTTAAATACATTTTTGACAGATTTAGTGCTGCAAAATCTGTCAAAAATGTTTGGAGTGCAAGCTGTTTTTCAAATTCAAAGTGAATCGATGGCTTCATTTTGGTGCTGCCAAAAAAAAATGTCAAACAGATATTTTGTTTGGCTGAGCAGCTTTTTCTAGCATTGTTTCCAACGGGAAAATAGCTTGGTCTGGAAGTAGATAGGAATTGATTTGAAAACTTCGAGTTTGACAAATTCCAATTATTTCACAGCCTCTTACACTTCATCCCATCGGTGTCTTCGGCTACTTTCAGATCGTCTCCGCAGAGTTCGCCGATATAGTCACCGTTGAAGGAGCAGTTTTTACAATCAGAATCTCCGCAGGAGGCAAGTAGGAGAGTCAGAGCCAAAAGGGCGAAAACAGATTTAATGGTTTTCATAGTTGTTGGTGTTTGGAGGTTTTTGTTTTGGTTTTAGAATATTATTGGAGCTTTTAGAGTTTTCTTTTAAAGACAGATCCGGAGATGTCATCGCCTTCCCAGACCTCATACCAAGTGAAGCCTTGCCCAGTCAATTCGTCGATCAAGATGCCCTCGGAGCTGTCGTCCGGTGCCTGGTCTTTTTGTCCGTAGATGAAGATCTCGTTGCTGTTCGGTTTCCACTTCCAGTAGAGAAGTTCGTTCATGTACAGTGTTCCGTTTATCAAGGCCATGTTGTGATTCACACCGGAAGGCATAAATCCGACCAGGATACTTTCTATTAAACCCTCGACAATTGGTTCTTCATTTCCGTTGTATTGGGTGACTTCTTGGGCAAAGAAAAGATTGTCTCCAATTTCCTCCACCATATACCATTCCCCCACTAGCATTTTGGTCTTCTCATCGATGTAGGTCGGTTCGATCCTGAGAATTCTGTTTCCCAAAGAAATCTGAAGTCTGTCCAAATCTTTTCACCAGAATTGGTGAAATATTCAATCGATAAGCAAAAACTGCTTTGTGTGCCGATCTTTTTCGACGGGGGCAGGGAAGACCAAAAAGTGTTGTAGGACGAATTCAACCTGTCGCCAACTTTTTTTTGCTATATCGTTGATTTTCTGATACTTCGCCAGGGCTGCAAAGAAGCTAGCCGAGGGGTCCGTCGACGGCCTTTCAAAACTTGAGCAGATCGAAGGCCAGTCCATACCATACCACTTCGCAGCTTCCCTCCAGCACCAACAGGTCCTTGATTTTCTTCTTGTGGGTGTTGACCGTATTGACTGAGATTCCCAGAAGTTCACTGATGTCCTCTGCCTTGGTACAGCATGTCATGTGTGACAGCACCTCTTTGTTTCGAGTGGAGAGTTGTTTGAATTTCTCTCGATTTTGCTTTTTAAAGGATATTTCATGAATGATTCGATTCACCTTGGTGCTTGCCCAAGGCTGAAATGGGAGAGGTAGGATTTGAGTCAGTGAAAGGAGGGGGACTCCGTTGGAGTCAAAGTTCAGGTATTTGACAATGACTAGTTCCATCGGCAGATTCTTGTTTCTTTTCTGCCGCTGGAGAAAAATCCTCGTTTCCGGATAGTTTCCGAAATTCCTCTCGCTTACTGCCAGAAGGCAGGTTTCCGGGCTGTCCGCATCGAAAACGAGGCTTTTGAATTCCTTTGTTGGGAGATGTTTGAAAAAACCTTGGGAAAGTCCGTAGCGCTGAATGCCTCTCTCGCAGATAAATAGGTTCTTGGCTGGCTCAACCTGCTGAAGGATTTTTATTCCTGGAATCCAAGTCGAGGCCAATTCAAAAGCTTCTACCTTTTTTTGAATAGTGATTTGTTCGATGGATTCGGGATAGTTCATAGCCTTTTTTTCTTTTCCACTAGCATGAAATCTGGTACTGAAAATGTCTGTGTACCGGCGCTTTATTTTATGGTAGAAAAGCTAAGAGGATCTCTGTTTGGATAAGAAATTGTTTCGTGATTATATACCCAAACTTCGTAAAAGTGGTATAAAACGGAGTGAATGACTGTACTATAAAACCAAATAAAAAAGTTTTGAAAAATGATACTATATAGGTGTGTTTGTTTTCTGAAAATAGTAAGACAAGTTGCTCGTGATGTGTAAGAGTTGATAAGAGACGGCTTGTGGCATAGGGTCTTACCTGTGCTGTTTGTCAGTGAAATATAGTTGTGCTGCTGGGTGGATTGGAGGTGGTTGTGTCGTTGATAGGTGATTTTCATTTTTTTTTCTAAAAAATTATTTGGGTCACCAAATGTGGTGATCCCTGTCTATTTCACCTGTTATAAATTGGTCTTAGAAAGTAGATAAAAGGCGTTTGTGTAAGCTTCTTTAAAATCCGAAGGTCTTTTACCTATTTTCTAAAGATAGATAGAACTGATCAGATGAATCCTTTTCTGAAAGATAAACAAGACAGATTTCGACGGGTCTAATTTCAACAATGAGATAGGTATTGACAAGAAATCTTGTCGGTTAAGTATTTCCAGGATTATCCCATTTGATGCCAAGCTGATTTTTGCCACTGCCCACTAAGTAAATATTTGATTTCACTCACCTATAAACAGATTTTATTATGACTACTGTTGTCTGGCCTTACTTCGAATGCTCTTCCAGAATGAAGTCTGTGAAGATTTTTACGGTATTTACAATGCTTGTTATGCTCTTTTTTAGCGCTCGTACAATGGGACAAAATAGTTTCTCAGGGGAAGCTAAAGTCGACTATCTACTCAAGATCTATTTTTCGGGAGAAAATAAGGAAGGAATAGTCAAGAATATGCTGGTGACACTACAGGAGCTGGAAGATAAAATCTCGAATCCCTCTCTCTCCGAGCAATATTCATTCTTGTATGAGATGCAGGACAATGTCAGTCAAGCAGATGACACCTGCGATGCACTGGATTTCCTTTCTGTAGGTATTTATGAACTCGATGCGGCCGAAGCGGCGGAACAGGGAGTGATGTTGCCAACAGACAAGGCCAAGGTGAAATCCGGTGAGGCATTGGCGAATCTCAATAAAGTGAGTTCAAAAACCAGGGCCCTAAGCCGTACCGCCACCAATGTGGCAGTAGCCGGCTTGTTGGCCAAGAGTGGTGGATCAAAACTGTTGGGTTCCATTGCAAATACTTCACAAGTTGTCGGTGACGTAGCTTCGGTCGCGAACGAAACCAGCCAGTCTGCAATCGGAATAGCAGATTTGGGTAAGTCGCTGGGTTTTACCAAAAAAGATAAACCCTGCAGCAAGGTGCCACAAAAGGAGATTCAGATCGGGCCGCATCATATAGAGGAAGTGCTGATGGTTGCCACCACTTCAATTGAAGGGGATGGCATTGGTCGGGATACCCTGAAGACGGTGATTACGGTTTCCAATTTGAGTTTCTCCTCGTTGAGGACCATCACCGATACGCTCGTCAACAAGACGGAAATTCACGCAGTGGATAAAGCTTATAACGAAAAACTCACGACGATTACGGTATCTCATTTTGGAAACACAGACGAACTGGCCGAGTGGATCTATGATAAACTGAATCACATGCTTAAGCTGGTCGCCTACGATACAGGAACTATAAGTTTTGCTGCCAGGTAGGATTGCAGCTATATATCAGACAGATTTTTTGTCAACGGCCTGTTGAAATAATACCGAATTTCCTACTAATAAAAATTCTATACAACTATAAAAATAACTAAAACTAAATTTTAGGAACTATGAAACGCTACCTTCCATTCATCCTCTTTGCATGTATTTTACTTTTTTCCTGTGACAAGGAAGAAGAAGAAAAGCCCAGAAACAATGAAAGTATAATACCAGATACTTACTTGGATAGGGACAACGTAGATCTGGGTACTATCAATATCACGGATACCAAGGTGACGATCAAGGTTTGGGATCACGGTCAGATAGATGGGGATATTGTGTCGATCTATGTAAATGGGAAGGTGGTAATCGCCGAGGAGGTACTGAAGGGACCCGGGAGTCCAATAGAGGTGGTTGCCGACATGGAATACTTGGGGTACAATTATGTGTTGCTCTATGCGCACAACGAGGGCTCTATCCCTCCCAATACTTGCACGATGGAGATATTCGACGGAGTCGGCAACAAGTCCTTTGTCCTGGAGTCCGATCTGAGCACAAACGGGGCTGTTAATGTGGTCGTGGATTAAGTTACTGGCTAACCGCAACGATAAAAAAATGCAGCCTAATGCATCTAGATGATTAACCGAAAATCAGACTGGAAATGAAAGTTAAACTAATCTTGCTCCTATTGCTTGGGTTCACGGTCATCATGTCCTGCGACACAGAAGATGACGAACCGGCTCCCACCTATTTCCTAACCAGAATCGCAAGTCCGACCGATGGGGGCAAAATATCTGTGTCACCCCCGTCAGCTAACTACAATCACGGACAAGAAGTAACGCTGACTCCGGAAGCCAATGCCAATTGGGTTTTTCAAAAATGGGAGGGAGATGCCAGTGGAAATTCCGTCCCCTTGAAACTAACCATGGATGCCGATAAAAGTGTAACTGCTGTTTTTGTCAAAAGGGACTATCCTTTGACTATTAGTATTGAGGGGGAGGGTACGGTCAATGAAGTTGTCGTTACGAATCCCGGTGGACGGGAATATCCCCATGGAACTACCGTGGAACTTACGCCGCTGGCAAAGGATGGATGGAAATTTGACTCTTGGGGAGGGAATCTGAGCGGAAATGATGTCCCTATTCGAATTGTGGTAGATGGGGAGAAAAATGTGGTGGTGAGGTTCAACGAGAAAGACGCCACTCCACCAGTCCGGACAAAAAACCTTTTCGGACAACCCTATACTCCACCTTCGTGCAGACTTGTCGAAGGGTATGACGAAGGTAGCGAGTCGGTTACAACAATATTCAACTACTATGATAACGGGGTGTTAAAAAATATGATTGAGGTTGAGAATGGGATTGGTGTAGATACATCGGTAGTGGTATACCGATCGGACGGATTGATAGACTATGTGAAGGAGTATTTTAATACGATTACTATGGATTATGATTCTCAGGACAGGCTGATGAGGGTATTTGTAGAGCACAATTCCTCCGGACATAGAGATACCACGGAGATTACATATATCGGGGACAAAACAGTCAAGATCAGTCAGAGACAATTTGGTAAGCCGGCTGGCGATTTTGTTCATGAATTTGACGACAAGTATAATCTTGTAAGAACGGTCCTTTATAATCCTTATACTGGTCAGCCGGTTGAGGAGACAAATACAGATTTTCATTCAGGCACTAACAATTTTTGGCTTTCCTTGGGTGATTTTAGGTTTCATATATTGTTGGCAGGCGATTGGTCTGGTGTCTATCCCTATGTTGCAAGTTCGGAAATGATGAAA
Organism: Algoriphagus jejuensis; assembly: GCF_039523455.1. Classification (NCBI taxonomy): domain Bacteria; kingdom Pseudomonadati; phylum Bacteroidota; class Cytophagia; order Cytophagales; family Cyclobacteriaceae; genus Algoriphagus; species Algoriphagus jejuensis. The sequence goes on along the minus strand of NZ_BAAAFI010000004.1, from coordinate 10,839 downwards.
TATATGAGCCATACCGAGCATTATGAAAATCCGCCAAGAAATAGAGAGTTTATGGTAGAAGTTCTATCTGTCAATAGTCAGCGGTTTCCAACAAAGATTTTAGGTATGGATGATGGAGTGACTACAATAATCGAGTATAAGTGTCAGTAATGTTTCTTTGCTAGACTGGAGCGATGAGAAAAATGATTTAGAAATATGTTAAATGCCTAAAATAAATAAACTATGAAAAAGCTATTCTTTTGTACAATGTTGTTGTTTGTTGTTGGACTTGTTCAGGCCCAATCTGCCGGCGATATCCGCCTACAGTTAGGTGGTGACTATGGATTCGAGATCGAACGGTTTGGGATAAACCTTGGAGGAGAGTATGTCTTCTTGGACAAGCTCTCCGCGGCGCCCAACTTCACCTTCTATTTCCCGGAAGATGACGTAAATGCGAGCAACCTAAATCTTGACCTAAGATATTATTTAACCCAAGATCAACTCCAGTTTTATGGTATGGCCGGCTTTACCACACTTTGGGCTTCTGCAAAGTATATGGGGGTGAAAGTCTCCGAAAGCAACTCCGGAGCAAACTTCGGTGTGGGATCGGTGATCAAATTTGGAGGCAATCTGGGCTTGAACCCCGAGGTCAAATACCAGACCATGGGTGATGGGCAGGTGGTGGTAAAGGTGGGGCTGGTATATTTGCTATAGATATGGTCACTCTAGAGAATGGTTTGGTTTCCTAAATAATAGGATGTGCCATCTATCTCAAAATTACTATAATTTGAACACTCTTTTTGTCTTAACTAGCTAGTGAAATATCATGGGACGCTCCACTATATATCTACTGTTGTTTTTGATTTCGTTTGGATGTAGAGATGAGGATCCAGAACCTGTAAAGGTGGTCGCAAACTTTACTCCAGAAAACGCCAAAATAAAACAAGGCCAGTCTGTTGAATTTGAGGATATCTCAGAGGGTAATCCAAATAAAAGAAATTGGACATTTGCAGGGGGAGATCCTGCAAGTTCAACAGAATCAAATCCAGTTGTTACCTATAATGCCCCCGGAAACTATGAGGTAAAATTGACCGTCACGGGAAATGGCCAAGGAAATTCTGATACCAAAACAGGAATTGTTGAGGTAAGAGAACTAGTTCAGGTTGTAGTTGATTTTTCAGCGGATCGGTTGGAAATCAAAACTGGGGAAAGTGTGAATTTTGAAGATACATCGGAGGGAAGTCCCACATCTTGGGAATGGAAATTTGAAGGAGGTAACCCGTCAACTTCTTCCGAGAAAAATCCGGTGGTAAGCTATGCCAGTGCTGGTGTTTTCTATGTAAGTTTGACGGCCAGAAATGGAGATACGGAGGCGACTGAGACTAAAGGGGCATACATCAAAGTCAGGGAGCCAGTGCAAGTGATAGCTGAATTTAAGGCAGAGCCCAGCGCTATATTCGAAGGGCAGAGCGTCAATTTCGCAGACCTTTCCGAGGGTGCTCCTACTTCTTGGGAGTGGACTTTTGAAGGTGGGAGTCCATCGACATCCTCGGCGCAAAACCCCACGGTCAATTATGAAAAGGAGGGTTCCTACGCGGTTACCTTAACAGTTCACAATGAGGATACCCAGCAAACCAAGGCCATTTCCGATTTTATTACAGTTAAAAAACAGGAGGTGAAAGTTTCATCCGATTTTGCTGTTGATGCAGATGGATGGAAAATCATTGGAGACGGGCAGGGAGGCTCTAACCTTTTTGCTTCCTATTCTCCATTTAAGGGTTTGGATGATTCTGGCTATATCTATGCAAAAGACTATGTGACAGGAGGCGTGTGGTACTTCCTGGCACCGGATAAGTATTCAGGGGATAAGTCTGGCTTTTATGGCGGTGAAATTTCCTTTTGGCTTATCCAGAAAAGCAATATGAATAATCAATTTAAGTCAAAAGATATCATCCTTAAGGGCAACGGACTGGAGATCTTTTATTATCATGATTCTTTTCCCGGCTTGGACTGGACTTCCTATTCTGTCAAATTGGACGAGTCAGCAGCTTGGTATATCGAAACAAACAAATTGGCTTCCAAGGACCAGATAAAATCTGTGTTGGCAAATATTACCTCTGTTATGATAAGGGGCGAGTTTCAGACCGGGGCAGACACAGGTGGTCTGGATCAATTTGAGTTTTTGCCCAAAGAATGAATTTGAAATTCTAAATAGGATATAAAAGGTGGGGTAGCCCGTTCTGCATTAATACTGCTAAGACGATTCTGTTTTAACGAATCTGTTTTTAAGAACCAAATAGTCTAGACTATTCTTCCTCCATATCCCCATAGGCATCTTCCACAGCCTGGTTCCATTCCAGCTCATCTTGGTCGTCAAAGATCGCCCCATAGCGTCGAAGCCGGTTTTTTTCTTCTTCGGTGAAGACGGAATCGGGGTGGAGATTTTTAAAGTCTAAACCATGTACGACTAGGCCTGTTTGGGGGAAAAAGCTTTTTAAAATATTTCCAGATGCTAATTCTATTTCTTGCAAATAATTCAAATACTTGATAAGTACCTTGTTACATGAAGGGTTATATAATATAAATTCAGCAGTGTTGGAGATATTGTGGTTTTTACCTCTATATTTATTTTCAGTTACAGACCATTCCCTGATTTTTTTATTCAGTGTTAGTATTCTATCATCATCATGTCTAAACAGTTCTTGACATATTCCGAAAATATTGTTATTAAAACTTTTCAAAATTCGATGTGATTTGGAATTGATAATATGGGTTGTGTCATCATCATTCCAAAGTATGAATTTTCCATTAGGACTAAAAGTGGATTTTTCAATATAACTATTTGCACCTTTCTGTGGAAGCCTAATGAGATTTTTAGACTCACCGCTTGGTGAGTAGACATAAAATTTTCTTGAATCCTCAATTTTTTTACTCTTGTATTCCTTTATTAATTCCCCTGTTGAGGTAAATATTTCTTCAATACTTTTAGCATAACCTACTATTATCCTATCCTGGTCAGGACTATAATATGCTGAGTAAATTTTCTTGGAACCTTTAATTATTTCTCTATAATTTGAATTATTTCTATCGAACCATTCTACAAGATGTCCTTCTTTAGTCCCAGTTAGTATATATTTCCCATTCTTACTGTATGATGCACAAGATATGGTCTGTTTTTCTAATTGCAAAACTCTAATCAAATTTCCTGTTTTATTTGATGTTTCTAAGACAGTTCCATTTGTTAGTACAGAAAGAGTTTTGTTCTCGTGACAATTATAGTTTGTCGATTTTATTTCTCCAGAAATTTCTTTCTTAAAATTGAATGTTTTTAAACATTTTCCATATAAGGAAGACCATTCATGTATGGTTCCATGATTTGGGGTTGCAAGTAGGCTGTTTTTAACATAAAAAGGTTTTGTAATGATTTCTGAATAACCTCCTTTAATAAATAATGTTTGCTTTCTATTGGAGTAATCTATCTCTTTAATAGATCCATCCGAATATGAGAATACTATTCGATTAAAATTCGGGCAATATGTAGCATGCAAGAGTTTATTTGATTCTTCAATTAAATATTCATTATTGGATATTAAAGAGATTTCAATAGTAAATAAATTTTTAATCGTAACTAGAATTTTATCTCCAGTTCTGTTGTAACACAAAGAGCCAGTAAGATCTATACGTGTTATGCTTGTAGGTATTTCATCTTTTGGCAATTCAAGGATAGTGTTGCTATTGCCTGTTTCTAAATCCCATTCTTTAATGGTGGAATCAGCTGAGAAAGAGAGGAATTTTTTGAAATCAGGACTATAGGTAACATCTGTAACCTTTACTTTCTGTACAGGATATAGTTGTAAGGGTTCACCTGTTTTAGTTGACCATTCCTTTATTGTTCCATCATTATATGAAGAAAGGATTTTTTGACCATCCTTATCAAATTTAAATGATGAAATTAGCGATCCACTTCCGGGGTAAGACTTTATGAATATTCCATCTTTTGCATTCCATTCGTGTATTGTCCCATTATCTGAAGTTGAAATAATTGTTTTTCCACTAGGACTATAAATAGCTTTTGGGATTTGATAGAAGTATCGAGCGATGTCATTCTCTGGTTTATTTTTTTTTACCCGGTCCGTTTTATTTATAAATATTCCATCAAATGAGTGTATGCATTTGCCAGTTATTAAACACCACTGTGTTATAATTCCATTACTTGAAGTAGATAAGATTTTGGGACTATTAGGACAAGCGGAAACAGAAAAAATGTGAGAATCTCCGGAAATAAACGTATTAGTGCATTCGCCTTTTAAAACCGACCATTGTTTTACACTTCCATCTTCTGAGGCAGTATAAATGTGAGTGCCAGTTTTGTTGTATGTAATACAATTTATTTTATCTAAATGAAGTTGGGAATTAAATTGTCGGCCACTCAATTTGCTGAAATTGAATATGGTATTAATGTATTTTGTTCCAACATTAAATGATAGAGGTACATCATTGAAATTAATACCAGTTAAATCAAGGTTTCGTAACTCTGCGCCCGCTAGAGTACCTCTAGTTTCGTTTAAAATTGTGACCAAATTCCAAACCGTATAGTTATCTGTCATATCTTGATCTCTACATCCGTTAAATAGCCTGGTTAAAAGATTTTTTTTGATCCGAGAGGGGAGCTCTTGTCCTTGAAGTAATTTTTGCGCGTCAAAAAGATATTCCCCTTCCAGTTCTCCCAGCATCTTTCTTAAATGGAAAGGTAATACTCGTTCCTTCCATTCCATTGGTCTTTTTTGCTCGGATAGAGAAAAGGTAATGCAGTTTCGCAAATGGCATGCAGCGTAGAAATCCCGAAAGTTTTGGTGCAGGAAGCGCAGGTCATTTCCTTCCTGAACTAAGATATTCAAGTGGCTTGTCAAATAGTCCTTGATTTTCTTGGAGCGTTGTTTGTCACCTAATTTATCCTTTGATTGTAGGAAAATTAGGTTTATAACCTTTGGGACATTTGAGAATTCTTCGAGAATGCATTCTTGATTTAGCCTTTCACAGACTTCCCTAATTACCGTATTGAAGTTGAATTTGGGTTTTTTTGCAGAGGTATCGGAGAGAAAGAACAGCCCTTCTTTCTCCATCCTCCATGCGATATACGGAACCACATATCGAATCAGAAATGCAGCGTAGAAAAATTCTTTCCGTTTGCTTTCGAATTCTTTAAACGATTTGGCTAAAAGTGATTCATTAAAATTCCAAAGCAACTCTGCCTCTGTCTGCACTTTGAAAAAAGAAAAGAGGCTATGGTCTCTATATTCTGCTGAAATTTGCTCTGTTCCAACATATAGGGTCAGCATCATTGGATTGCCTAACAATTCGAATAGCTTGGAATCCTCGGTTGGAGTAGAAAATCCCTGAGTAGACAGATATTCCGAAATCGCATTTTTTCCTAAATGGACCAATTCCATGACTTCGGAGTTCTTTGCCCAAGTATAGTTTTGAATCTCCACATAGCGGGAAGTGACGATCAACTGAACGTTTTGAGCCTCGGTTGATAGCTTGGATAGTTCCCCAATTAATTCGTTTAGGTTGGTTGTTACCTCATTGAAGCCATCCAATAATAAAACGATGTCGGGTTGTTCCTTTTCCGATTTCTTTTTGAGAAGATGCCAGATTTTGTTTTCTGACTTTTTAGTGGGCGAGCTTTCACCTAAATAGTGGTGGGCTATGTACCATCGAATGAAATTTTGTTCTTCCTTCTTGGTGTAACTATTGTATTCATTGAGTGCGATAAAGAGGGGAATTGGTTGGTTTTTGTCTTCCAAGAGCCGTTCCCAGAGGTGCAAAAGCGACATGGTCTTTCCCATGCCTCCTGACCCAAGTATAATGGCATGAGGAATGTCTTTTTCTCCGGTGGATTTGATAGCGGTCAAAAGATCCAATTGTCTATCCCTATTCTTGACCTCGGTTGGGAGGGTGGATGCAGAGCTGGCATCCGCAAGAAGAATCTTTTCGATTCTTACATTTTTGAACCGCCCTCTATCACTTAAAAGTTCGTTTCTCCTAGAGTTTGAATTTTCCCTCAATTGTCCCAACAACCTAGCCTGCTTGTCTAAAGCAACTTCTTGTTCGCTTTTGAAGGGAGGGGATTGAGATGTGCTTGAAGAAGCATTTAATCCCCGGCGAGATTTAAAGATAAGATCGTCAGTAGGAATATGTCCATAACCAAGTTCATTTTTGATTTTATCGCAAAATTCTCGATAGGAATTAAATTCTGTTATTGCAGTGAGCCAATCCAAATAACTTTCAGTATATGATAAATCTTCATACTTTTTCGATTTAGGATTGACCATATAGAAGTAGTCTCTAATTCTATTCGAACTTGGTGTCTTAAGGTCTTTGTATCTAGTTTGCTCTGAAACTAGAGTTTTCAGATTTCCCCATAAATCTTCACTATCACCCGATGTGTAGCAATCATATCGCTTTCCAGGCTTGTGTTTCTTAGCAACTAGCTCTAAGAACTTTTTGAATACGTCGAACTGAACTTTAATATTTTTTTCCATATCCCATAAAAAACTGTCGGGCGCTATCGGTCGACAATTACAAACATTTTCACCTTCGCATTTTTGGATCATAATGCAATTTGTACTTGATAAAAAGCTTTAGTCAAGATACAATCAGCATTTGAAAAAGCAAAGCATAAGGCTTCGCAAACCAACCAGGGATTTACTATTGCTAGCAAGTGAACCTTGGTTTGGTCGGACTGAAAGTTCTCAGCGAATAGGTGAGAAAGTTGCGGGGAGGTGAGTTTATCACCCCTTTCGTTCAGGCTTTCCAGTCCGACTTCACCTCCCCTTTAATGATTACTAAATCTTAAAGGAAAATCCCATGAAAAAGTTAATTTCTGTTCTCATCATCTTATTGGTGATGTTAACAATAAACGCATGTGGCCTTCTCGGCCACGATGAATCTGATGTTCAACCTACTACCACCAAAGTGCTTGACTCAGGTGATGGTGATGAAAAACCGCCACGCCCGGCAGGAAGCTAGGTCATTAAGCAACCAATTCCTTGAATAGTTAATTCGGTAAAGGCCTTGAGCAATCGAGGCCTTTTTTTATATTTATCCGGTTCAAGTTTTTAAACTCCAGCGCTTTTGGAATCCATGACGGCCATTTGTTTTTTTAGAGTCTCAGTGCTATCGGCCTACCTGATTATTTGTAATAGTTGCCTTTCCATGGCCCAGACGGAACCCTTAAAGTCCAAGCAAGATTCCCTGCTTTCTCTCGCTACTTACTTTTTGGATGAAGCCAGATATCAAGATGCCAATAGCGTGCTGTTAGCTTTGCTTGAAGATGAACAGTGGATGGGGGACTTGGTGAACAAACATAAGGTAACTGCCAACTTAGGGTATTCATATTACATGTCGTTGGCGTTTGATTCCAGTAACTACTATTACGAGTTGGCTAACAAAGTGGCGATTGAATTGAAAGATACCGCTAGGATCGCAGTTTCTTTTAAGGCCATCGCGATGAGCTATAGGCGTATGGGTTTGTATGCCAAATCACTTGAAAACAGCAAAAGAGCTTTGGATTTGGCAAATATAAAAAAGGATTCTGCCAGTGCTTCGGAAACTCTAAATACAATTGGTTTAATGTATATAGATCTCGGAGAAAATCAATTGGCGGCAAAAGCATTGAAAGAGTCGATATCACTATCCTTGGCAGTCGGAGATTCTACTCAAGTCGCCTATGGATACAATAACTTGGCAATGACCTATAGAAAAATGGGGGGTGTTTATACGGACAGTAGCTTGTACTATAACTTTAAAGCCCTTGGCCTAAAGAATATACTGTCCGATAAGCGCACTGCCTCCACTTTAACTAATATTGGACTTGATTTTCTAAAGTTAAATGAGCCTGACTCAGCAAAAAAATATCTGGAATGGGCCTACAGGGTTTATCGTGACCAGGCTGATCAAATTGGATTGCTAGTTAGCTACAATAATTTGGCGGATCTGCATCTTCATCTCAACCGGTATCAAATCGCCAAGTCCTTTTTGGACTCTGGATCCGTTTTGCTCCCAAAAGTAAACTTGAAGGACCTTTCATTGGATCATTATGATCTAAAGGTACAGGTTTACGAGAAGTTGGGTTTATACAAGGATGCGCTTGCAGCTAACAGAAACTGGGTTAGCCTGAGAGAAGAGGTGTTTTTGGAGGAAAAACTTAAAGTTCAGGAAGTCGAATCCAATTATCAGTTGAGGGAGGAGGAGTTGCAGCGTCTCGCGGCCGAGCAAGAAACTGAAGTTGCACAGGCTAAAGTAAGGATGAATGAGCAGTGGATTGTTTTCTTGGTCATTCTGGTTGGTCTCTCTTTAGTAGTTGGATTATTGCTGATCAACTTTAACAAAAAACTCAAAGAAAAAAACCTGATCATCCAAGATCAAAAGAAGGATAACGAGCACCGGATCTATAATCTTCTTACCCGTTTGCGGTGTTTGCTCAGGATGGCTTCCGACAATCTTACAGATCCAAAGTCAAAGGAGGTACTAGCCAATTCCGAAGCAGCGATCATATCAGCTGCCTCCTTACAGGAATATTTGACTTACTCGGAGGAGGAGACAGAAAATGTGCAGTTGGGCAATTATCTAAAGAATCTTATTCCCCGGCTACAGGAGATGTTTCGGCTGACTGGACAAGTTATAGACTTCCAAGTCGAAGTGGGGCAGGAAGTCAGACTCCCCGTCCAGACGGTACTCAATCTTGGATTGATCATCTCGGAGATTGTCACCAATTCGGTCAAGTATGCTTTTGACGAAACCATCTTTTTGCCTAAGATAGAAGTAGCCTTGCTGAGGACGGATCGGGGCGTCTCAGTTCGAGTCGCGGACAATGGCATAGGACTACCGGAGCAACCCAATCAAGGCTTAGGAACAAGTTTAATTCGTCGTTTGGCAAAATTCATCGGTGCTGAGCTCAATGTCCGGATCGAGGGAGGAACCTCCTATACACTCAATCTCGCCAATGGCAGGGACATGCAGTTTGGCTAGGTTTTTTGGCAACTCGTTCCGTTGAAGACTTTTAATCCCGGGTTCAAAATGAAAACCTAGGCCATTTCCGATTCAATCCTTCAAGCCCAATTTGGCAAAAAGCTCTTTGCGTTTATTCCCGTTGGCAGGAATGGCGATGGAGAAATGTTCGGCTAGGTTTGTGTTGGGACTGTGCTTGGGAAGGACCACATGGTTGTGCTTGACCGCGAGAATGCGTTTGGTGTTGAGGACATGTTTTCTGCTGAGTTGGAAGAAATCAGGCCCAAGGATTTTTTGATGGTCTTCAAAGAAATTTTTTAATCCTGGCGACGTGAAAACCACCGGTTGCTCCCGAGAGAGGAGGAAGGCCCGGAGTATCTTATCGTCGGCTTCGAGCAATACTAGATCCCCCACCGGAATCGCCGTCAACTCCCCGTGGCCGGTGACGACAAAAATGGATTCCGACTCTCCGGATAGATGTGGTTTTGGTTGTGAGTTCGTCTCGTTATGATCGGGCCCTTTTCCTTGATTTTGCCTGATCAGTAGTAGTTCAATCTGGGCGCTTAGGTCCTCGGATCGGTAGGGTTTTCTCAGGAAAGCATGAGGCATGGTCAGCTTGGCCAGATCAAAACCGCTTTCCTTGGGAAGTCCGGATAGAAAGATCAAAGGGATGGAAGAAGTTTGGTTGATGTGCTGGGCAAGGCGGATACCTGCTGCTTGCTCAGCCCCAAGTGAAATATCCAAGAGTGCCAGATGCGGATTCTCGGTGCGCAAAAACTCAACGCCCTCGTCAAAGCTTGTAGCTGGTCCCACAAGGGTGACTTCTCCATTGGGAAAGGCTTCTAGCAGATCCTCGATGATCATGTCTCCGATAAGTGGATCATCCTCGACCAAAAGTATCTTGCTGGGGCGGCGCATTCAAAAATAGGTTGTGTGACTTTTATATGTGTTGCGAAAATTTAGAAGAATACAAGATGCGTTTTTTTTTGCGATAAAAAGCGGATAGATTAATGATAATCAGCGTCAAACTAGTTGCAAATGAGATGCAACTGCAATGTTGTCGGGAATCAATAAGTTGTAGGATTAAGGAAATAGTTCTAGTTGAGCCAGCGATATAATTGGAATATGGATGAGAAAGAAATGATCATCCAACAAAATTTTGTTCGTGAAAAAACAAAAAAACCAAAATCCATCTTTCAGAATTTAGGCTTTTCGTAGTGGGCCCACTTGGAATCGAACCATGCACCTACTGATTATCAGACATCACCAGCAGTTTTCTCTTTTTACATTTGTTTGGTTTTGTGTTTTAAGTCAATGATAGTCAAATTAAAGATGTCTAGTCTATTTGTTAGTTTTTAATGCTTTTGCTGATTTGGGTGAGCAATGTATGAGCACAAAAAGAGCACTACGTAAACAATTTCAGTGTGCCCATTGGCCAATCATGCTTTTCTCCGAACCATTAAAAGAAGGAGTTCTTATTTCACTGCGAGTTATTTAGAGGCCCAAAAAGACAAAGGCGGCCGACGTCAATTCGCCGGCTGCCTGTGTTCAAAAATCAACCCAATCTATCTATTACTTTCTTAGCTTGGCCTCAGAGACCGAGATGTTGTCCATGTAGAATTTGAGTGCCTGTTTGTTCCCCTGGTTTTGGCCACGGATGTTGAGCGCATAGTTACCGCTGGCGGCAAATTCCACCAATACGGAGCTATAAACCCATTTCCCGATTGCGAAGTCAGCCGAGAACTCCGGATTGGGTCCTACGCCCCACCTTAGATTTATGCACTGGACTATTCCAAGTTTTTGGAGTATTCAAAAAGTCAGTAAATTCTTTTGGTTAAGAGGGAAACA
>NZ_BAAAFI010000003.1:0-77898 GCF_039523455.1 Algoriphagus jejuensis | reverse complement strand
CCATGTCGTAAATAAGTTGTGGTAACTCCTTTTACGACTTTCATGGCTGCGGGTGAATTTCCCCTATTCATGAATGTTTTATAAGAAAACTCCCGCCTCACTTGTTTACTTTTGCGCATGCTTGATTTTAACGTAAAAGGAAAAGTTTTCATTACCTGCAAGGATCGCTCGGTAAGCTATCTGGAAAAGGAAGTTCGGGAATTGGGATTCGTTCCCACCTCTGTCATGCGGACGGGGCTTGAGCTCCGTGCCAGTATGGAAGATTGCATGGATCTCAACCTCCACCTGCGCACTGCTTCTCATGTGCTTTACGAGCTGAAATCTTTTTACCTGCAAAATGCGGACGACATCTACCGCAAGTTCAAAGCAATTCCTTGGGAGGAATACCTCGATGTGGACGGCTATTTTTCGGTGAATTCAGTCGCGGAAAACGAATCCATCACGACCCCGCTCATCGTCAATGTGAAAGTAAAGGACGCCATCGTCGACCGCTTCCGCGAGCAAAAGGGCAGAAGGCCCGACTCCGGTTCGGACTTTGACGGACTGGTGATTCAGGTGTATTGGAAAGAAACCCAGGCTTCGGTCTATCTCAATACTTCAGGGGAAACGCTGGCTAAGCACGGTTACCGCAAAATCCCCGGCAAAGCGCCTATGATGGAGGCTTTGGCGGCTGCGACGATTTACGCGACGGAATGGAATACGCGAGTGCCTTTCATCAATCCGATGTGCGGTTCTGGCACCTTGGCGATCGAGGCGGCGCTGATGGCGACCAAACGCTACCCCGGCTTGTATCGCGATCACTATTCTTTTCAGCACATCTTGGGCTACGATCAGGAAGCCTTTTTGGCAAAGAAGAAAAAGCTCGAAAGCAAGATCGTCGAGGCGACTGAAGTGAAGATCATTGCTTCGGATATTTCCTTGCAGGCCATTTCCTTTGCCCAGGAAAATGCAGCTTACGCTGGAGTCGATCACATGATCGAGTTTCAAACCTGTGACTTTGCCGAAACCGAGATCCCCGAAAAACCCCGCGGTGTGATGATGTTCAACCCTGAATATGGCGAGCGCTTGGGCGAAAACGACGAGCTCGAAGTGACCTACAAACGTATGGGGGACTTCATGAAGCAGAAGTGCCCGGGGTATCGCGGCTATATTTTTACCGGAAACTTGGAACTAGCCAAGAAAGTCGGGCTAAAAGCCAGCAGAAGAATTGAATTCTGGAACGGAACGATCGACTGTCGCTTGCTGAAATACGAACTGTTCGAAGGGTCGGGGAGAGGATGAGCAGTTAGCAGTCCCAGTGAGCGGTAGCAGGTTTGCTATCCTATGAGGGTTTTCGCTTCTTGTAGGTTTTAATTTTGAACCTTTGAGGCTTTCCCGGCCCTTAAATTAGAGCCTTGGCAGCAAGCCAAGACAGGGGTCGGTCTTCCAATGGCAGTTTTTCTGAAGGGAAAGGTATTCGGCCACTCTGCCGTCAAAGTATTTAATCTCAATGCCGGGGTAAGTTGACCGAAGCGATCCATAGTGGCTTACAAAGTCAGGCTGGCTGCGAAAGGCGGATTTCATCAGGTGGATTACAATCTCTCTTCTGCTATCCGTACTAACCAAAAAATCCTTCATCCAGGAGTCCAACGCCCGTTGCTTTTTCGACACAATGCTGTCGTAGCAAGTAATTCCAAAGGGAGGGATCGGGCCATAATGATCCACTACGGTACGCTGAGAACAATCAATCGGGAATGGACCGAGTCTCCCTTCCCATTCGTTCATTCGATTGGTCGATGGCAAATTCACCTGCATCAAGGCGAGTGTATCATACCAAAATCGCTTGGAGCCGGGCAGATATCGATGGTTTCTCAATGGGATTCCTTTTGTTCTCGCCCAATCCTGCATAAACTCGAATAGTGGGCGATTGAAGGTAAGTACGTCGTGATGGGAAGTCAGATGATCCGGTTCACGTCCAAATATCTCCTTGAATTTTTCGTATTGCGCAAAGAATTCAGTCTTTATCTGAGTTACATAATCCGGTTTTTCGAAGTCCTTATTGAATTTTCGGAAGTCCAAAAACTTATTGTTTTCATCGACCAATCGCCTCACGGTAGTATGACTGGAAATAGGCTCTCCCGACGTGATAGTGAAGTGAAGTCCGATGTGCGTAGTATCGAATAGCGACCTGCCCGATGGAGTCTGATAGTCCCTCAGTTTTCTGCAAAAATCCTTGAGATAGGTTGATTCCACGTCTTCAGGTCGATTTACTAAAACTGCAAGGGAATTGATCCAGCCTTCGCGAAGGGCTATCTGGGCGCCAATGTCTATCTCATCTACGACCCCAATGTCATCGGCCGTGATCAATAGTTTTTTTTCGATCAAAGGCACTTCAGAAGTAGTGGAAACAGCTGGACTCCAAACAAAAGTCTGATTGGTAAGGACGTACCAGATGTTGCTGTCCAGGTACATTTCCCCGGTGATCGCGTGGGAAATTTCCACTTCCTGATTAGGCTTCAGCGTCCTGAATGTCGGCGCATTGACGGAAGGACGCTCTCTCCTCACGTTCACATGCAGGGTTGTTATTCCGGTATAGCTTGCCATTATCCTACCGCTTTAATGTTGACTCCCTCAGTTGATCCGCCACTGGCCGCCGGGGCAGACGATGTCGGGGTTTTTATCGAGTTACGCACCTGCATCAGTTTGTTGAATAGGTCAAACCAAAAGGGAGCGCCAAGGGATACAGCAAAAGCGGTGATCAACCAACCAAGAAATGTCCAGAAGTTATAATCTACGTTCTTGTTGGCTCCCAGGACGTAGTTGTATTTGTCCAATTCGAGATTCAGCGAGTCGATGTATTGCTTTTGAGCTTTGAACGTGGTCGTGCCGCCTCCATCCGGGTTTTCAGCCATATAGCCTTTAGCGCTTTCCACGAGCATTGTTCTCATATCTTCGTTCTTCACCAATTCGGTAGTCAAACTGATACTATCTACATTGAATATTGCGGCGATGAACAGACCAATGACAAAGGTCAAGAAGGTCAGCTTGCGCTTGTACCATCCCGCTATTCTATCCATTTGATCTTCATACCAATTTTCGATCAGCGCTTTGAATTTTTCTTTGTCGTTGGCGGCTTGCTGCCAAAGTGTTTTCAGCTGATACTTCGTCTCCGCACCAATCGAAAGCCCCTCAATGTCCCAAGGATTTTCTTTGTTGGTTCGTTGAAAAAGTTCCTGCTTCAAATAATCTAATTCCTCAGTCGCATGACCAATATCTGCCGCATCTGCACTTGCTGTCTGAGTCAGAAGTTTGAGTTTTTCCTCGTGGTTTCGGATTCGCTTGGCCAAGATGCTCGAATCGTATTCAGGAATGATCCCCAGCGTAGCGGAGATGTTTTCGACGTCATCGAGATAGGCGCCTTTTTTCAACAAGTCGATCAATGTACTCCCAAATCTATCCTTGGCGATGTAGGATGGTTTTGAGTTTATTCCCTTTTGTCCTAGATATTTGATAGAAGGATGGCTGTAGAAGGCTTTGGTGAGTGGATTGGTGGTTTTGACCCAAAAGAGATTGAGGACAGTATGATTGATCCAATTAGACAGCTGATCATCTGAGAGGAGACGGTCGATTCCTGTGATGAGGTTTTTGGATCTGGAGCTGACCGCCGTGGTGATCGACTCGATGACCGTCATCGCGAGCAGACTGTAAAGTAGGTAGATAAAAACAAGACTGATAAAAACGTCTAAGACAGCGAGGCCGGTCATAAGTTTTGGGTTTAAAAATGAGAGACGAACCAGATAATCAAATTACTCATTTTTGAAGGCAAAACAATTTAACAGATTGCATTTCAATGGGGTTGGCAGAGGTGAAGTTAAGTGATGACGCGCACCGAGATGGGAATGGGGTGTTCTTCATGAAGGTTCAGCCAACGAAGAAATTGTAAAACGATGGTCTGTGACGAAACAAACCACGGTCTGATCTGGGGGCACTAAAAAGTCGCCGAACGACAATCCTAAAACTTAGAATTTTTTAATTTCTACGATTCTGACGTTAGGGAATTTCGGGCTATTTTCACTGGGAAAGCCGCAAGAATAGCTGGAATCCAGGAGCTTGAATGTCACCTTGACTGTCAGACTGCCGCTTCCGATCCGGCGAACACTATTTTTGCTTCAACACCTTTCACGTCTATTTCGGTAAACTCCTCCGAACACGAAATAAAAAGGGAAACTAAGAAAAGTAAGGGGAGATAGAATTTTACACTACTCATCGCGCTTGTATGGTTTCGATTTGAATAATAGTGCTTCCTGCATCGATTGTTTCGGGCAGTATCTCTACAATTCCCTGAAAGGAAACCTCGAGATTGTCAATGTCAGGTTGGAGGATTTTAAAATCAACAGGGTTGCAAACTACAAGCGGCAGCATGACTCCTTCAATGTTATGGTTGCTTATCACGAAATGGTAATCTGATCCCTGTTGCCCGGAAATAAAGTCGGTATAGTTTAGGATTCCCGTTCCGGCATAGATCTCTCTCGTGTCACCTGCTGCACACGTTGGTGTAAACCGTTTGTCATCATCTTCCACGCATCCCAGCAATGCAAAAAACAACAGAAGTAGAATTGAATTTAATTGAGGCATATGGAATTATCTTAGTTTCATCCAGAACGATATAGTCTCTGGGAATGCTACACGAGATTGAAAAAAAAATCCCGATTTCAGATTGAAATCGGGCTTTTTGGTGTTTTCAGATCTTATGTCTAAAAACTTCTTTGTCACTTCGTTCCATACAGTTCTTTACCAATTTCTTCGTACTTGTCACCCGCAACCCAAGTCGGTTTTTGATCCCAATTGGCAATTTTTTCGGCAGATAAGATATAGGATTTCCAGTAAAGTTGGGCGTAGTCCAAGTCAAAGCTGTCCACCTCATCGGCTGCTTTGTGATAGTACTTGTTAATCTCATCATCAAATGCGGTGAAACCTAGCGTAAAACTTGGTGCAGGGATTCCTTTTCGTGCAAAGTTTACATTGTCAGATCTGTCATAAAGTCCCTGCTCCGGTGAGGGGTCAGCTTTGGCTGTGATGCCAAATTCTGCTACGGCCTCTTCTATCAGGAAATCTGCGTTGGTTCTGCCGAGTCCGATGACGGTGATAATCGAGGTGTCATTGTACCCTGCATTGTCAATATTGAGATTGTAGACGATTTGATTCAAAGGAATCAATGGGTTATTTGCAAAATATCCACTTCCCAAAAGTCCTTTTTCTTCAGCTGTCCATAGGGCAAACAGCACCGATCGTTTTGGAGGATTTTTGGCAAAATACTTCGCTGCGTTGATCACAGCGACCGTACCGACCGCATTGTCGCGGGCGCCGTTGTAGATTGAGTCGCCTTCTGCATCGGGCGTCCCCACACCCACGTGATCATAGTGGGCAGATAGCAGGATAAATTCATTTTTTAAGGATGGATCGGTACCCTCTATCCACGCGACCACGTTTTTCCCTTCCACAGGTGTGTTGACTTTTCCTGCCACGTCCACTTGCGCAGACTTCAACTTATCGCCTACGAGTTCGTTTTTCACATCTTCTACCCAAATGTAGGGGAGGTCGCTGGCTGCTCCCTGATCAATGCTCATCTGGGCACGGTTGAGAAAACCGGAGATCATTTGCCAAGGCACACTAGGGATGTTGAAGCGCTCAATTAACGCAACAGCACCTGCTTCTTTTGCTCTTGTTGCCTTGCTTCTTCCCTCAGCAAAAAGCTGGTTGGGATTGATTTTGTTTGGAGCTCCTACATTGGTGACGACAATTTTTCCTTTCACATCTTTGCCGGAAAAATCCTCTTCCAGGCCAAATCCCAGATCGATCAATTCGTAATCGCCTGAAAAAGATTTTCCATCAAGAACGAGCAGGTTTTTTCCTTGGGAAAATTCACTTTCACCAATCTTCATCGTTCCCGATTTTGGAGGGGAAGACAGACGGAAAGGGATGTTTTGATAGAAGCCTTCTGCGCCATTGAGAGGATTTGCCCCTGCTTTCTCGAGCTGATCTGCGATAAAAGTGTAGGCAAGCTTCATCTCTGGTCTTGCTGGGTCTCTGCCCATCAGTTCATCTGAAGCCAAATAAGTAAACTCAGAGATCGCGTCCTTTTCGCTGAAATGTTTCTCGATTTCCTTCTTTTGGCCAAAAGCCAGGGAACTTGCCATGACCGATAGGCCAAGGAATAAAATCAATTTTTTCATAGGGTAAATATTAGCAGCGTGAAAAATAGTCGAAAATCTTGATTTCAGCTCTCGACCATCAAAATTTTGCCGGATTGCCAATTTAGATCCTGCATTGTTTTGCTGAAATGCTGGGGAAGAGGGCAGGTGACAGATATTTTTTCTCTAGTCAGCGGAAGCACAAAGGCCATCTTCCAGGAGTGGAGTAGGAGATTGGTGAGTCCAAAATGCCTCTCGAAAAAGATGTTTTGCTTGTTGTCTCCGTGCTTTTTGTCCCCGATAATGTAGTGGCGGATGTGGGCGAGGTGTCGGCGGATTTGGTGAGTTCTGCCTGTCAGAAGATCGACTTCCAATAAACTGTATCTACTGGTAGGATATCGACCGGTGGAGTTGAAAGGAATCTCGGACTCAGCAAGTACTTTGTAGACGGTTTGCGCTTCTTGCAATTTATTTGATCGCTCGCTGGTCAGCGGATGATCGATCAGTGCTTCTTTGGTCTCAGGAATCCCTCGGACAATGCAGAGGTAGGTTTTTTCCACGACTCGATTCATGAACAACACTTTTAGCTCAGGAAGGATTTCTGGATTTTTTGCAAACAGAAGCGTTCCACTCGTCGCCCGATCCAGGCGATGGACGGGAGATACCCAAGACCCGATCTGATCACGAAGCATAGTCAGTGCATTTTCATTTTCTCCGAAAGCCTGCCGGGTTCGGTGTACCAACAGTCCCGCAGGCTTATCGATGATGATCAGGTTTTCGTCTTCAAATAGGATATCAAGCATGGTTTTTTAACCTCTAAGGGTAGGGAGGAAATGGGCTTTTCTGAGTTTACAAACAGACTGTGGGAAAGAGGTTTTTTTGAATTAAGGTGAAGCTTAAGTTGAATCGACTTCTCGTTAACGGGGATTCGTGAACAACCACGACTTCAATCTACATCGGATGAAAAATCCACTTTTCTTCCGATAGCTGATTGATCCCCACTTCTTTCTTTGACTGGCTACTATTTCTTGGCAGCGGGCAGGCCGGGGTTTTCTTCCAATTCCTTCAGCGTCCAATATTCCTTTCGGTCTTTGTACGCATCTCTCACGTAGCCTACCGACACCCGCCAAACCGTACCCTTATCATTTAAGTGTCCTCGGATATAGCTGAGTACATTGGCTATCTCGGTGTCATCGTACTG
This sequence comes from Algoriphagus jejuensis, assembly GCF_039523455.1. NCBI lineage: Bacteria > Pseudomonadati > Bacteroidota > Cytophagia > Cytophagales > Cyclobacteriaceae > Algoriphagus > Algoriphagus jejuensis. Next base: position 70,527 of record NZ_BAAAFI010000003.1, on the reverse strand, counting down.
GGCTGCAGGTGCCATCGGGCCGTTATACTCTTTCCCATCTACTGGCCCCGTCAATCCATTCATTACGATCTTGATCAAGGTGGTCGGATCACCGGTCACACGAGGGGAGCCAACCAGAGGAGGGGCCAATTGATCGATTCCTTTGCCCTCAGGTCCATGGCAGGTAGAGCAGTAATCTTTGAATATCACATAGCCCGCCACAATCTGTGACCCACCATTAACCATCTTGTACTTATCCTTCAGCATCTGAATTTCAGAGAAGGAAGGATTAAGATTTTCAGCGGTTGTCGCTGCCAACAACTCGTTGTTCGAATGCTTTTTCTGAATCTGAGTCACCATTTCCTTGGTAGCATCCAGATGGAGTCTTGCAGAGAGAACCACCTGCTGCAGCACCTCTGCATCGGTATCCGATTCCATATCGATCAAAGCGGCTAGGATAGCAGGATCATTCTCTTTGAGGTATCGCTCACTGATTCTCACTGCGGCAACGCGGACGCGTGGATCAGCATCTTTCATGGCTAGCAGTACCAATTCCTTGCTTTCCGCATGCAAGCCTTCCAGCGTCCAGAGCGCATGCAAGCGCTCCAAACCAAAATCGATATCCTCATGAAAGAGCGTCCTGAAAAACCCTTCATTTCCCTTTACTATTCCCTCCAGTTCGTCGACCACCGACAAGTCCTTTTTCAGGATGATCAGTTTCTGGGCGTTCATCCTCCACCAGCCATTAGGATGCGAAAGGTATTGAATCAGTTCGCCGGCAGATTTGTCAAGGAGTTGTGGCTTTGGTCCGGGAGTCATTTCCTCATGATAGACTCGGTAGATTCTTCCTCTTTGGAAAAAACGGTCATAGCCGTACTCATCCACCACTTCTCTTAGGTAGCTGCCTTTGCCGGTCCAATTGCCTTCCTGAATAATCCCGCGATACATGTCTGCGATATACAAACTGCCATCGGGGCCGGTGCTGGTGAATACCGGACGGAACAGCGGATCTGTCGAGGCAATAAACTCGGCCTTCTCGTAGGGATTTTCCAAGACAATCTTGCCATCAACATGCTTCACTTTGGCTCTGCGTATCAGCCTTCCAACAGGCTCTGGGATAAAAAGATCGCCATAAGCGCCGGGCATCTTATCTCCCAGATATACTTCCTGCCCCGAAACCGCCGTGAATCGATTGAGTGTGTTGTCCGCCTCGCGAACCCTGTTCAAGCCGCCCTGCACATCCAGGTTGCCTATAATTGGCCAAGGTTCAAGAAAGCTCTCGTCCCAGTGGTCTTTCAAAGTCAATTGTCCATAGGCGGGATTTTGCTGAAAGCCCAGCGCCGGAATTTCTCCTCCAGCCCGGGAAAAATACAGTCTGCCAACCTCATCCTGTGTCAAGCCATATTGCCCCGGCATCGGTTCAGGAAGTGTGTCACGGATCAATCGGTCATCCTCAAATCGATAGCGGAAAGGGTCATTGGAAACGTACAGCCAATTGTCCATCCCCCAGATCATGTTTGCGTCCTGATGCTCCAAGTTTCGATTGTCACGAACTGGATCTTCCAAAATCAAGATTTTCTCATCGGCGACTCCATCGTTGTCGGTGTCGCGGTAGCTGTAGATATTTCTATCATAGGTCACACCCACGATCACTCGGTCATCCAAGGGGAGGATGATTCTAGGCAGCACCAAACTATCTATGAACACCGAACTCTTGTCCATCACGCCGTCGCCGTCCGTGTCATCCAGCAGCATCACTCTACTCCAGGGCTCATCCTCATCCGTGGCATCAGCGTCTTGCATGTAGGTGTTCATTTGCGCTACGTACATCCTGCCATTGCCATCCCAAGCTAGAGCGATGGGTTCGGATACCATCGGTTCGTTGGCGACCAGCTCAATCTTAAAGCCATCGGGAAGGTGAATCTTACTCATGGATTCCTCCGCAGAAAGTGCGACTAACTCCGGTGTCGGGTCGATTTCGGGCTTTTGGTAGATCTCATCTTTATAGGTCTTTGCTTGATTTTGGCAGGAGTAGAAAAGGGTCGCAACAAAGCAAATGAGCAAAAGGTGTTTCATCAGGTTATAGGGTTGATTGATTACAGGTAGGGGGAGAAGATCAAAAGTTTGTCTCAGCCTTGTGTTCCAAAGGCAAATCAGTTTACAAGAAATCGAAGATAGAATAAATGGGTATCCTTGCCTATCCTAAAAGTTTTTTGCCGCTGGATCTTTGGCTCAATCCGGTTCAGAGATTTGACTGTCTCCGAACCGGGTTGTCTAAGCTTTTGCTCCGATTGAAGCCAATTGAAAGCATTCAACAATTCCAGAATGGCCCATCTGCACAAAGCTCAATGTAATCTGGTGTTTTTGACAAAGGGTTAGAAAATCGTCCCGCTGCCAATGCACTCGTCCTCTTTGTACCAAGCCACAAACTGGCCCGAAGCGACGCCTTTTTGGGCGTTTTCAAAGATGACGTAGAGACCGTTTTCTTTCATGATGAGCGTTGCTTTGGACAAGGGCTGACGGTAGCGGATTCGGGCGATATACTCGGCGGACTCGCCCGGTTGCAGTGCCAAATCTTCCCGGATCCAGTGGATTTGGTCTTTTTTCACAAACAGACCGAAGCGATTAAGGCCAGGATGATCTTCGCCGAGTCCGGTATAGATGACATTTTCCCGGGTGTCGGTAGCGATCACAAAGAGCGGTTTGCCGGTTCCTCCGACTTGGAGCCCTTTGCGCTGACCCACCGTAAAGTAATGTGCGCCATTGTGCTCGCCAATGGTCTTGCCTTGCGAAGGCTCGAAATGGACAGGCAGGCAGATCGCATCCAAGGTCTTCTGATCCCAATCGTTAGGCGCAGCCAGGACGGGTACTTTCAACCGTTCAAATACAGGAAGATCTTCGGAAATCTGGATGATGTTGCCCTTTTTGGGCTTTAGCTGCTGCTGAAGGAATTCCGGCAGGCGGACTTTTCCGATAAAGCAAAGGCCTTGGGAGTCCTTCTTTTCGGCTGTGATAAGATCAGCTTCTTTGGCGATCTTGCGTACCTCAGGCTTTTGCAAATGCCCGATGGGGAAGAGCGCTTTTGAAAGTTGCTCCTGAGAAAGTTGGCAAAGGAAATAGCTTTGATCCTTGTTGGGATCAGCTCCGGCGATCAATTGATAGACCTCCTCGCCATTGACCACAGTCTCAGATTTTTGGCAATAATGCCCCGTGGCAACAAAGTCCGCCTTGAGCTTTTGCGCAGCTTTCAGAAAGATATCGAATTTGATCTCACGGTTGCATAGGATGTCTGGATTGGGCGTGCGCCCGGCTTTGTACTCGGCAAACATGTAGTCCACGATCCGGTCCTTGTATTCCTCACTGAGGTCGATGGCTTGGAAGGGAATTCCCAGCTTCTCCGCGACAAGCATTGCATCCGTGGAGTCTTCCATCCAAGGGCACTCGTTGGAGATGGTGACGGATTCATCGTGCCAGTTTTTCATAAACATGCCGATGACTTCATAGCCTTGCTCGATGAGCAAGTGTGCAGCGACGCTGCTGTCAACGCCTCCGGAGAGGCCGACGACGACTCTTGGTCTTGTTTTCATAAGTAATGATTAATGGATTCAAGGTCCATTAGGTTACTGGAAGCCAACGCCTCATTGGTGGGAATAAGTTCGCGAAGGTATAAAATTGGAAGATTGAATAAATATAACATGAGAAATCTACCCTGGTTACATTAAATCCCATTGTTAAAAATGAATAGACCAGGATAAAAAGCTAAGAGGTAAAACCAACCTGGAAACCGGATTTCCAAATTGATTTTACCTCTGTTTCGCATTTAGGTTTAGGTGTTAGTTTTAATCCGTGATTTCAATGACGACATTTGCCATTCCTCCGTAGCTCAGCGAATTTGCGATGATAGTAGGGATGTTGGAACCACAATCCGCCGACATAGGCCCCGCGCCCCAAGATCTGCTGATCGTGTAATAGTAGTTTCCTCCCACGATCTCATTTGGTCCAGCTCCCGGAAAGCCATAGACTGATGGCGGTGATTGGGTAGCTGTCCAACTTCCACCTCTTCCTTCCCAAGAATAAGGTTTTTTGAAACCAAAAAACGTGACTGTATACCGGATTGCCTTGGGGTGTACCGGAACCTCCACCATCCAGTTTACACCTAAATTGCAGCTGGTAGCGGTACTGATGTCCCAAGACTTGGCCGTCAGTGGGATGTTCATGATAATTTTTTTGGGGTCGTTGACGATTTTCAAATCACCCTTAACTTCTTCCCGAAGCATCCATTCTGTATCGGTTTTGGCTTTAAAATAAACACGGGCTGTAAATGTCTCTGTGCCTTGCCTGACGTCTTTATCCAGTACTTCATAATTTAGCCTGTTGCCCATAGTCGTAGCATTTTTTAGGGTACCATTGAATTTGCCGTAGGTTCCGGAGGTTTCCCACTCCACTTTGTAGTCCAACGCGGCATTGGAAATAATGTCGTTGACCCCATCTGTCCGCTCGAGATATAACGCCACATTTTGTCCTCCAGCGAGGGTGATACCTTTCGGTTTCATGATCAGTTTGATTTTCTGCACATTGATCACACCCTTCGCATCGCCAATTCGGGTCAATGCTGTGCCTTTTTTGGTGAAGACTTCGACCTTTACGGTATCTATATTTGGGCCATCAGAAAGATCTCCCGATGGCGCCTCTGCGCGATAGATCATCGAACCCGTGCTGGCTTCGAAATAGACATCTTTTTTATTTTGGTAGGAAAGTTTACCGTATTTGCCACTTGTGGACCATTTGTAGACAAAAGATTCCCCTTCTGCAAGGGTTGTTTTTGTTTCGACCTTGAATGTGGTATTCGTTTGAGTGACTACCGTTGATTCCTTTGGTGTCATGACTAGATCGTCAGCTTTGACCGTTGCGGTAAATTCAGCAATGTATTCTGACAGTTGGATGTGATCCAATAGATATTTGTAGTCTACTGCTTTGAGTATGTAGTCAGCAATTTTAAAAGCCTTGAGAACAGACTTGGTCATTTTGGCCACATCCTCGGCTGATTCTTGAACTGATCCTGGTTTTGTTGCTTTCAGAAGTTCAAATCCCCGATTGGTTACCGCTGTAAACATTTCGTCAAAATATTTGCCAGGTGCTTCCTGAATAGCAATCCACATAGTTTCATTCAGGGCCTTTATGTAATCTCCATCCATGATAGACTGCTCGATAGCAGGAGTGGACTTAATAAATAAGTCTATGGCTGAGATGATTTCTTTGAAATCGTCAGTTTGTGAACCAAATACAGCGTCATCCATACCGATCACATCGAAGATGAAAGGCACCAAAAAATCCATTGCAAAAGTTTCGATGATCAGTCGGTTGAGTTTTTCCTCTTCAGCCTTAGTGAGACTTAGTCCACCAAGATTTCCTCCCCCAGGCCCTACCACTCTCACTTTGTAGGTAGCCTCAGATTCCGAGTCTTTCAATGGGAGGTTTATTGGTCCGTTTTCGCTTTGGCCTATCTCTGCGTCCTTCCCCAATATTTTCCCAACTGCGACGTCTTTTAATGCTCCCGATACTGAGGTGATTGCCAGTCTTGGATTTACTGCCAAATCATTTTCGGAAACATCCGATCCTCCAATATTATATTTCAAGGTCGTTTTTAGACCCTCCTTGTTTTTGAAAGAAGTTTTATAGGAGAAGGCATGCGCCCTCCTTCTTCTCTCATTTCGGATTTGAACGTTTTGATGATCTAATTCATATACCTGAAGGCCACTTTTGAAACCCTTGATATCAACATCGATTTGCTTGCCTCTGATGTCAATTACCTCTGCGGAATTAAAAGTGGAAAGGTATTCAGTCAGAGGACTTATGAATTCTCCGTTTTTTAGAATTGCTGGGTTTTTCGAAAACAGTTCTGAAATGGCCAGAGTAAATTCAGACATACCTTCCATGGTTGAATATTCTGCCAGATATTTCTTTTTAATTTCTCTGGGCTGGATAGAAATTCCCAATCCAAAATAAACCAAGACTGAAGAGGTTGTCGCTACCGATATTTCTTTGTTCGTATCAGTAATAAACCCCATCATGATCGTTTCGCCTTTCTCATCCACCAGAAATGAGAGCTTTGTATTTCCCGATTCAAACCTTGCTTTTGTTTTGCCAGATTTATCGACTGGATATTCTGCAAATCCCGCAATGAGTTTGGTTTTTGAAAGATCTATCGCTGTACCAGGGGGGACAATCACTGCTACATCAGCCGTTGTGAAATTTGCAGGTTCTGGAGGAGTTGGACTAATCGGCTTTTCCTCTTCGCTACACGAAAAAGCGAAAGCAAGAAAAACCGTTAGGAGCAGACTAAAAGTCGATTTTTTCATTATCGGAGATGTTTGGTTTCCAACACATCGCCAAAATGAAAATAGGTCATCAAAAATTTTAGAAGAAAAATCCAACTTTTAAAAGTTTGTTTTAGTTATCTTATTTACAATGCAATTTTACCATCTTTCAGTTTTCAAATATTCATGAACTCCCTCGAAACCCGAATCCAAAACGGTGATTTTTTGCCTGAACTGGTCTTCCAGACTTCCCGAAGTAGCGGTCCCGGCGGACAAAATGTGAACAAGGTGGAATCCAAAGTTCAACTCCGGTTTGATGTCAACAATTCCCTGGTTTTGAGTGAGGAAGAGAAATTGACTTTGCTTCAAAAAGCATCAAACAAGATCGATCAAGAGGGGATGCTTCAACTTTCTTCCCAAGAAAAACGCTCCCAAATCCAAAATAAGGAGCTGGTCATTGGCAAGTTTTACGACTTGTTGAAGACGTCTTTTCACAAGAAGAAAATCCGGAAAGCCACCAAGCCTGGTAAAGGGGCAATAGAGAAGCGGATCAAAGCCAAAAAGGCAAATGCGGAAAAAAAGGCGAACCGAAACTGGAAGCACTAGTAGCAGTTGGGGAGGTTTTCGCCCTCATCAGTTCGGAAGTATCTATTCCCGTTCAGATAGAGTTTCTGCTCGAGATATTCCAACCGATAGTGCCTAGAGAGTTATAGGATTCCAGATAGGTGAGGCGCATACCTGAGAGGAATTTTTTCCATTTTGCGATCTCCGAAGACCTGTTGATCTTTTTTGAATTGAAATGAGGAGGCCAATAGGATGCCTGCGTTTTTCAACTCTTCAGAATAGAGCTCAGGCTGGCTTGCAGCAAGGATGGTCACACCAATGCCGCCAAGAGGATTTGCCATGGCGATGATGTAGCAGGCTAAGCCTTCTTTTTTTTCTTGATGGTCATGAAAAACAGGGTAAATCCGGAAACTATCGTAGCTAGTCCAAAGAGTGAAAATGCCCGCAACAGCAGGTTGTTGAAGTTGTCCCGACCGGCATAGTCCATGGTGTGAAACATCCAGAGGAAGTCAAATACGCGCCAGCTGCTGTGGCGAACCCGTTCGAAATTGCCGTTTTTGGCATCGATGTAGGCGGTGAGACTTTCGGGATGGTCGAAGTGAATCGCCCAAGCAGGCAGAGGTCGACCTCGGTATTCGTGATGGGAACCAGTTTCTGTCAGATATTCCGCGCCTTTGATCCCATAGTCTCCTTTGATGTAGATCTTGGCAATTTCCTTGGCCTGCTCTTCGGTGATTTCTCCCTGCAGTTCGCCGGTCTGGGCATGATAGAGCTTTTCTCCATTCACCCAATAGTAGGGCTGATGCCGGACAAAGCGCAGCTCCATCGTGGCAATCTCCAAGGTCGAATCCAGCGATCCCGGATCTACCAGATTGTTGGCGGTCATGTGCATCATGTGGTCCGCATGGAAGTGATCGCCATGGATCTCGTCTATATCGGTCCAGGAAAAATACAAGCCGGAAAGTGTCCAGAAGAAGAACTGGATGCCGATAAATACTCCCAGAAACCGGTGGATTCTACGGGTGTAGTATTGGTTGTTTTTGCGCATGGCTGGTTTCGGAATACCTTCCAAGGCTTAGGGATCCATGGTAAGGTTCAAGTTTGATTGCTAAAGTCGCCAAGGGGTGCTAAAACCCTTAGAGAGTTAGTTTGTCTCAAAATACAGATGGTAATGCTTGCTGCAGCCTGGGTTGAAAGCAGCCTTGCAATGCGGGCAGGTATTGTTGCTGCTCATGTAGTCCTCGATACTCAGCTCGTTTCCGCAAACTCCACAGAGGATGGCTTTCTGGGCAAACTCTGCCTTTGGCCAAACCTGATGTTCATGATCCGCTTCCTCTTCATGGCAGGAAAAGCAGGGATAGTACTTGTCACAGCACTTGAATTTGATCGCAATGATGTCGAGTTCGGAGTGCCAGTGCACGCAGCGGGTTTGGTTGTCCACGGGCTTGCCAAAGACGTTGATTCCTCGGATCTGGGATACTTTGAGGGGTTCCATTACTTTTTCTTGGGCGAAAGAAAGGAGGGAGGCAAAAAGAAAAAACGACAGGATCGTCAGGAATTTGAGTTTCATGGCTTGGGCTAAAATGAGAAAGCAGGCGCAATTTACGCCTGCTTTCTGTTTTATTTAAAGTGAAACCAAAGTTTCCTGGACTCGGCCGCAGGTAAGCATCTTGCTGCCGAAAAGCGGGTTTTTGATCTCCTCGGAAGCGCTCAGCCAGATCCCGCCGGTGTTTTGGTTGTACATCGGGCAGTGCTGCTGATACAGCGTGCGGTCAGTTCCGGTGATCTTCAGAAATTCTGTGAGCGTGACGCTCAGGGCTTGGAAGTTTTCTCTTTGCGCGGCGAGGACTTCGGATGCCAGCTTTTCTGCCGAAGAACTTGCTTCCTGCTGAAGGCTTTTGAGTTCCTCTGTTCCGGCACTGGCATCAAACTCTTTTAGCGCCGTCACGAGTGCTGCACTCTTCGATGCTGTCGCTGCTTGGTCATCAGCGACCAAGGCGTCCTTCACGGCAAGGTAGCTGTCGATGATCGCAGTGGTTGCCTTGTTTTCTGAGGCTGTGGTGGCGGGAGTTTCGGATTCCTGCCCTGTGGCGTGATCCATGTCATGGCCTTCGTGGGAGTCTGTTTTTCCTCCGCAGGAGAAAAGGACTGCAGAAAGGGCAAGGGCGAAGATTAGGGACTTTTTCATTGTTGTTGTATTTAGGTTTTGTTTATTTTTTGATTTGGATTTTTTCTGCGCCGAGGGTCTGAGTTCCGGCAGATCCCAGAGACAAAGACCCCGGTTATTTCAGATTAATGCTTATGAACGGTTGCTGAGGCAGGTGTGGAGCCGGATAGATTCATCATGGGCTGGCCTTTGAGATAAGTTTGCTTGACTTCCCCACAGCTCAGCATGGAGGTGCCAAAATACGGGTTGGTGATGTCTTTTTTCTCCGAAAGCCAATAAGCTCCCTGATCTCCAAATGCCATCGGACAGTAGTCTTTGTAAACGGCCTCCTTGTTGATGCCAAAGGTCTCTGTCATCTCCAGGATATGAAAGGAAAGCATGGAAAAATGCTTTTTGGCTTCTTCCAGATTGGGGGCAGCGCTGATCTTTTGGCCCGCTTCTTTCATTCCCGCCAGTTGCGTCATCCAAGACTCATGAGCCTGATCTTTCACCAGGGACATATCCACTTGGGAGAGGCTTTGGGAGAAGGAGCTTACCTTCTTTTTTGTCCCTTCCAGATCGTCTTCCACGAGTGCGTTTTTCACTGCGAAATAGGCATCGGCTACTTGGGTGATCTGGGATTTGAATTCCTCCGAAACCTCCATGGTCTTGCTTTCGGGCCGCTTCATCATGCTGTACTGGCCGGAAAGCTGTGCCGATGCATCGATCGCAAAGACGCCGTTGGTGACGATCTCCTCACCGACCACTAGGCCCGACTCGATGGCGTAGTTTTCACCCATCCTTCCGCCGAGCGTAACCTCCCGCATCTCGAAGGCGGGCATGGCCGCATCCTGAACTTTGACATAAACCACCGATCTCTTGCCGGACCATAGGACCGCCGTGCGGGGAACGGAAATTCCCGAGGGATTGGCTTTCCCCTTCGTTTTCACCCTCGCCGTCACAAACATCCCCGGTTTGAGTTTTTGACCGGGATTGTTGATCTCGGCCCGAACTGCCGATGATCGCGTATCGGAGTCGAGCAAGGGATCGATGAAGGAAACCTTGGCCTTAAAGGTCTCGCCAGCCAAGCCAGCCACAGAGAAGGCAATCTCATTTCCCATGCCCAAAGCAGGCAAATCCGCTTCATAGGCATCGAGCAGCACCCAAAGCTTGTCCAGATTGACGACGTTGAATAGCACCTGACCGGTAGTGACATAGTCGCCTACGGCAATATTGCGCTGACTCACCACACCGGATTGGCCGGCAAGGACATCGATTTGATCCCGAACTTTGCCGCCTTGCTCGATCTCGGAGATCTGACTTTCGGTCAGCTTCCAAAGTCGGAGCTTTTCTTTGGCTGCCTCATAGAGTTCAGGAAAGCTGTTTTTGCTTTTGGCCGCCTGCAGCAGTTCACTCTGAGCGGCAAGCAAATCGGGCGAGTAGATCGTCGCAAGTTTTTGTCCGGCCTTTACCTGTTCGCCGGTAAAGGTGACGAAGAGCTTTTCGATCCTTCCCGGGAATTTGGCGGTGACGGAGGCATTTTCGCGTTCATCGGCTTGGATCTTTCCCGTAAGGAAAAGTTCTTCAGACTCGTTGATTCCGCCGATGGTGCTGGTTTGGATCTGTGCCAAAGCGATGGCTTCCGGTGTCATCTCATAAGCGAGCGGATTGGTGGAGTTGCTGGTTTTGGAATCGGCCGGGATCAAATCCATCCCACAAATGGGGCAATCGCCCGGCTCCTCCAGTCTGACCTGCGGATGCATGGAGCAGGTCCAAAGTCCGTCTTCACCGGCTTCCAATGCATGATCGTGGCTCTCGGAGTTAGCGCTTGGCTTGAGCATCCACCCCAGCAATCCGCCGATGAGGAGGGTAATGAGGATCAGAAGAGTTTTATTTTCAAATAGCTTTTTCATAGCGTGTCTTGGTCTATGGGAAGGGTAGAGGCAGTCAATTTTTCAAGCATCAGCAAGCTTTGGTATTGTTTGTTGATTGCGTTGATGCGGCTAAGCTGAAAGGTGTGGAGCTGATGATGGGCGTCGAGGACTTTTTCCATACCCACTTGTCCGGCGGTATAGGAGGTTGCCAGCAGTTCCAGATTTTGCTCTGTGAGCTCGATCTGCTCGGAATAGAGAGCAAGTTTCCGGTTGGCATCCTCCCAGTCACGGAAGGCGTTGGCCCATTCCATGGCGAGCAGGTTTTCGGTTTTTTGGCGATCCAGCATCGTGGCATCGCGTAGCAATTCGGCTTCCTTGATGCGGGCGTTGACCTTTTTCCGATAGATCGGCAGCGTCATGCTCACCATCGGCATCACCATGTCTTGGCCGCCCATCGACATGCCGCTTTCCTGCCTGGCGGTGAAGGGCATGTAGTTGACTCCGGCTCCCAGCATCGGCCTGCCGTCCTGGCGGGCCATCTTGGCCTGCTGCTCATAGGCAGTCATCTCTGCATCGAGCATGGCAAGCATGGGATTGTTTGCTTTGATGCTATCCAGCAAGATGAGTTTGTCCGCTTCCAATTGGATCGGGGAGAAAACCTTGGTAAGGGCGATCCCCTCGCGGATTTCCCGGTTGAGCAGCTTGTTGAATTTGATCTGCTGGGGCTCCAAGTCCGCTTCAAGCTGGGCCAGGGTGTTTTCAAGGCCCTTTTTCTCGATGCGAAGCTGAAGGATGTCGCTCATGGTCGAGCTGGATCCACCCATGGACGAGGAAGACATTCCTGGATTCGTTCCGGTTGAGGAAGGTTTGGCAGCGCCATCATCCATCCCGTTCATACCGGAGGCGGCGCTGCTGGACTTTGCGCTGGGCATTCCTGCCGATCCGGAAGAAGCGGATCCCGCCGAGCCTCCGCTTGCCACTTGATATCGGATCAAAGCCAGTTCCTCATGCTTTTGGAGAAATTCCAGATTTTCGCGGACGATGCTGATTTCTTTGTTGAGTCGGATCATCTCGTACCAGGTCGATTTGACGAGGTACATTAGTTGGTTTTTTTCCTCCAGGAAAAGCTGATATTGCGCCAATGCCATCTGATTGGCCTCCTCTTTTTGGGTTCCGATTGTGCCAAACCAAGGAAACATCTGCATCAGCTGGATGTCGGCCTGTTGGTTTCCCATGTATCGCTCCATAGGCTTGAAGAAAAAGCCGACCTGAAGTTCCGGATCTGGGAGTCCAGGTTGCTTTGTCCTTTCTAGAGTCGCTTCGTACCGGGCATAGGCGGCTTTCAATCCCGGATTGTTTTCCGCAGCAATAATTAGATAATCATCCAGAGTTTGTGAATGTAGGGAGAGGCTAACCATGAATAGGAAAAATCCCCCTAGCCCCCTTAATCCCGATAGCCATCGGGAGGGGGAATTGGCCCCTCGAAGTTTTGAATGTCTAGTTTCCATTTTCGGATGTTTTTAAGTCCTCGGCGAAAGCCTCAGAATTGTTTTTCAGTTTTCTCTCAGCCCACCAGCAGTAGAGGGTAGGCACCAGAAATACGGTGGTGATCTCCAGGACCATTCCTCCAACCGAAGGAATCGCCATAGGAATCATGATATCCGATCCCCGACCTGTAGCCGTGAGCACCGGCACCAAAGCCAAGAGCGTGGTCGCCGTGGTCATCATGCAAGGCAGCACCCGTCTCTTTCCTGCCTCCAATACCGACTGCCGGATTGCTTGGACGGAGTCGGGCTTGTTTTCTTTGAAGCTCTGATCCAGATAGGAGGCAACCACGACCCCGTCATCTGTGGCGATGCCAAAGAGTGCGATAAATCCCACCCAGACGGCCACGCTGAGATTGTAGGTCTTCATCTGGAACAGTTCGCGCAGGTTGCTGCCAAAGAGCGAGAAGTCCATAAACCAGTCCTGACCGTACAACCACAGCATCAGGAATGCGCCGGAAAAGGCCATCGCGATGCCTGAGAAGACAAAGAGGGAAGTGGACACCGCCCGAAACTGGAAATACAAGATCAGGAAGATGACGATCAGACAGAGTGGAACGACGATTCCCAGCCTTTTCTCCGCCCGAACCTGATTTTCGTAGGAACCGGAAAAGGCGTAGCGCACACCGTTGGGTACTTTCAACTCCCCGGAGTCAATCTTTTCCTGCAGGTATTTTTGCGCCTGCTCGACCACCGTCACCTCGGCGAATCCATCCATCTTGTCCAAGAGGACATAGCCTACCAGGAAACTGTTTTCACCCCGAATCATATCCGGCCCCCGCCTGTAGGAGATCGTGACGACCTGACTCAGGGGAATGTAATTTCCCAAAGGCGTGGGAATCTGGAGATTTTCGATGGCATCCGGATCGTCCCGGAATTCACGGGCATAGCGAACCCGAATAGGGAAGCGCTCGCGTCCTTCAACGGTGGTGCTGAGTTTCATCCCGCCGATGGCCGTCTCGATGAAGTCCTGCACATCCATCACGTTCATCCCGTAGCGGGATATTTCATCCCGGTTGATGTCCAGTTCGAGGTAGGGTTTTCCTACAATCCGGTCTGCGAACACCGCTTCTTTTTTCACAGAAGGAACCTCCTTGAGGTACTTTTCCAACTCTAAGCCGAAGCTTTCAATACTTTGAAGATCAGGTCCGTAAACTTTGATCCCCATGGGGGCCCGCATGCCGGTTTGGAGCATGACCAAGCGGGTTTCGATCGGCTGAAGCTTCGGCGAGGAGGTCACTCCCGGAATCTGGATCACCCCGACGATTTCCTCCCAGATATCATCCGGAGATCGGATGTGCTTCCTCCATTGGCGGAAGTATTCCCCATCCTCATCCGCGACCAAATCCTGGATTTGAATCTGATTGGGAGTCATAGTTTCCGGGTCAAAGAGAGCACCGTCTTTCAGCTCGTACTTGCCATCCCTCACTTTGAATCGAAGCCGCTTACCATGTATATCCATGGCGTATTCGCTTTTGTAATTGATGGTGTTTTCAAACATGTTGATCGGGGCGGGGTCGATGGCCGTTTCGGCTCGGCCGGCTTTTCCCACGACCAAATCCACTTCGGGAATCGCTGTCACCAGCATGTCCAGTTGCTGAAGCACTTCCTTGTTTTCCTGCACTCCTGCATGCGGCATGGTGGTCGGCATCAGCAGGAAGGAGCCTTCATTGAGCGAGGGCATAAATTCCTTTCCCATACCGGGAAAAGAATGACTGAGTCCGGACCACAAGCTGCTTGTGCGGATATTGACTCCGACCACATCGAAAGTCCTCGGGAAAATGCCAAAGACCTTCGAGAATCCCAACCAGACGCTGGCTCCCAAGAAAAGCACGAGCAGGGGGAAAAGGATGAACTTGCCCTTGTTGGCAAGGCACCACATCAGGAGTTTTGGATAGATGCGGATAAATCCGGCAAATCCTCCCAAGACTACTCCCAGGAGCAATGCGATAAATAAGAAATTGGTGAAGTGGCTGACAGATACGCCCAGCGGCATCCATTGCACGGTCAGGAGCCAAGTGACAAAAAGAAGGGTTACAGCGATGATAAGGAAGCTTTTGCGCTTTTCGACTTTCTCCGGAAGATGAAAAGCCGCCGTATGGATCAGCCCGTATCCAAAGAGCAAAAGACCGCCCCACATCCATGTCGTAAGCGCGAGCAGGATGCCCAAAGCCATCAGCAGGTAGTTGAGGAACTTTGCATTTTTGGACTTGAAAGCGCGGAGTGAAAAGATCCAATGCGAGAAGGCTGGCATGATCAGGAGGGTGAAGATCACCGCAGAGATCAGCGCAAAGGTTTTGGTATAAGCCAAGGGGCCAAAGAGTTTTCCCTCGGCAGCCTGCAGGGTGAACACCGGAAGAAAGCTGACAATCGTAGTGCTGACAGCCGTCACGATTGCTCCGGATACTTCGGCAGCGGCCAGATAGACGGTTTTGAGTTTGGACTGGCCGGCAGGGGCAGATTCCAGATGTCTGAGGATATTTTCATTGAGGATAATCCCCAGATCGACCATCGTCCCAATGGCAATTGCGATCCCGGAAAGGGCCACAATGTTGGCGTCCACACCGAAGTATTTCATAAAGATGAAGCACATCAGCACGGCCAGGGGCAGCAAGGCCGAGATGAGAAGCGAAGCCCGGAGGTTATAGACCATCACGATGATGACCAGGATCGTCACTAAAATCTGCAGGCTGATCGCTTCGTACAGCGTTCCCAAAGTCTCGTAAATCAAGCCGGTTCGGTCGTAAAAGGGCACCAAGGTGACTTTGGAAACCGTGCCATCGGCCAAGGTTTTGGTGGGAAGACCTTGAGAAAGCAGCTCGATCTCGGCTTTTACGCTTTCAATTACTTGGAGGGGATTGTCTCCGTATCGGGCGATGACCACGCCGCCGACCGCTTCGGCGCCGCTCTTATCCAGAATGCCGGACATGTTTCGGGGCTGAGGGCCGATGTTTACCCGGGCGACGTCCTGGATCCGGATCGGCACATTG
Source organism: Algoriphagus jejuensis (assembly GCF_039523455.1). Lineage (NCBI taxonomy): Bacteria > Pseudomonadati > Bacteroidota > Cytophagia > Cytophagales > Cyclobacteriaceae > Algoriphagus > Algoriphagus jejuensis. The sequence continues at coordinate 55,113 of NZ_BAAAFI010000003.1, read as the reverse complement.
TCGGTGACCTTGACCACTGCCTTGTCCAAGTCTGACAATTCCTCGACATAGCCCAGTCCACGGATGAAATAATCCACGCGGTTGACTTCGATCGTGTTGGCGGAGACGTCCAAGTTGGATTTTCGGACGGCTTCCATCACGTCCATCAGCGTCACTCCGTGGGCTTTGAGTGCCGCCGGATCTACATCGACTTGGTATTCTTTGACATAGCCACCCACGGATGCCACCTCGGCCACGCCTTCGACAGCGGTCAGGGCATAGCGCACGTAGTAGTCTTGGACAGTCCGTAATTCGTGGAGATCCCAGCCTCCGGTCGGATTGCCATTTTCATCCCGGCCTTCGAGCGTGTACCAATAGACTTGCCCCAAAGCGGTGGCGTCTGGGCCGAGTTTGGGTTGCACGCCTTCCGGCAAAAGTCCGGCAGGTAGGGAGTTGAGCTTCTCCAAAACCCGGGACCGACTCCAGTAGAATTCGGTGTCCTCGTCGAAGATGATGTAGATGCTGGAAAAGCCAAAGGCTGAGCTGGACCGCACGCTTTTCACTCCGGGAAGTCCGAGGAGCGAGGTGGTCAGCGGGTAGGTGATCTGGTCCTCGACATCTTGGGGAGATCGACCCATCCATTCGGTAAAGACGATTTGCTGGTTTTCCCCGATATCCGGGATGGCGTCGACCGGCACAGGATCTCTTGGGAGAAAGCCTACTTTCCAGTCAAAAGGAGCGGTGACAATTCCCCAGCCGATGATCAGCAGCAGGAAAAGTACCGTCACGAGTTTGTTTTCAAGAAAATACTTGATGATTCGATTAAGCATAAATCTTAGGTTAATGCAGGAAATGGATACCGAATCCATTTGGATCAGGCTCAAGTGCATGCCGGTGCTGGACCGACTACCTAGGATTTAGATCAAGAAGCTCTCAAAAAGTACCGGGTAGTCCCGATGGAGAGGGGGAGTAATGTAGTGTGTGAACTTGGGCTCCTCGGTATCGCTGAGCACCAGAGGGTAAAAGAAAACCTGGACCAATGCCACTGCAAATTGCAGGTCGAGGGAGATTTGCTGTTTTTTCAGCTGGAAATCATCGTCCACGCTTAGGCGTTCAGATGTGTTTTTGCAGCAGGAGTTGGGGTCTTTTTCGAAGTCAGGGCCATTCTCTTCGTGGGCCATTTCCATCTCCATGCCGCAATCCAGATGCGCTGACGAAAAGCCAATCGAGCTCATCATCGCATCGCCCATGCAGAAATGCGTCGTCTTCGCCATCCCGATGGTGGAGAAGAGTACCAAGATGGCAAGCGATATGGAAAACAGCTTTTTCAACGGGATAAATGTACGGAATTTAACTTTGGAAGTTTGGATAGTTCAAAACTATGAAATATGGTATATTCAGTTGTTTTTTTTGGGCTTTCTAACTTTTAACTAACTATGGCAAATACCTACACCCAGATCCATATTCAGGCAGTTGTAGCAACCAAATTTCGGAAGGCCCAGATAGACCCAATTTGGGAGAAAAGGCTTTATGAATATTTGATAGGAATATTTCATGCCTGCCAACACAAGGTTTTGGCTATAAATGGAATGCCGGATCATTTGCATGTACTTTTCGGTTTTCGGCCCACTCAATCGCTCAGTGATTTGATGCAGCAAGTGAAGGCGTCTAGTTCTAAATGGATTAATGAAGAAAGATTGACCCCCTTCAAATTTGCATGGCAAGAGGGATATGGAGCCTTTTCTTATACCAAATCAGATGTGCCGAAGGTAATTCGGTACATTGAAAATCAGAAGGTACACCATGAGAGAAAGCCATTTTTGCCGGAATACAGGAGGATGTTGGAAAACCTGGAGGTAGATTTTGAGACAAAGTACATTTTTAAAGAACCGGAATAGTGTCGTCCCTAGCGGACGTTGGAATGATTCACGGTGTTGCTGTTACCGAGCTGTGGTCCCTAGCGGGACGGCCACCAAATTGGTGTGCAAGAAGATTGCATGCAGCCCATTGGTTGATTAGGCCTGTGCCGTAGGCACAAAAGCTGGGTAGAACCATTTGCCGCCAATTTTGCAAATCCCGTAGGGATGACACATTTCTTTTCAAACGGCTTCGAGATTCTGTCGTCCCTATGGGACTATGGAATCATGCATGTTTCTGTTGTTACCGAGCTTGTGTCCCTAGCGGGACGGCCACCCAATTGGTATGAAGTGAGGTTTTTGCATGCAGCCTATTGGTAGCTTAGGACTGTGCCTAGGCACGACAGCTCGGTAGTTGTGTCGTCCCTATGGGACTTGGATTGGTCAGGTGTTATCTGAGCTACCGAATTTTAGTCCCTAGCGGGACCGCCACCCAATTGGTGCGCAAGAAGATTTTGCATGCAGCCCATTGGTTGATTAGGCCTGTGCCGTAGGTACAAAAGCTGGGTAGAACCATTTGCCGCCAATTTTCCGCGAATCCCGTAGCTGGGTAGAACCATTTGCTAGAATGGTGCGGACCTGTGCCATAGGCACCACAGCTCGGTAGCATAGGTGTATTCCAATTTTTTAAATCTATGGGACTTGGATTGGTCGGCTGTTATCTGAACTACCGAATTTTAGTCCCTAGCGGGACTGAGCTCAATTCCTGATATCCTAAAAATAGGATAGGCAATGGTGCGGATCGGTGCCGTAGGCACAAAAGCTGGGTAGAACCATTTGCCGCCAATTTTCCGCGAATCCCGTAGGGATGACACATTTTTATTTCGGATTCGCAATAAAACCTGCCTTGAGCACAGCCTTCTTGATGTCCTCTGGTTCGAGATCGGCTGTCTCTACGGTCAGGGTCCGGTCGGGATCCTGAAGGTCAACCGACCAAGATTCGATGCCTGTTTGTTCGTTGAGCTTGGGTGTGACCTTTGCCAGGCAGTTGCCACAATTGATATTGGTTTTGAATTTTAGGGTTTTCATTTTTTTAGTAGTTAGTATCAAGATTTTAGTATCAAGACCGGGGACGTTTCTTCCGTCTCCGGTCTTTCCGCTTTTTCAATCCTCAATCGCTTCGATGCCGAGAGCCTTCAGGCGTTCCAGGTGATCTTTCATGGTTTGGAGCTGTTCGGGGCTGTGTCCTTGCCAATCGATGATTTCACCGGAAACCCGAATCGGGTGCTGTGTTCGGTAGGATTTGGTCGGGTTTCCGGAAAATTTCTTGTCGGTCAGGTTGGGATCGTCTTCGATTGGACCCGTGGGCTCGACGACGTAGATCCGGCCTTTGCCTTCACCAAGGGCCAACTCTGCGCCCCAAGTTGCCGCATCCAAAGTGGCGGAGAGATAGACGTAAGCCGCCTTTTTTCGCGAACCATAATTGGAGCTAAAGCCCGGGGAAATCAGATCTCCCGGCTTGAGATCGGCCTTGGTGCCGTGGTAGAAAACTGTATTCTCAGGATCTTCGATGGGATTTTTGTTACTCTTTGATTCCATAATGTTCTTTTTTAAGAGGACTTCGACTTCGCTCAGTCCGATAAGGATGGATATTCGGTCCGTAAATTAATAGGCACGGTGCTCTTCTACCTGCAATTTTTCAATTTTCAAATTTTCCAATCTTACAATGACCTGGTTTTCAACCTCAGACTATTCAGCACCACCGACACCGAGCTGAATGCCATTGCCGCGCCGGCGATCATCGGATCGAGGAGGAAGCCGTTGATCGGATACAGCACTCCCGCCGCAATGGGAATCCCGATCAGGTTGTAGATAAAGGCCCAAAACAGGTTTTGCTTGATTCCATTCACCGTCAGATGCGACAGATGAAAGGCCTGGGGGATCTTTTCCAGATCGGAAGTGATCAGGGTGATCTTGGCCACATCCATCGCGATATCCGAACCGTGCCCCATGGCGATGCTCACATCGGCTTGCGCCAAAGCTTCCGAGTCGTTGATGCCATCGCCCACCATGGCGACGACTTTGCCTTTTTCCTGCAGGCGCTTGACAAATTCCGATTTGTCGGCAGGCATCACTTCCGCCCGAAAGTCGGATATCCCCACTTCCTTGGCGACGGCCGCGGCGGTTTGCCGGTTGTCTCCGGTGAGCATGTAAACTTCCACGCCTGACTTTTGAAGCTGGGCTATGGCAGACTTTGAACTCGGTTTAAGCTGATCCTGAATACCCAAGATGGCCAAGGCTTTCTCCTGATCGGCAAACCAAATCACCGTCTGGGCCTGTTCGCTCCATTCTTTGGCCGTTGTTACCAAGTCATCGGGAAGAGAGATTCGATTTTCCTCCAGGAGATTTCGGTTTCCCACGAAATAGAACACCCCGTCCTTGCTGCCCTTTACGCCCCTTGCCGTGATGCTTTCGAAGTGGTCGAGGGTAGTGGCTTCCACCTTCTTTTCTCTCAGATACTTCACGACCGCATCGGCGAGGGGATGCTCGGACTTGTTTTCTAGGCTTAGGAGGATTGATTTGTAGTCAACTGTCGACAGACCACCGTCGACAGCGGAACTCGACCCCAGTTCGGTGGTCTGTTGACCGTGGACTGTTGACTGATAATTAGCGACCGTCGGTTTCCCTTCGGTAATCGTCCCCGTCTTATCCAGGATAATGGCATTAACCTGATGGCCGAGTTCGAGACTTTCCGCATCGCGGATCAGGATCTGGTTTTCGGCTCCTTTGCCCACACCCACCATGATGGCCGTCGGCGTGGCCAGACCGAGGGCGCAGGGGCAGGCGATGACCAAGACGGAAACCGATGCCAACAAGGCATGTGAAAATGCATTTTCGCCCCCAAAGACCATCCAAACCCCAAACGTCAACAACGCGATTCCGATGACCACGGGCACAAATATTCCCGCGATCTTGTCGACCAACTTCTGCACGGGAGCCTTGCTGCCCTGTGCTTCCTGCACGCGCTGGATGATCTGGGAGAGCAGGGTAGAGGCCCCCACTTTTTCGGCTTCGATCTGAAGACTTCCTTTCTGGTTGATCGTTCCGGCAAAGACTGCGTCGCCGTCTTTCTTTTCGACAGGAACGGGTTCGCCCGAAATCATGCTTTCGTCGATGAAAGAATTTCCTTCGAGCACTTTTCCGTCCACGGGAATCTTTTCTCCGGGCTTGATCAGGATGCGGTTGCCGGGAACGACTTCCCCGATCTGGGTTGGCACTTCTTTTCCATCCTGAATCAAGGTCAAGGTTTTCGCCTGGAGTCCCATGAGCTTGCGCAAAGCGGTTCCGGTGCTGGATTTGGCCCGCTCTTCGAGCAACTTTCCGAAGGAGATAAAGACAATAATCACCGTAGCGGCCTCATAGTAGACATGCGGATGGATACCCCAGCTGTGCCAAAACTCCGGAAACAGCGTGTTGAACACCGAGAAGATAAAGGCGATGCCGGTACTCAGGGCAACGAGCGTGTCCATGTTGGCCTTGCCATGTCGGGCTTGCTTCCAGCCATTGACATAAAAATGCCGGCCGAAAAAGAAGAGAACCGGGATAGCCAGCGCCAGGCTGATCCACTTTCCGGGCTCCCATTCCATAAAAAACATCCCGAGGATAAAGACCGGCAAAGTCAGCAATGCCGCTCCGATTGTCTGCTTTTTGACGGCTTGGTATTTCTTCTCCTGCTCTTCCTGTACGGTTGCCTGCACGTCTTTGGAGCCCAGCACCAGGCCGTAGCCGATGTCGGTCAGGGCTGCATTGAGCTGTCCAGGCGAGGTGCTGTCGTCGTATTCGACCTGGACGGTATTGGTGGCAAAGTTCACGGCGGCGGACTTGACCCCATCGGTGTATTGCAGGATAGTCTCCACGCTGGAGGCGCAGGCAGCACAGGTCATGCCCGTGACCGGAAAGGTTTCCTTCTGGGTTTTGCCGGTGTTTTGTGCGGTATTTGTGTTTGCTGCTTCCATGCTTGCGGATTGATGATACAAAATTGACACCGAAGCGACAGAAAAGTCTTACAGGATTTTGGGAGAGTTTTATAAGATTTTGTGTCTCGACAAGCTCGACAACCTTGATCTTTCGACCGCAGAGGTGCAGAAATCGCAAAGATTGGGCAAAAGGGAAACTAGATCCTGAATTGGAGAGATGGAATTACTCATTCAAAAATTGGAGCCTTCCAAAGTTGAAAAAAGTGGGGAATGAATTTCTACCAGAATTGGGAAAATACTCGTTGATTTGGCAAACAGAAGTATTTTTTCCTTTTAATCCCCGAAGCCATGAAGGAGTTTTTACAACGCTTTTTCGAGTACAATCACCAGATCAATCAATTGCTGGGTGCCAGGTTTCAGTCCTATGACTATCAAATGGATCAGGAAATCATCCGTCTGGCAACTCACCTGATCAATGCCCATCAGATCTGGATCGAGCGGATTGAAGGAAATATCACCTTGAAAAATCCCTGGGAGGATTTTCCCATTGAAAGTTTTCATTCCCGAAACGAGGCTTTATACGCGAAGACCTTGGAGATCTTAGAGACAACTGACCTGGATTCTAAGATTTCTTTCCATAGCTTTTCCGGGGCAGCCTTTGAAAAAAAGGCCTCAGACATCCTGATTCATATCGTCAACCATGCCACCTATCACCGGGGCCAATTGGCTTCGCTGATGCGTAAAACCGGATTAGAACCTGTGTCCTCGGACTATATTCACTGGGCTCAGGGGTAAACATAGTATTACAAACCCTAGGGTAGAGCTTTGGAATTGCCAATTTAAAAGAGCTGAAAGCTTTCGGGAGTGGTGGAGGACTGAGTGCCCTAGCGGCGTAGTCGCACCTCGCTAACTTAACAGTTGGCGAGGCCGTCTACTCAATTGGCTGTTCGCCCTTTTTCTCAGTATGTAATTTGTCCGTTCATTTCGGTCTGTCTTGGTGCGTTGGCTTGGTGGCTCTTTTGCAAAACTTGGTTTTAGCGTGGGCTTGTGCGGTTTTGCAAATGTGCCATCAATAGCGTTGGCTATGCGTTTAGTCTGTTACCAAATGTTTGTTTTAAGTCGTTAATTACTAAGTTAAATTTCCCGTCAAATTTTTTATTTATGTCGTCATACGAGCCGATTAGTCTTTCGTAAATCGGGTTTCCAAAAATGTCTTTTTCGTCAATGCTACGTTTGGAAGCGAGGTTGGAAGCAAAAATGTCTTTGATTTTTTTCAGCACAACTATTTGTTCGTCTGTAAAGTCGTAAGTATGTATGTAGGAAAGATAGTTTTTCTCGATACGTTCTTTTGGTGTAGGGATTTTCTTTTTACCTAAGGCGTGAAGTAAAAAGTCCCAAGCCGAACCTTCGGGGAAGTCATACATTTTTTGTAAATGTCCTTCGTCCAAAAAGGTGTTGGGTTTGCTTAACCAGTCAAGCAGTTTAGCCATTTCTTCATCTGTTGGCTGATAGTCGGCTTGTTCGGCTTTTGTTTTCAAGTCTGCCATTACAGGTTCTTGTGTTTTCTTCAATTCTTCTTCAAATATCCGTTTGGCTTCTTCAATAGGAATATTGTCTTTAACGATAATTGAATCTCCGTGAATTTCTACTCGCTGAATTAAATGAGCAGGGTCGGGATTGTCAATGAGAAAATAGTCGCCTTTGGGTTGTGGTGTTCCTGGTACTTTTGGTTTTTGGTCGCCTGGTTTTACAACTTTCTTGTTTTCTTTTAGCGTACCTTTTCCGTTGTCTTCCATTCGTCTGCACAAACCAACAAAGTCTAAAACGGTAAAACTGAATTTGCCTGTTTTTGGGTCAAGGCGTGTGCCACGACCAACCATTTGAATGTATTTGCCAACCGATTTTGTAAGTCCTGCAAATGCAATGTAACGAACGCAAGGAATGTCAACACCTGTGCTTAATATGTCCACCGAAGTAACTACATACGGTTTTTGATACGGCTTTTTAAACCACGCTTTAAGCGTTTCGTTTAGTTCGTTGTTTTCTGAAATTACTGCTTCTGCGTAATACGGTTTTTCGGAAAGGTCTTTTTCAAAAACTTTATTTACAGCTTTTGCTAACTCAATACAATGTGCCTGACTAACGCCAAACAGAATTACCTTCTCTCCGTATTGCGTATTCTTTTTGAGCTCTTCTGCAATGCGTAAACAGTTTTCTTCTGAAATGAATTTGCGGTTGAGTTGTTCTAATTTCAGTTTCTTTTCTGCACCTAATGCAATGATGTATTTTTCTTTTGGTTCTAAAACGTGGTCAAACGAAATTCCGTCTTCTTCTGCTTCTTGTATCAATGAAGAAAGCAACTCAATAGGCTTGTATGGGGCGAGAAAACCTTTGCTAATTCCCCTGTCCATATCAAATTGAAAATCGGGTTCACCTGTTTCGCAACCAAATAGTTTGTAAGTATCAATGATTGCCAAATCTTCTTCGTCCACTTCTGTTCCTTCTTTGGGTGTGGCTATTCTTGGTGTGGCGGTTAAACCCACTCTCGGGCAAAGAAAATGGTCAAAGATTAGTTTTCTGTTTACGTTTATGCTTCTGTGGCACTCGTCCACAATGATTAAATCGTAAAAGTTGGAAGGTAAATCGCTGTGGATTAGTTCTAAGGTGTCAATTACTACTACGTGAATGCTGGCGTGTTTTCTTGCTCTGAAATTTGAAGTGGTTATCCAACTGCTGGTATGTTCTCGGCTGATTAAAGCGAAACCATCATCAACCGATTGTTTGGCTAACATTCTTCTGTCCACCACAAACAAAATGCGTTTGCACAAACCGCTTCCCAATAATGCTTTTACCAAGGCTACGGCTGTTCGGGTTTTGCCCAAACCTGTTGCCATATGGATAAGCATTTTTTGTTTGCCTGCTTTGTAGTTTTCTATGATTGTGCGAATACATTGCAATTGGTAATAGCGTTCTTTTCCAATGCTTGGGTCAAAACCGCCTGCAATGGTGGTATCAATGGTAATTTCTTTGTTGGAAGCAATTTTTTTCTGTTGCTCAATTTTGAGCTTCATTTCTTCCAAGCTCATAAAGTTAGTTATTTGCTTAAACTCTCCTGCGTCTAAGCCTTTCCAAGCATTGTCGTAAAACAAAATGCGTTCGGCACTGCAAGCATACAGAAAACGGGGTTTGAGTAAATGCGTAACTACAGTACGCAATTTCAACAAGTCTTTATTTTCCTTGTCCAGATTGTTTTCTATAACGGCTATAACTTCACCGTTCAAATCTTGCAAAACAATATCGGGCCGAATGTTTTTAAGATTGCCGTAATCCTTTTTCAGGTTTTCTGAAATATCATAAATAGGCTGATACAATAAAGTATCACCAACTTTCCAGCCGTATTCATTTACTAACCGTTGTATGATTGGTAAATCGGTAGAAGTGGCTTCGTTAATTTTCTTGCTCATCTTCTACTAATTCTTTTTTAGGTTCACCAAATTCAACACCCCAAACATCTGCCAATATTTGGTTGATTTTCATTTGGGCTTCAGTTTTCATTTTGCGTAAGCCTTCAATAATTTGCGTTTTAGCTCTTAATTCAGAAATAACTTTACGTTGAATAGGAATATCACCTAAAAACGGAACTTTAAAATCCATCATATAGCCTTGTGAAACTTTTACCATTGAAGGCGAGGCTCCTTCAGGGACATTGCCAAAGTAGTCTCTTCCTAACTTTGAATTAAAGCATAAGACGGCAAATTCTGGTAGTATCATTACTTCATTAAATTCTACTCTTGTTAATAGATCTGGAAACCCAACTTCCTTTGATTCCTCAATTGCAATTGCAGCCAAAGCAACTAATTCTTTTGTGTTACCCCTACTGTAGAAAAAATCACCTTTTTTTACGTAGAATTTGCCAATATCAGGTCTTGTCTCATCCGTATATTTTGCTTTGCTAAAATCAATAGTGCCATTTTGTAAACAACTAAGAGATAATATAGCTTGATTACCTCCTTTACATACCGGAGACCATCCATTTTTTGTTTCTAATATGGCATTTCCAATAGGTTGCAAATTGGCATTTAAGATATATTCGGAAATATCAATACTCCAGTTAGAAAAAATTTTCTCCGCCCCTTCAATTATCGCTTTTTGCTTTTCAATTTGAGAAACAATGGCGTTTTGTTCGTCAAGAGAAGGCAAGGGGATTTCCCAGTCTTCCATATCTTCAAACTTAAAGTTCATACGCACTCCACCATTGGCTTTGTCGTTTACATAATCCAAAAAGCCTTTACTTTCAAATAGGGCATCTAAATATTTTGGGTTTAGTTCATCTTCCTTGCAAGCAAAAACAATGTATGCACCGCTTATTATTTGGTTGTCGTAATCGTTGGTGTTTAATCCAATGCTACCCACATTTATTCTGTATGGGTTGTAGCAAAATTCATTTTTAGCCACTACAAAATAGCTTTGGTTGGTTTCTTCGGCTTGTAGTTTTTCATTAAGGAAAATGCCAATTTCATTGCTTACGCCAAGCACTTTGTAATTTACATCAGGGTTTTTGTTGGGCTTTATTTTGTTTTCATTCAATATCAAATAGTCTTTCAATTTAACCATTGGATATTTTGCACCGCTTTTCAAAATTTCTTTAATTACATTCAACTCTTTATGTTTTGCAATAAGGTTGTTGTCCAAATTGCTTACATATTCTCGGGCAATGTCGGCTTCCAGTGCATTGGTAGGGTTTAGTTTTACGAGATAGGGTAAAATGTTTTCGGGTTTGCCGTTATTCAGTTTTTTATAAACATCTTCCAAAGTAGTTGCACCGTTTGGCTGAATGTGTTTGAGTGCTTCTGTCCATTCCGCAATTTGGCTGTCGCTAATGGTGCTTTTGTAATTGGCAAGGTTAAACGAATAGTTGTGTGCCTTGTCAATGCGTTTGGCAATTTCGTTTTGTATGCGGTTTTCCAGCATTTGGTCAAAGGTTTTCAGTTCCATTGACTTGACGGCTTCCGTAGCTTTTTTGGCTTTTATCTTTTTGTCAAGGTCGGCTTCTTTTTTCTCCCGTTCTATTTTGCCTTTGGCTTCCATATCGGCACGGGTTTCCGTGCGGATTTTCTCTTTTACGCGTGGGTCAAGTGTTTTAATCCATTCGGCAGGAATACAAAATTGATTTTTTGTTTCGGGCGGTTGCTTGCCGTGTTTTACATATTCGTGCCAAAGCGTTAAACATTGAATGAGTTGATTTCCTTTTTGCTCTTTGCGGTTGGTTCCCATAGTGTAACCATCGTTGGTTATTTTGTAAAACCAAGTCCAGTCGGTTTTTCCGCCTTTTTCAAAAATGAGAATAGAAGTTTTTGGGCCTTGTCCGCTTTTGCTTACAAACAAACCTTGTGGAAGAGAAATAACTGCTTTCAATTGTGCTTCGTCCAAAAGCATTTTACGCAAAGCCTTTGCACTAAACTGTTCCCAAGTATGAAAACCTTCTGAAACAACTACTGCACATATTCCACCTGCTTTTAGTTGCTCAAACATCAGTTTCACAAACAAAATAGTGGTTTCCGATTCTTTGGAATATTCGCCCCAAACATCAGGATAACTCTCTTGGTCACGTTGTGCGCCAAAAGGCGGATTAGCCAAAATAACCGATTTACTTTCGTGGTCGGTTACGGGTCTGTATTTCGCCAAACTGTCGCCTTGCTCAATGTTGGCAGGGTTTAAGCCGCGAACATAAAAGTTGATAGCCGCCATTTTGCGAATCATTCCCAAATATTCAATACCTGTTACACCAGTTCTGTAAAACTGTGTGGTTTGTTCAATGCTTGGAAAATCTAATTGATTGAACTTAAAATATTCGTCAAACCAAGCCGATAATTCGGAATGAGCTTTTTCGCCCGGCCATTCACGGTCGGGGTCAACTCTTCGCATTACAAATTCAAAAGCGTCAAACAAGAAACCACCCGTACCGCAAGCAGGGTCAAAAATTATGTCGTCAAAAGTCGGCTCAATCATAGCCGTCATAAATTGTCGAATGTGGTCGGGTGTGCGGAATAGTCCAACATCTTTTGTTCCACCTGTTTCACTCAAAGCCGATTCAATGGCATCGCCCAAAAGGTCGGTTTTCAATAGTCTTGCTTCTTCAATGTCGTTGGCAACAATGCTGATTACTTCGCCAAGGTTTCCGCTGTTTACGTTGTTGGTGAAATTGGAATTACTGAAAACTTCTTCTATCAAAACCAATTGGTCTTGTACTTTCTGCGGAAGGTTTCCTTCAAAGACTTGTCTTGCACTGTGCAAAATGCTTGAATAGAAAGGAAAAAAGTTGTCGTTGAGTTCAGATAAAATTTGGTCGTTTGAAACGGTCGGCAAATAAGAGAACAAACGGTTTTCGTTTGTTTCTTCGAATGCATCAGCACCCTTTTTAGGATTTTTCCATTTGTACTCAGCCGAAAAGAGTTTGCGAAGCGGTTTAAATTCTTCGTCTTGTTTGATTTTGGTTTCAAAAATCCGCAGCAATAAAAGTTCAATAATGTATTCAACTCGTTGAACAGGCGTACCAGCAGGTCGTAATTTGTTATGTAGCTTTTTTAAAGCATTGTTTGTTTTATTGTCTGCGTAATGTACTGTCGAACGTCCCATATAATTTATAAAGTCTCAAAGTTAATATTTTAAAGTCCGCTTACCTGTTAAATCACTGTCCGCTTGTCAGGGTGGTGGGTGGGCTTGGGTGCGGTTGGGCAAAATAAAATGTGCTGCAATTTGTGTCGGCTTGTGGGTGGCATTGCAGCTCTTTTTATTTTGCGAAGGAATGGCATTTTGTCTGTCCTTTTTACTGTTCGTTTATTGTCGGTTGTGTCGTTTTTTAAGCTGAGTGCTAACTTGTTCATACCCATACCTTTTTGATCTCTTCCTACCTGATTTGCTAGAGCATAAGCCCCTTCACGAACTATTGCCTTAGAGATAATCCCAAAATTTTTCCCCTTGAATCTGAGTGAAGATATGTTTTAGTTCATGGTCCGGCAAGAGAAACAGGGGAGGGAAGAAAAATTATTTCGTTTTTCGGGTTTTTTGGATTGGGATTTCCCATCAGAGTTGGGCGTGATTCGGATTACAAATCCTAAGCTAGGGCATCGGAGTTACAAATCCCGATCAGCTAATTTATCCTCACAACCCTTCAATCATAACATCCGCTTAACGGCCAGTTCATCTCTGCTTGGCAATTTGTGGGTTATGACAAATCCGCTTCTATTTCAGCTTCATTTCCTTTTTCTGAGCTTTTTCGGGCAGCTTTCCGTCTCCCAGGATTGGGAGGAATACGAAAAAGCGGCACTCCAAAATCCCCTTCGTACCTTCGAGGAACTCACCTCTGCAGTCGAGAATTCGGCTGACCTCAGTCCGCTGGAATTCGGAAGAATCCAGTCGCTTCGTGGCAGGCTTCTGATGGATTTTGGTATGTTTCAAGAGGCCAACGTCACGCTGTACGAAGCGGAGGAATTGTTGAAAAACAGCGGCTGTAGTCCTTGCTTGGGTAAAAATCACAATTACCTCGGAGAACTTTTCTACAAGATCAAAGGTGTGCAGGCGGCGTTGGAGCGGCATCGGCTGGCCTTGGATATTTTTCTGGAAGCGGGAGATCAGGAGCAGATCGCCAAGACGAGGGGCTTTATCGGGACGATGTATGAAAAGCAGGGAGACTATGCGCAGGCGATCCAGTTTCAAAAGCAGGCGCTGGGACAGGTGCAAGATCTGCGTCCAAGCTATACGGCGGCTTTTATCCTCGAAAATCTGGGAAGCATCTACGAGGATCTGGAGCAGTACGACTCTTCAAGGCTTTACTTTTCCCAGGCTTTGGAACTGCATCTCGCACTCCGCGATAGCACGCACCTGCCCGGCAACTACAACAATCTGGGCGACGTGGAGCGGAAGACGGGGAATTATCCTGCAGCGCTCGAATTGAGTGAAAAGGCCAGACAGATCAGCCTAAGCCTCGGCAGTCTCTTCCAGCAACAAAGCGCACTGGTTGATCTATCGAAATCCCACGCGCTGATGGGAAACTGGGATCGGGCGTATCAGATATTGGAGGAGGCCAGACAACTGGATGAGGAGATTTTCTCACAGGAGACGGCCCGACAGACTTCCGTGCAGGAGATTCAATACCGCCTGCATCAGCAGACTGCTCAGATTCGGCAGCTGGAGCGCGAGGCGGATTTTCAGTCCATATTTCGGGTGATGTTACTGTCTTTGGTCCTACTGCTGGTAGGACTTGGGCTCTTGATTTTCAACCGGCAAAAGCTGAAGATCCGGAGTGGAAAGGCGCTTCTGGAGCAGCAGGACAAGCTACTCCAGATCAAGGAGCGGCTGATCGCCACCGAAAAGGAAAACATCAATTTGCTGGAAGCCCGCATGGCCGTTGAGGTGGACTCGCATTCCAAGGCCCTGACCGCGCAGACGGTGCACCTGCTGGAGAAAAACCAGATGCTCGAGAAGATCCGCGAAAAGCTCAAGAAGACGCTGGACGAGGAGGCCAAAGACCAGAAGAAGCGAATCCGGAATCTGATCAAGCAGATCGATTACAATTTTGTCCAGGACGCAGACTGGGAGGATTTCAAAAGCAGCTTCGAAAAGGTGCATCAGGATTTTTTCAAATCGATCAACAAAGGCGAAAAGGAACTCTCTCCCGCGGAGGTGAAACTTGCCAGTCTGATCCGGATGAATCTAAGCTCAAAGGAGATCGCTTCCACACTGGGGATTTCTCAGGAAAGTCTGCGGATTTCCCGATATCGACTGCGAAAGAAACTGGGTTTGGCAAAAGGCGAAAGTCTCCAGAATTACATCCTGTGTATATGAGTCACAATTTGTTAACTCCTTTTTAACACATTGTAAGTAATTGATAAACAGGATGATGAAATCGGTTTGGGTTTTTTTGTTTTCGTTTTGTTAACGCCCCGAAACCCGCTTGTTGCCCAATTGCTAACGCCATATTCTAGCCCTGGGGGATGCTCCGGTCTATCATTGCATCAGTTTTTAACCAAACCATTATGCAACAAAAAATCACCTGGTTTCTGGGATGCGCCGGACTGATGGCGGGCTTTGCCTGCTCCTCCCCAAAAGAGGAAACGGTCAGTGAGGTCACTATCCTGGACGAGAAAATCAAGCCACTCTATGTGACCGGCACCCTGGATCATGACTCGGACGATCCGGCCATTTGGATCAATCCTGCGGATCCGGCGCAAAGCCTCATCGTGGGCACAGACAAGGACTCGCTGGGTGGGCTCTATGTCTTTGACCTCAAGGGAAACATCATCGACTCGCTCGTACGCAAGGGAATCCAGCGTCCGAATAATGTCGACATCGCCTATGGACTGCCCCTTGGCAGCAAAACAACAGACTTTGCCGTGACGGGTGAGCGGCTGACGTCCAAGCTGCGCTTTTTCTCCCTCCCGGACATGACCGAGATCAATCCGGGCGGCATCGAAGTCTACGAGGGCGAGACAGGTCCCGAGTACAAGGACCTGATGGGCGTAGCACTCTACAAAAGCCCCGCATCCGGAAAGACCTATGTGATCGCCGGCCGCAAAAACGGCCCGACGGACGGCTCTTACCTCTGGCAATACGAAGTTATCGGTTCGGAAAAGGGGATCGCCCTGAATCTCGTCAGGAAGTTTGGCAACTACTCCGGCAAGAAGGAGATCGAAGCCATCGCCGTGGATGCGGAGCTGGGCTATATCTACTATTCGGATGAGGGAGTGGGCGTGAGAAAGTACTACGCAGAGCCGGAGATGGGCAACGAGGAACTGGCCTTTTTCGCGACAGAGGGATTCACCGACGATCACGAGGGGATCTCCATCTACAAGACCGGTCCCGAGACCGGATACATCCTGGTGTCTGATCAGGCGGCGAATGTCTTTCAGGTATTCCCGCGCGAAGGAACTGCCGGCAATCCGCATCAGCATCCTGTTTTGAAAAAACTGGCACTGAGCACGGTCTCCAGCGACGGATCTGAGGTGACGAATGTCGCTTTGGGGCCAGACTTCCCGAAGGGACTGTTTGTGGCCATGTCCGACGACAAGACCTTTCAACTCTACAGCTGGGAAGACCTAGCCAAATCCATCGAAAAATAACCATTGCTACTTCATACAACCATGAAAAAAAATGTACTGACATTGCTTGCGATCCTGGCCTTTACTTGGGCTGGATTTGCACAGGGTATTCTGAAAGGAAAAGTGGTGGACAACCAGAACTTTTCGCTGCCAGGCGCCAATGTGATCCTGAAAGGAACCACCAAGGGGACGTTTACCAATCAAAGCGGGGAGTTTTCCATCCTGAATCTGGAAGCGGGTAACTATGAGGTCATCGTGACCTATCTGGGCTATAGGACTGTTGAAAAATCTGTTCAGATTGTCGCGCACTCGACCACGACCCTGGATTTCCAGCTGGAAGAGGGCACGATCGAAGGTACCGAGATCGTCATCTTTGGTGATCGGTTGAAAGGCCAGGCCAAAGCGCTCAACCAACAGAAAAACAACGCCAACATCACCAACATCGTCTCCTCCGATCAGATCGGTAGATTTCCCGATGCCAACGTGGGAGACGCCCTGAAGCGTATTCCGGGCATTACCATGCAAAATGACCAGGGCGAAGCCCGAAACATCGTCATCCGGGGGATGGCACCCCAGCTGAACTCCGTGACCTTGAATGGAGAGCGGATTCCTTCTGCGGAAGGCGACAACCGAAACGTGCAGATGGACTTGATCCCATCGGACATGATCCAGACCATCGAGGTGAACAAGGCCGTATTGCCCAGCATGGATGCTGATGCGATCGGAGGCTCGGTCAACTTGGTGACCAGACAGGCACCAAACGGACTGCGGGTTTCCGGCACGGCGGCTTCCGGTGTAAATCTACTCACCGACAAGCCGATCTGGACCGGAGCGCTGGTCTTGGGCAATCGCTTCTTTGACAATAAACTAGGCGTGATCCTCTCCGGTTCGTATAACAACCACACCTTTGGTTCGGACAACATCGAGGCCGTGTGGTATGATTCGGACGAAGGAGCTGTGCTCGAGGAGTTTGACATCCGCGAGTATCAGGTGCAGCGGGTGAGGCGATCCCTCACCTTGGCAGTCGACTACGACCTCAATGACAACCACAAACTCTTTGTTTCCGGGATGTATAACCACCGGGATGATTGGGAAAACCGATTCCGGATGCGTGTGAGCGAATTGAATGATTCCTTTGACGAGGGCGATTTCACCTCTACTGCCCCGGGAGTGTACCAAACCAAGGGCAGGGTGGAGTTTGAGACCAAAGGCGGACTCGACAATGGCCGCATCAAAGCTGCCAGACTCGAGGATCAGCGGGTTTACAACCTGACTTTGGGTGGGGATCACCTGTTCAATAAACTGAAGATGGACTGGAGCTTGACCTATGCCAAAGCCTCCGAGGAGCGACCGCACGAGCGCTACATTTCCTACCGTTCTTCCGGTCAGGATGTCACTGTTGACGTGTCCAATCCTGACAAGCCTTTGGCGATCCTCAGCAATCCGGCCGACAATCTTGCGATTGGTTTGAATGGAATCTCTGAGCAGTACAGCTATACCTACGATGAGGATTTGAACGGTAAGATTGATTTCAAACTTCCCTATTCTGACAAAGGAATCCTTCAGTTTGGTGCCAGATATCGTGGTAAAAACAAGGACAGAGCCAATAATTTCTACGAATACGAACCAACAGACGAAGACGCTTTCGGTGCGACTATCGGCGATGTGCCCAACCACAACTACTCAGATCCCAACTTTCTGGTGGGTTCCCAGTACGCAGTCGGAACTTTCGTGGAGCCCAAGTTTTTGGGTGGGCTGGATCTGAAAAACAGCTCAGAATTTGAAGAGACGGATCTTTTGGAAGAGTATGTAGCTGGAAATTTTACTGCGAAAGAGCAAATCACCGGCGGGTACGTGATGGCCGATCATCAGTTTAGCCAGAAGTTGTCCGTGATCGGTGGCCTGCGAATCGAGAATACGGCCATCGACTATCAGGGCAATATCTTTGACATCGACAATGAAACTGTTGAGCCGACCGAAGGCGAGCAAAACTACACGAACGTGATGCCCGGCTTGCACTTCAAGTACGATGCCAACGAAAACACGATCATCCGACTGGCTTGGACCAATACCATTGCGCGACCCAACTACTATGACTTGGTTCCTTATGCGGCATTTAGCCCGGAAGATGAGGAGTTGGAAAGAGGGAATCCCAATCTGAAGCCGGCGACTTCCATGAACTTTGATCTGATGGCTGAGCGCTACTTTGAAAACGTGGGTCTGTTTTCCGGAGGAGCCTTTTACAAGGATATCGATGACTTCGTGTACACGATCACCACGCAGGGATACTCCGATCCGCAGTTTGGCTCCGACCTGCAATACTCCAGACCTGAGAATGGCGGAACTGCCCAAGTCTATGGCTTTGAGACATCTTTCCAGCGCCAGATCTTCAAAAACTTCGGCGTGTATCTGAACTACACCTACACCAAGTCGAGCACGACCGGTATCGAGGGTAGGGAGGAAGAAGATCTTCAGCTTCCCGGCACTGCCGGTAACATGTTCAACGCGTCACTTTCGTATGAAAACAAGCGATTCGTAGCCCGGGTCTCTCTCAACTACGCTTCCGACTACCTGGATGAACTGGGTGGAGAAGGATTTGAGGACAGGTTCTATGACAAGCAGACCTTCCTGGACGTGAATGCTTCCTACGCCATCACGCCCAAGTGGAGAGTCTTTGCCGAAGGCAACAACCTGACCAACCAGCCGCTTCGCTACTATCAGGGCACCCAAGCCCGAACCATGCAGGCAGAGTATTACAATGCCCGCTTCAATTTCGGGTTGAAGTTTGATTTGGTGGACTAGAACATTGAAGGCAAGTATTTAGAATTTAAAAACAAGAATGCCCCTCGACTCCGCTCGGGGTGACACCGCAGTGAGGGCAGATACTTAGCAATCTTGTCAATAAAATTTAAGAGCAATGCCCACGGATTTTCGTGGGCATTTTTTCTTGTATTATTTCTTGGGACAAACAAAGTCATGGACTCAGAAATACTTGTAAGCACAGCTCTCTCTTCTGCTAATATGCATCGATCCCCATGAATCTGTTTTGATTCAGTCGGTGGTTATTTGAGAAGATTTTTTTGCTCCAATGATCACTCATTTTGAAAAAATGCAGGAATAGCAAAATTGAGTCTTAAATATGAAAATAGAAATAGTAAATATGATAGGAGATGAGATAGAGATGAAATTTTAAATAGTTAAAAGTAGTTGTAATACAGGTGTAGTTGCGTATGAAATAAGGTTAAAATAATTTTTATTTAAAAGTTAAATTAGGTGTATTGAGTTTATAAATGTGGGTAATGGTTAGTTTTAGTATTTATCGATTTGGCTCTTAAGTATTTTTAAACATAGGAAGAAATATTAAATAATATGTATACATTTATGTGATTGGTAAAAATGAAACACGAGATTTACAGGCTTTTGCCGGTATTTATAATTTTTGCAGTTTTTGTCTATAGCCAAGCTGCTTCGTTTTCTTGACGATTATCCGCTACACTCCATTTTAGTTATTGTTCAATTGGTATTGTGGCGAATAACCAGATCCTAAGATTTTTTTGTTGCTGATTCGAAAATCGGTAAACGGGTTCTACGATTTTTTGAATCAAATTGGAAAAATAATTTTTAAGGACCCTGCCTAAACAACAATAATTATGTCAAAACAACCTTTAGAATTAAAAGCCATTCAGGAGGCCATCTCAAAAGACGCCGCAGAATGGGAGGCTGGCATTACTGCTGTCTCAGAACTCAGCCAGGCCGAGAAAGAAAGACTTCTTGGCTATACACCTGGACCTGATGATCCTAGTCTTGAAGAACAAGAAGCAATGGGGAAATCGGCGCTCCAAGCTTATCAAAGCATGGCGTTCAGTTCATTCGCTGCGCCTACTGCCATTGACTGGAGAAATAATGGAGGGAATTTCGTGACACCGGTAAAAAACCAAGGCGGATGCGGCTCATGCGTCTCTTTTGGTACCATTGCATCTGTCGAGTCTCAGGTGAAAATTCAGCGGGGGGCCGGTTATGCTGTAGATCTTTCAGAAGCCCAGCTTTTCTATTGCCACGCACGGCAAGAAGGTCGAAACTGTGGAAATGGTTGGTGGCCCGATAAGGCGATGAAAGCATTTCAGGACAAAGGCGTCACCCGCGAGGCTTCTTATCCCTATACCGCTGGTGATCAAAATTGCTCCGGTCTTGCCTCAGACTATGCAAGCTACCTCACGAAAATTGCCGGCTACTCTAAAATATCGGGAATTGAGCCGATTAAGGAATATGTTGCAACAAAGGGGCCTGTAGAGGCTTGTTTTACGGTCTACCAAGATTTCTACAACTATACGTCAGGAATTTACAGGCATATAACCGGGTCATCGGTAGGTGGCCATTGTGTTTGTATTGTAGGATATAATGCTTCCCAGCAGTATTGGATATGCAAAAACAGTTGGGGTACAGGTTTCGGTGAGTCGGGATATTTTAAAATTAAGTTTGGTGAATGTGGCATTGAAGGGCAGGTTTATGGCCCTACTGCAATCATCAACGACGACCAGCTCAACAGCGTAAAAATCACCGGGCTTTGGGCCAACGGAGAAAACCGTAATGGTTGGGTATATGCATCAGGCTATGGATGGAAAAAAATCACTACCAAAAGTGACGAGGCATTCATCACCATGCTTACCCAGTTGGCTTCTGCCAAAGTAACAGGTACCAATTGCAATTTAACGATCTCCAACGGTCAGATTTCAAAAATATATATCTTTTAATATCATGGCAAAGCAAACAAAAAATCCAGTGAGTGTTCCTCCCGTCGAGGAATCAACTCGAGCAGCACAAACAAACGAAGCTCCTGAAATTCAAGCTTCAGAGCTCAGTTCATCCAGTTTGGCGGATGATAGTATGCCAAGCCTCACTCCGCCCTCAGAAAGCAGTTCTTCGGAAGAGGGCTTTGGAGCTGGAGTCTGGAATAACTCAAAAAAAGTAAATGCACTTTATACTACTGACGGATCTAAAAATTCCTGGATGAGTATAGTCGGCACAGGATGGGTTAGACTCAATACCCTGACAGATTCTGGTCACATTGCGCTCACCATATTAGCTGCGGCGGCCAAGGAGAAAAATTCGAACGTGAATTATCTTCTTGATTCCAACCAAGCTAAGGAAATGTACGTTTGGTAATAAATAAAAAAGGGTACGGATTGTTGATCTGTACCCCTTTTTTTGAAAATTGTATGTATGGAAAAGCATGTTTCACTTAGTGACAATAAGACCGAAATCCTTCTTAAAAAGGGAGATTTTCTTACTATCACTTTATCAGAAAATGGGACTACGGGATTTTTATGGCATTTAGCTGGAAATCAAGGCAAAGGAGCGAATCTTGTTGCCAGCGAATTTAAAAAAAACGGCGACGGTATGGGAGCTGCAGGTAAGCGGATTATAAAATGGGAATTCCTTGAATCTGGCAGTTACCTGCTCAAATACGAACTCAAACAGGCTTGGGGCACAGATATAGACCAAACTTTTGAAATTCGGGTAACGGTTTCTTGAATGTCACCTTTAGTTTTATTCGAAACCGGCGGTTCATTCCAAATAGTACCGTGGGCTGGATTTTTTGTGAGTCTTCCATCAATAGGGGGGGCTTCTTCCAGCTAAAGTACTTAAATCCAATCCAAGGAATTTCGTTTTGCGAGCTTGTTCTGTCGGAATTTGCTGGGCGTCATTCCCGATTCTCTTTTGAATTGCGAACTGAGGTAAGCGACGCTGCTGTAGCCCAATTTATCAGCTATTTCAGATAGCGTTAACTGGTCATAAGTCAGGAATTCTTTGACTTTTTCTAGTTTTTGTCGGGTGATGAATTTTTCGATGGTGATTCCTTCGACTTGGGAAAAAACCTTGCTGAGTGAGGAGTACTCCTGATTGAGCTTTTCAGTTAAAAAGGTAGAGTAATTCACAGTTAGATTTTGTGTCGAATGATGAATCTGCTGAACGATCAGGGCTTTTATCTGAGAAATCAGCGCAGCATTTCTAGATTCAAGCAATTCAAACCCCTTGGATTCCAGTGTAGTAGTAAGGAGTGCTTTTTGAGTTGGAGTCAGGGGGGATTTTAGAGTGACTTTTCCCAACTCGATCCTGGAAAATGGGACTTCTACAGCTTGCATAGCGTTTTCGACCGCTTCTATGCAACGCGGACAAACCATGTTTTTGATAATAAGTTCGGTTTCCATGAGGGATGTTTCAAAGATGGTATAACGTCCACTTTTGCACCAAAAGTTCTAATTGTTGAAAGCTAATCCTAAAAACAAGCATTCTTGAGGATAATTAAGTAGTTGACGCAATATTCCTTTGGCACAGCAAAACAAAGCGACGGAAGTGGTGAAAATGAAAAAGCCCTGGAAAGACTTCCAAGGCTTTGAACGAAGTAGTGCTATGAGCTTAGAACGCCAGTGCCGCAAGCCCCAATTTTGATTTTAGCGGATTGATCGCCTTGAGCACATTTCCCATATATTTCTGTGTCAAATCGCTGCCAAGGAGTCCTGTGAGGAACTTCATACGGCCATTTTTCAAATTCAGAATACTGGATTTTTTGGCATCGTCTGAGTCGGATCCTCCAGTGATTTTCATCAATTGATCCACAAAAGACTTGTTGTTGTCTTTCAATTTGGTGCTTTGATCGCCGGTCAAGTCTAGTCCACTGGTATTGTCTAGAATTCCCAACACCTGACTGGACAGTGCGTCTGTGCCTACTTTAGGAATATTTGGAATCTGAGCCTGAGCGGCAAAAGCAAAGAACAACAGGAAAAGGAAAGCTGAAATAAATTTTGATTGGCTCATGATTTTTGAAGTTTGATAAAAGGCTAAATTTAGAAATACTTAGGTTTTTAAAAAGCTTGATGGAGTTGTATTGTAAGAAAACTCCGCGGATAGTATTGTGGTTTTGGATTGGCGGAGGAATAATTTCTATTTTCCAAACAGTCCCTTACCCAAATCAATAACACCACCGAGGTCTATTGCACTCGGATTGTTGTCACTCCCGAAGATCGAGCTCAAAACACTTCCCAGTCCACTCTTTTCTCCATTTTTCATAGAGTCGACCACAGATTCCTGAATTTCTTCATTGGCTAGAGGAGCATCATTTACCTTTTTGTTAAAAAGGTTCAGGAGCATAGGCAAGGCTACCGACGCGATTGAAAGTGCTTTTTGAGAATCGATTCCCAATTTTTCGCTGAGCCCACTGACCAGGTCGCCTTTCAAGTGATTTACCGTTGGACTGTCCGGGTCGGTTTCTTTTCCAGAAAACATCTCCATCACGCCGTCGAAGTTGCCAGAACTTGCCTGCTTCTGGATCACACCCAGAAAAGTCTCTTTCACAGCGCTTGCGGAGTCCGCATTTCCACCGGTTTGGCCCAGCAAATCCTTCAACGGCCCATCCGCTGCTTTTAACAATTGGTCTATCATATCAGTAAAAGTTTGATTTGCTTAAAGTTGCATAGAATAATCTTGGACTTCAAGTGGTGTGCCGGTTTTCATTGAGAGTAACGCGCGGTTAGGATGAATGTTTTTTTGATCGTTTTTTGAGCCTGTCTGATCTTTGAGGGCTGTTTGCGGTGGATTCCATCCTGCTTTTCGGCCGATAATTTTATTCGCGCTTTTGAGCAAAGAGCCAGTCCAATACGCCTGGAGTATCAGTCACAATGTCCCAGCTATGGCCGCCATGGGGGGATTCGGTGTAGCGGGGATTTCCGCCTGCCTTTCTGATCGCTGCTATCATATCCCTTGAGCCACTCACGGGGACATTTCGGTCATTGGCTCCGTGAAAAGCCCAAATAGGAACCTCAAGCATGTTTTCGGCCTGTTTGAGATCACCTTCTCCTGCTACCGGAATTGCTGCGGCAAATTTTTCCGGATGTTTGCCGATAAAATTCCAGGTGCCATATCCTCCTAGCGAATGACCGACCACATATAGTCTGCTTTGATCGATCGAAAACTCTGCTTCTAAGGCTTCAATGCTTTCGAAGACCAAGGAATCTATCGCAGGCAAATCGGGAAGGTTTCCCCAAGAAGATCCGGGTGGACACTGCGGTACGAAAACGAAAGCGGCAAATTTTTCACGGTTTGCGGTGTTTGCAAGCAATCTGGCAAACAAGGATCCATCGAATTGCCTGATATTATCTGTTCCCCAGCCCGCACCGCCGTGCAGACAGATCACCATGGGGTATCGCTTACCGGGGTCATAGTATTTTGGCAGAAGCAGGCGATACAGCAGGGTGTCACCATCTTCGTTCACAAACCTTCTTGTTTCAAAGGGTTCCGCAATGGCTTTGGTACGCTCAGAGACATGTGTGACGCCATAGCTTTCCGTAGCCAAGTTGATTCCCAATATCAAAATCAACAGCAAGGCTATGGCTCCCAAAGCAAAGAAAGACTCAGAAACCTTGGAGCGGACAGAAGTCTCTTTGGAGCGTACCAACATACTGAGTTCTTTATAAAATAACACGATTAAAGGGACTGGAAGCAGGCTGCTGACTAATGTTACCCAATGATTGAATTTGATGAGCTCGGGACTGAGAGGGTTTGGCTGCTCGACCCAGCTCCAGATCAAGAGGCAAGCAGCTAAACCTGTGGCGATCAACGTGAAGATGCCGCTGACCTTTAGCCAGTAGTTTTTCCCCGCACTCGAAAAAATGAGACCGAGTCCATATACAAAGGCCAAAGCCAGGGAAAGAACGGTCAGGGGCGGATAGAAGGGCGCTAACTCTTTTATAGGAAGCAAAAAGGCAACATAGAAGGAGGTAAGTTGCAAAAGCTGCCCCGCCATCGATATAATACCCAGTATAAAAACGGCTCGGAATCCCTTATGGTGAAAATACTTGAGAACCACAGCAAACCCTACCAAAAGCACTGCCGCCAATACAAGTATCCATTGGGAAAACGAAGACAATTGATAAATCTGAAAGTCAATCTGGAAAATGACAATGCTCTGAACAACTGCCGCCAAGACATAGAGGCTAAGAAAATACATTCCGGAAACGTAATCATCTCGACGCATGGTGAGGGGATTTAGTGGCTAAGCGGACTTGGTGACTAGATGAATAGCATGACACCAATATCGGCTTATTCTTCAACCAAGTCCAATACTAAACCGGCATCGGTCAAGTTTGCCGAACTGAGACCAATTCGGTAAGTGTAAAAGCCATTTTTGAGTGGCATCTCACCGACATAGTCATTTGGAACTAGAGATAGGTCTTTTCCTTCGGCCTCCAGCCATACGGCTCCGAATCGAAAGGCATATTCGAATTCACGGTATTCTGAGGTAGTTCTCAAAAGAATATCCCCAAAAGCCTGCTCGACGCTTCCAGTTTGAATCACCACATTTTCATAATTGACATCGGAGTTGTTTTGCACCCGGATGAAAACCCCGTTTGGTCTGCCATCCTGAATACCGCAGGCGCCGAGAAAAAGAAAAAGTAGCGTAAGAACTCCACTGATTTTCATGACAGAAGATAACAAAAATCAAGTGGGATCAAAAGGTTGTGCCCGTCTGGAGGAGTTTTCCTATTGTGGTGGTTAGACTTTGATTTGCGAAGCACCGCAATTCCGTAGGTCAGGGAAGGGGCAACCACGCCTGACGGATATTCATCCCGATCAATGTTACCGGAAGCTATCCAACCGCTAGACGGAAGAGGTTTTGGGAACGATCGATTTTAAATGTATTCGGAATCCCGCCTACCAGCCTATCCCTGACTGAGAATGCACAGACTCTCCTCCAAAGCCTCAACAGAGTGGGTGATCTCTACCGGAATGTCTACTTCTTCGTATTGGGCAAGCTCGACGACTTTGTCTCCCTCCTTATACACCACGGATCCCTGCAGTACGGTAAGCTTGGATGGGATATGCGCTTTGTGATCTCGGAAGACCATTCCGGCTTTGAAACCCACCAATAGCACTTTGAAATTGTCTCCCTTGTGTAGCGCTCTCGCAACTGGATGGGTGGAGGTGGGTAGGCTTGCGAAAATCTCTGTGATCGTGGACATGATTTTTGTGGATTTGGATTTAGATAGGGACGTAAGCTGCCGATTTTTTAAAAATGAATAGGATTCAAAAGCTTGACTAAAGTGAAACCAATTTAGCAATCTCAGGGCACGCCTCCGAATTTTTCTACCGAAAGGTAACAGTCACGGCCAAACCCGCCGCGGAGGATATGGGGTTGAACCGAAACTGCAGCTCGAAAATAAATTTTCATCGCTGGGGCTGAATTGGAGGGATTATGTGGAAGAAAATCAGGCGAATGAAAGTTAGGCCGATGAAAGGGTCTGATTAAAGAGGTCTCCGGCTGTTTTTTTTACCTGATGTTTTTAAATAAAAAAGCGATGGATTCCACCGCTTTTCTCCCGATTAATATCCGGCATCTAAAGGCGGTGGGCCATCCGGCACGATTCCTTTGTAGACATAATCTCCTTTTTTCTCCTTAAACTCCGCTTTGATTTCGCTTCGCAACATTTCATTTTGGTACAAGTCTACCATGGTCATGGCAAGTGCTTTGGCTGCATAGCCCATTCCTTTGTGACCGATGGACATTCCTCCGGAAGCCACGACAGCCCAAGAGTGCCAAGGCGTGCCATTCGGCGCGGTAGTTGCGCTCATCCGGATCGTCGGTACCACCCAACTGACGTCACCCACATCCGTACTTCCGCCCATGCTGTGCTCTTGAGTCTCCTCCATCGGTTCGATCTTGGAGACCACGCCGATTTGCGGTTTGCCCGTTGCTTCCTGGATTTTCTTTGCAAAAATCTGTTCTTCTTCTGTGTAAGAAATCGAGCCAAGTGTTTCGAGATTTTGCTGCATCACTGCCGACCCGGTACGATTGACTAGGATCTCGTGAATTCCGGAAACCAATGTGACTTTGTAATCCACGTTGGCCAGGATCGCTGCGCCTTCGGCCATTTTCTCCACCTGTTTCCAAACCGGCTCCAAACCCTCACGACTCGAATCTCTCACTCGTACCCATATCCGGCTGTAATCTGGCACGACATTGACCACCTGCCCTCCATCCTGGATGTGGTAGTGTATTCTGACGGTGGGTTTGATATGCTCGCGATAGTAGTTGATGCCGTTGGCGTAGAGTTCGAGTGCATCGGAGGCAGAGCGGCCGTTCCAGGGATCGGCTGCGGCATGAGCTGCCTGCCCGTTGAATTCTACGATAAAGTCCACCATGGCTAATCCTTTTTGGACGGAAGTCTGTGTTTCCGCCGCCGGATGCCAGTCCATCATCACATCCACGTCATCCATCAGTCCCGCACGGATCATCCAGAGTTTTCCAAAATATTTTTCTTCGGCAGGAGTGCCATAGAATCGAACGGTGCCCTTGAGTTTTCCTTCGGCAATCAGATCCTTGATCGCAGCGGCGGCACTGAGGGAAGCGACTCCAAAAAGATTGTGCCCACAACCATGACCGGGTGCGTCCTCGTGAAGCGGACTTTTGAAGGGAACCTTGTTTTGGGAAAGACCCGGTAAGGCGTCGAATTCACCCATAATGCCAATAATCGGACTGCCCGAACCATATTCCGCGACAAATGCCGTGGGAATTTCCCCGACACCCCGGGTAACTTTGAAGCCTAATTCTTCTGCATATCCCGACAGTGCGGCGGCAGACTGGGTTTCATGAAAGGCCGTTTCTTCGAAAGACCAGATTTTGTCGCTGAGTTCGGTCATGTCCGCAAACCGGGTGTCGATGGTCTGTTGGACACTTTGTTTGAGTGGATCGGGTTTGGCAGCTTTCTTTTGTGCAAAGAGCGGAGTGGCTGAGAGGAGGAGTGCAGCCGCAAGTCCCAGGTAAAGTTTCTTCATAAGGGTTGAAAGTCTTGTAAGGTTCAGTCCAATAAGATAAGGATTGTACTCAAAAGAAGAAGGGTCTGAAATTTGAATGGCGAAAAGGAGGGAAGAACAGTCTGTCAAAACTTGCCACTGACGGCCAGCTGTGTTGGATCAAATCAAATTCCAACTTAGATTGGCAAGAAGCTTTTGGCGGCTTTTTGCAATCCTGAAATAGAATAAATCATGAATTTCCACTACCTCCCCGATTTTGATGAAATGAGCCGAAAAGGCTTCGAGATCGTCAAAGCCGAAATCGAACAGAAGCCTGATTTGCTTTTTTGCGTAGCAAGCGGTGGATCTCCTTCCGGTCTCTACGCTGAAATGGTGGCTCAACAAAAACATGATCCTGAATTTTGCACAAGCCTGAGAGTCGTCAAACTGGACGAATGGGGAGGGTTGGAGCCGGGCTCTACGTTTACTTCCGAATTTGACGTGCAGGGCAAGTTTATCCTACCTCTGGGAATCTCCCCGGATCGGTATTTGACGATAGATCCTTTTACGAATGATCCAGCCGCCGCCTGTGCAGAAATGAAAGCACAACTCAGAGAGACAGGCCCAGTCGATATTTGCATCTTAGGGATTGGAGTCAACGGACATATCGCGCTAAATGAACCCGCCGAAGGCCTCGAACCTGGATACCATGTAGGGGAACTGGCAGCAACTTCCCTGAACCACGGCATGATCAAATCGCTGAAGCAGCCGCCGACCTTTGGGATGACCATGGGAGTGGGGGAGATTCTCAGCTCCAAAAAGATCATCCTGTTTATCTCGGGTTCGGGAAAAAAGGATGCTTTCGAGCAGCTTCTAAAGGAAGAAGTAAGGACGCAATTTCCGGCGTCACTGCTTTGGCTCCATCCCAACGTGGATGTCTTGATCGATCAACGTGTAGTTTAGAGTGCCGTTATCTTCGGTAAGGATTTTCAACAAGTGAAATTTCGATTTAAAAATTTATGCCACAAATGCACGGTTTTATCTGTGCATCTGTGGCATTTAACAATTCATTTTTAAGTTAACCGATCGCTAGTTCTGTTTCACCGCGGTAGTGTCTGGTTTGGCTGCAGGTGCTGCTGTTTTTGGGAAAAAGCCTTTCAACAGCTTCTTGGCTTCATCGACGGCCTTGTCTTTGGTAGCATCGGTCTGTTTGCTCAGCTCTTTTTTCACACTGTCCTGCAAGGCGGCGGATTTGACCTGAAGCTGCTGCTTGACACTGTCTTGAGCCGCGTTAAACTGTTTGGTAGCCTCCGCTTGCAATTTTTCTGACTCCCCGCTGACCCGTGCTTTGAGCGCATTGGTGAGCAAGGTTTCGATGCTGTTGCCTCCGGCCAAAGAAATCTTCGGGGCATTGTACGAGCCTGTCAGATTCAGCGCGAGCGGAATCGTGGTGTTTTCGCTTGCAGAAGTACCGGAGATACTTGCCAAAAGTGCGTTCGCCTGGCCGCCTAATTTTCCGGCAGGAATGTCCATGTTGATCAGGTAATTGATCGAGCCGTCAAAACCGGCCGAGCCCTGCACGTTTGCCTGATAATCCCAAAGCTTCACATCAAACGGTCGCACATCCATCACGCCGTTGTTGATGGAAATAGGAATGGAGATATTTTTCAATTGTAGTGTATTCGCATCTTTCAGGCTCGTCACACTGGTGATGCCGGACAGGATTTTGCTGTCTTTCAACGCTGCTTCCGCGACTTTTAACAGGCCATTTCCGTCCAGACTGGATAGCAAAGGCATCATATCCAAGCCTAAAGTTCCGGAGAAAGCCAGCGTTGAATTGAACTTCCCGGCTAGGTGCTGCGCAATGGGAGCGAAGACTTTGACCGAATTGAAGGATCGGAATGCTTCAGCGATGCTGAGATCCGCGAGATTCAGATTGAAATCAAATTTGGGAGCGCTCAAGTCTCTGGGATCATAACTTCCACTGAGTCCAATCGATCCGCCAAGTGTATTCATCGACGCATCCGAAAAGCCCAAAACTCCGTCTTTCAAGCGCATTTTGCCTTTCACTTCTTTGAGGCTCATGTTGTCATAGAGCACCTCATTGGCAGCGACTGACATGTTGAAATCGATGTTTTTCGGAAGTTCGATCACAGTCAATGGAGCACTTGTGGTGTCTGCGGTATTGTCCTCACTCATCCACTCGTTGACATTGAACCGGCTACTGTTCAAAGCGAGCTGACCGGTCAATACTCCAGCTTCCCCGAGGAAATAATCCATGTAATTCGAGAGGAATCCGGTTGCTTTTACCGGGCTTTCTCCGATTTTGGAGTCGAACTCCGTCAGATTGATTCGTTCTGGAGTGAATTCCGCCGTGGCTTTAGCAATCTGAATTCCTTGAGGAACGTCGACTGAGGTATACGTAAAGTTGGAAACAGCCATATTTCCACGGGTTTCCAATTGGCTGTATTTCCCTGATTCAACCGCAGCATACGAACCTTTTGTATTGAGATCCAGCAGGATTTTTCCCGCCATGCTCATATCATCCATGGGGAAAATGGCCAGGATTTTCTCCAAGTCCACCCCCCCGGAGATTTCTCCATCCCAGAAGAGTTTGTCCATGTCGTTGATTTTCATCTTTCCGCTGACAGTTTCACCTTCCAGCACAAAACCGAACCGACTAAGGTCAATCAAGAAATCGGTCATCTTTCCGCTTGGATTCTGAATGCTGGCATCCACCGTCAGGTTTTCGATCGGGGCAGGGTAGTCAGCGCTTTTTGCGTAGCCATTTGCCAAAAGGAGTTTCGCGTTGATTGCCGGGATCACGCCCGCCACCGAGTCATAGCGACCCTTTGCCTGGGCGTTGATGTCGAGCGATCCTTTCAGTGTCATCCCTTCAATTGGGAAAATGGACGTGAGCTCTTCCAGATTGAGTTTCCCGTTGAGTGCCGCATCGAGGTCGTAGTGAACCAAATCGCTGAGATGAAGTCTGCCTGAGACGGGATTGCTGCCAAAGTCGAGATTGAAAGCGGAAATGTCAACCGCCGTTTGCTCGATGATTCCCGTCTCGTTCTTTACCCGAAGGTCAAGATTCACGTTTTTGACGGGCTTCGGCAAATCAGGGTATTGAAACATCCCATCGGCTATTTTCAGAGAAATGTCGAAGGCAGGGATCTTCTCCTCATTGTAGATTCCTTTTGCTTTTCCCTGAAAATCCATTGTCCCGGCCGTTTGTAGACTGGAGAAGCTTTCGGAATAAATTCCGGGAACCAAGGAAAGTATGCTCTTGAATTCATTGTCTTTGCCGGTCATTTCGATGTCCATTTCGATGTCGTCGCCCGGCATAGCCAGGTAGCCGGAAAGGCCGAAAAGAAACTCATTCAACTTGAATTCACCCTCTCCGAGCGTGAATTTCATATTTTTCATATCTACGGTCAGGTCTGTCTCTCCAGAAAATTCCTTGTTGGAAAGATAGCTGACCCCGCCATAGCTGATGTCGGCGATCAAAGCTTCAAGTTGGATCGGAAGCTCATAAACATCCGTCGTGAACTCACCCGCACCGACAGCATTGATGCCACCCAAGGCCATGAAATAGTCCAGTTGACGATCGTCATAGACCAGATTCAGGTTGTTGACTTCGATTTTGTCCACACCGATTTGCATTGTACTTTCTACCGAATCGGCCAGGGTATCGTCCGAAGAAACGGCGATGTCATAGTTGGCTTGACCATCTGCGAGGACTTTGATGTAGAGATTTCCCCCGTCAAGATGTACACCCGTCAGAGTGGGGTAGTCGTCAAAAAGAACAGATTTCAGATTGAAATCAACCGCAAGCTCGCGAACTGACAAAAGGGTATCATTCTCGAAAGGAGCGTAGCCGACTATCCCAAAATCTTTGATGGTCGCCGAAACACTGGGAAAACTCCTAAAGATGCTGAGACTGATATTGTCCAAGTCGAGAATCACCTGTGCATCCACAGATTGGGCAATTTCCTGGTCAATACGGGCAGCAATCTTGTCTTTGAACATAAAGGGAAGTGCGATCGCTGCGGCAATCAGAAAGAAAAATATTCCTAGGATGATCAATAAAGTCTTTTTCATAATCGGGTTTTATTAATATACGGGAGCTTTTTGCCCATAGAGATTTCATGCAACACTAATCAATGTGACGTGTTTCAGGCAATATTCGGTTAAAATCTTTGCAAGTTTTAAGCCGAAGACATAATCGATTTACTTAAAAGTCGGAAAAGCCCGGAAGCAAGAGGCATGAAATCTTTGTGTAATGGCAAAAAAAGGTCGAACAAAAATTGATTTGAGGTGCGGGCGAGGGCGAACGCCCCGTTAGTTCCTAAATCTATTTGGGAAAAGAAGGTATGAGTAAGGGGGTAGGGGATTTTTTTTTGGAAAAAATCGGAATAGCCATGAACCACGCTTAGTGGAAAGGACTGAAAATAAAAAAAAGTCCCAAATTTCTTCGGGACTCTAAAGCGGAATCGACAGCCTGGCCCCGAAGGATTTCGTGAGGGCTCGAATCGGCTACCGTTAGCTCTTTTCGAATAGCCATAAAACAAAAAAGTCCCGAATTTCTTCGGGACTTTAAAGCGGAATGGACGGGACTCGAACCCGCGACCTCCTGCGTGACAGGCAGGCATTCTAACCAGCTGAACTACCACTCCAATTCTTTTTAGGACGTTGAACTCTGATCTGCGACCTTCCCGACGCATCGGGACAGGATTCTAACCAGCTGAACTACCACTCCAATTCTTTTTAGGACGTTGAACTCTGATCTGCGACCTTCCCGACGCATCGGGACAGAATTCTAACCAGCTGAACTACCACTCCAATTTTTTTCAGGGTTTTAGAAAATCCCTAATGGTCAAGCTTTTCTCAATAATATGCGGAATGGACGGGACTCGAACCCGCGACCTCCTGCGTGACAGGCAGGCATTCTAACCAGCTGAACTACCACTCCGTTTGTTAAGTTTGAACCCCTGACTAGAGACCTTCCCGTTGATTAGAGACATGCATTTAGCCAGTTGAACCGTCACTCAGTTTTTTGCTTCTCTTTTGAAGTGGTGCAAAGGTAAGATTTTGATCTGTCTCTGCAATACTCCTTTTTAATAAATTTGCTCGTTCAGGCTATCTATTTCAATTTCAGTCGAATAATTTTCTTTGCTGGCAGCACCCCTAATGCCAAAATCTTCCGTTTGTCACTAGCGTATAATCCCTATCTTTGTTACTTCCAAAAATCACCGAAATGGTATTAGAATTCGAAAAACCCATTGCTGATTTAGAGCAAAAACTACAAGAGATGAAAGACCTGGCCAAAGGCCGGAATATCGACCTAAGTAGTGATATTGAGTCTTTAGAAGAAAAAATTCTCGCTTTGAAAAAAGAGACTTTTGAGAATCTCACCCGCTGGCAGCGCGTGCAGCTTTCCCGACACGCGGATCGTCCCTATGCGCTGGATTACATCTACGAGATCACCAACGACTTCATCGAGATCTTTGGCGACCGCAATGTCGCTGATGACAAAGCCATGGTGGGTGGGCTCGGAGATGTAGATGGTCGCACGGTCATGTTTGTCGGTCAGCAAAAAGGCAGAAATACCAAGCAACGGCAAATGCGCAACTTTGGAATGGCTAACCCTGAGGGCTATCGCAAAGCACTCCGACTGATGAAGATGGCCGAAAAATTCGGCAAGCCAATTGTCACCTTGATCGACACGCCCGGGGCATTCCCTGGATTGGAAGCAGAGGAACGAGGTCAGGGCGAGGCAATTGCCAAAAACCTCCGGGAAATGTTTATGCTGAAAGTGCCCGTGATTTGCATCATCATAGGTGAGGGAGCTTCAGGCGGAGCTTTGGGAATCGGTATCGGAGATCGCGTGCTGATGCTCGAAAACTCTTGGTATTCAGTGATTTCTCCAGAAAACTGCTCTACCATCCTGTGGAGATCTTGGGATTACAAAGAGCAGGCAGCCGAATCTCTCAAGCTAACCGCCAAAGACATGAAGGGCAATGGTTTGGTAGATGGCATCATCTCTGAACCACTTGGCGGAGCACACAAAGACCTGAAGTGGGTGGCAAACCAAGTGAAGCAAGCCATCTTGGACGCCCTTAAGGAACTGGATAAGATCAAACCGGAAAAACGAATAGAACAGCGTATTGAGAAGTTTTGCTCAATGGGTGTCGTGGAGGAGTGATTAATAGAAATTTAGAGTTTGAGGTTGCGGAAGCGCAATTCTTATATGC
The DNA here is from genome assembly GCF_039523455.1 of Algoriphagus jejuensis. NCBI lineage: Bacteria > Pseudomonadati > Bacteroidota > Cytophagia > Cytophagales > Cyclobacteriaceae > Algoriphagus > Algoriphagus jejuensis. The sequence goes on along the minus strand of NZ_BAAAFI010000003.1, from coordinate 21,163 downwards.
AAATCCAAAAAGCAATCTATCCATCCTGGAAAGGTTGCTTTTGGTTTTTTAACCCCAAAGGAAAAACCTGAATGGAATTATACACGGTAAATACGGGCTTTTTCAAACTGGACGGCGGCGCAATGTTCGGCGTCGTACCCAAAGCTATCTGGTCCCGCTCCAATCCTGCGGATGATAACAACCTCTGCAACTGGGCGATGCGAAGCCTATTGGTTGTAGACGGTGACCGAGTAGTATTGATCGACAATGGAATCGGAGACAAGCAAGACGCGAAATTTTTCTCCTACTATTACCTCCATGGAGAAGATTCCCTACAAAAAAGCCTTCATCGACTTGGAGTCAATTTTCCTCAGATCACAGACAATTTCTTAACCCATTTGCACTTTGATCACTGTGGAGGGGGAATCCGATACGGTTCGCATGGACAGTATGAGATGACTTTTCCCCGCGCCACTTATTGGTCTAACAAGGATCACTGGCAATGGGCGACAGCTCCGAACCCACGTGAGAAGGCATCTTTTCTAACAGAAAACATCCTCCCTATGCAGGACTTGGGTCATTTGGAGTTTGTGGATTTGGGTCAAAAGAGTCTTTTCCCAGGATTTGACTTTGTTACTGTTGATGGACACACTGACAAGCAGATGCTGCCAAAACTCCGATACAAAGGCAGAACTGTTGTTTTCATGGCTGACTTACTGCCGTCTGTCGGACATATTCCATTGCCCTACGTGATGGGATACGATACGAGACCATTGCTCACGATGGGCGAAAAGCAGACTTTCCTCGAAGAGGCGGCGAGAGAAGAATACGTGCTTTTCCTCGAACACGATCCTATCAACGAATGCTGTACGGTGAAGATGACGGATCGGGGAGTGCGCTTAGATCAAACCTTTAGACTGGATGAAATCTAAGCTGAAGATCGGAATAGCATTATCTGGAGGGGGAGTCCGAGGGATCTCCCACTTGGGTGTGCTGAAAGCGTTGAACGAAGCCAAGATTTTCCCCACGAAAGTATCGGGCAGCTCGGCCGGAGCTATTGCAGGGGCGATGTACTGTCAAGGATATAAACCGGAGGAAGTCCTGAAGATTATCGTGGAAACGAATTTTTTTAGATTTATGCGCCCTGCGATTTCGTGGAAGGGAATTCTGAAGATGGAGACGGTGGGTGAGCTGTTTAAGATCTATCTTCCGCATAATGACTTTTCGGGGCTTAAGATCAAACTGGTAGTAGCCGCCACGAATATCATCAAAGGCAAGGTTGCCTATTTTGACGAAGGCGAACTGATCAAACCTTTGATGGCTTCAAGCTGCATTCCCGGGATGTTTGAACCGATCATGATTGGGAAAAAATATCTGGTGGACGGGGGCGTACTGAATAATATGCCCGTTGAGCCCTTGGATGGGATCTGTGACTTTGTGATTGGGGTCAACTGCAATCAACTTCCTGCGGAAAGCAACATCAAAAACATGAAAAACATGATCGAGCGCTCCGTGATCATGTCGATGAATTACAATGTCTACAGTCGAAAATCCAAGTGCGATTACTTTATCGAGCCGCCTGGATTGGGGAAGTATGGTGTCTTTGACATCAAAAAAGCCCCGCAACTTTTCATGGCGGGCTATGAACATACCATGAAAATAATTGAAGAAAACCCTTCTATCTTAGAATTGGCAAACCCAAAAGCAAAACATTTAAGTTTATGATGAAGCTCCTTTCCAGATTTGTTTTTTGGATTTCAGGATGGTCACTTAATGGTCAATGGCCAAAAGGCCTGAAAAAGGCTGTATTGATTGCCATTCCCCACACGTCCAACTGGGACATTCTCTATGCAAGAGCAGCGTTTTTTCTGATGGATATTCCGGTCAGGTTTACGATCAAGAAAGAAGTGATGGTTGGCCCAATGGGTTGGTTGCTCAGTGGACTCGGTGCCATTGCCATTGACCGAAAACGTATCCCGGGAGGAAGAAAGCAAACCTATACCGAAGCCATGGTCAAAATGCTTAATGAGCGTGACGAGCTGGTGATCATGGTCACTCCGGAAGGTACAAGAAGTGCGGTAAAAAAATGGAAATCAGGATTTTACCACATCGCACTGGACGCAAACGTTCCGGTAGTCGTTGGCTACTTAGACTACAAAAAGAAAGAGGCCGGAATCGGCCCTTGCATCTATCCCGACGGAAATATGGACGCCCAGATTGAAGAGATGAAGGTCTTCGGCCGGACAGTTACGGGCAGGCATCCGGAGAAAGGAATTATCTGAAAATTGACCTATGACCGAAGAACTTCAGTTCAAATGCAGAACATTCTAATTGACCGACCCCTCTTTTTTCAAAAGGGGAAGGGGGATTTTTCAAACAGTAGCACCAGGCAGAAATGGAATTTCCGTTCTGATTCTGTCACAAGGCAAAAATCATCCCTTCTTAAAATCCATACTTAATGAATTGATGCAGTAGCGGATGCCGCCTTGATCTTTTGGCCCGTCAGGAAATCTGTGCCCCAAATGCCCTCCACATTTGCCGCAGAGGATCTCCTCGCGAACCATAAAGTGACTGTAATCCATGTGTACATCGATGGCTTCTGGTCTGACAGGCTCGGTAAAACTCGGCCAACCGCAGCCGCTGTCGTACTTTTTTGAAGAGTGAAAAATCTCATTTCCACAGGCCTTACATTCGTAGATTCCGGAATCCTTGTTCAGATAGTATTGCCCCGAAAAAGCGCGCTCGGTCCCCTTTTCCCGTAGGACGTGGTAAGATTGTGGATCCAGTTGAGCCTCCCACTCGGCGGCAGGCTTCGTTACTTCGTAGGTTTTTTGCTCGTTCTTTTTCATACTGACTTTTTACCATAAACCCCTCTTGAGGTATTAAAGTTTGTTTTGATCCCCGTACCGATAAACCCATTTGGGGGAATCATCGATTTTTTGCCGCAGTAGTACGTTCAGCTGCCCGACGTGGTGCTGCACGTGGCGAAGGTTGTACCGCAGGATTTCAAGCATAGAAAAGTCCATTGTTTTCGACCCGTTAATCCAGCGTCGTTCTGCTAGCGACTCGTTTAGATCGGCGATGAGCTGGTCAAATTTTGTCCTGCAGAAAAGCAAGTATTCGAGGATTTCGGCTCTGGAGAAAATTTCCAAAGGAGGCTCATCCCCAAACTCTGAATACTTGAAGTGTGCGGGTGGAGTGAATCCGACCGGATTCAGTGAAAGGTAATAGTCCAAGAAAAACAACGTGTGAAAAGCCTGATGAGAAAAGGCTTTCTCAGTCTCCCAAAGCTTTCCTGGACAAAATCGGACGGCGTTTTCGAGCATATCGATTGCCGCTCCAAATTGAGATTTGATTGCGTATTTGATAAAACTGAAACCTGTACTTTTCATGTCAGTTTTTCTTTGGGGTGAAAATGAGTTTTCCCTTAGACTTCTCCTTGATTTCCTGCTCATTCATGAGTTGAGGACGATACTTTCCTTTTACATACAGGTTTTTCTGATCCGAATAGTGCTTGCTGAAACGATTGCCTGAGTTGCCAGTGGGAAGGACAGAAATCGAGCCATCTACATTTGCGAAATCGAGGATGATCCGCATCGCGGGGCCGGAGGTGACGTTATAGATTCCATCCCCGCTCAGTCGAAACGCCAGTTTGTTGACAGATTCTTCATTGGCTGCGACCGGGTCCGCTTTTACATTGAAGATTTTATCCAGCGGTTTTTGACTTCCCAGCGGATGCGGATGCTCTAGTGTCACCGCATTTCTCCATTCCCAATCCTTTGGTTTTTTGCCAAACTGACTCGTCAACTCCTCCAAAGTGACTTTTAGCGCTTCAGTGATGATGTATTCGGGGGTTTCGATGTCGCTAGTTCCTCGGACATCCCACCAGGGGTTGTCCTTGGTGGCGAGAAAATGCCGAGTGCTTCTCACCAGGATGAATGTTTCGAGGTAGGAGTTGAAGGCTTCCTCTCCCAACTCGTCCTGCATGGCAAGCTTTAGGACATGGTATTGCCATTTGTAATATATGGTCGGGGCCAAAGCCTCCAATCCATGGTCGCCATCCCAGTTTTGAAGCGCAGTCAATACCTCGGAATACGTCGTAAAATCCTCCAACTTGATGTGGCTGAGCATCATTTGCACAATTTGAGGCTGTACTTCGTTGACTGACTCGAGTTGAAGCTCCTGAATTGACTCCTGATCCCAGTCTTCTCTGGAAGTGATCGTTTTTGCGATCCTATTCCATCGCTCACCGGGGAAATAATATCCAGGGAAAAGCACACCGCTTCGCATGGTATCGGGCTGATTGTTGGCAGACGCAATGAAACCATTTTCAGGATTGATACTTTGTGGATTGTCGGTAAAAGGGTACCAGCCTTTGTGAAGAGTTTCCGGATCTGATCCGTCGGCAAAGATCTTTGAGTGAACCTTTTCGCTCCGAATAGGAAGCTTTGCAGCAGCCCACCAGGCGATGCTTCCAGCGCTGTCGCCGTACATAATATTCAATCCGGGAGCGTGAATCAAGCCGGCAGCATCGGCCACTTCTTGGATGGAATTTGCGTGGTTGATCTTGTAGATCGCCTCCAATGCTTTGGTCGGCTCCAAGATATACACCCACCAGGAAGACACCGGATTGGAGGTCAGAGCGGAGATTTCCTTGGAGACTGAGTTCATTATCGGCCCGTGAATTGTTTCCCTGATTTCAAATTCATCCGGATCCTGTCCTTTGACTTGGATCAGCTCTTTTCTAGAAATGATGGGAAAAATCGAATCGCCGACCAAGATTTCATTAGGGTTGTTCGGGTTGAGCTTTTCTTCGAAAAAATCATGATCGTCGTTTTCAAACATCGTCAATCCAACGCTGTGATGCCGCGAATGTCCAACCAATCCGAAAGGGACTCCCGCCAGGTGATTTCCATAAAAGCTGAAACCGGGATATTCCATATGGGCCTCGTACCAAACCGACGGCGAAGCAAACCCGATATGCGTGTCATTGTTAAAAAGTACTTTCCCGGATTTCGTTCGACTGCCGGCGATCACCCAAGAGTTGCTTCCCTCCAGCAGTGGTACCGGGAGTTTGTCCAACAGGGCGGTCAGAGTAGGAATCGTAGAACTGGAGTCCACACGAAGTGAATCAGGATAGTTCACCGGAATAGTATGATGCTCAGGAAGGGTTTGGATCGAGAGGGAATTCAAGTATTCGGGTCCGAGTTCACGAGCAATCTTGGTCACCAAAGGGTCTGTTTTCAGTCCCATGGCAAACGTGAAGCTCATGTATCCGACGATCGAGTGCATGTCCTCGATGGTGTAGGGACGCGGTTTTTCTCCCAAAAGCAGGTATTCCACCGGCAATTTTCCGATTTCGATGAAATCATTTACTCCGGCGATGTAAGCCTCAGCGGCAATTTTCCAGGGAGTTTCGCCCGCTGAGAAAAACGTGGAAGCGCTTTCTTTGGAATGTCTCGGAATTCCGAGCGTGTGAAAAAACCGGTCGATCTCCAATAAGTCTTTTCCCAGAAATTCCGCCAGCGTCCCCGAGCCAACTCGACGCATCATTTCGAGCTGAAAAAGACGATCCTGGGCATGAACGTAGCCCAAAGTCCGATAGGCGTCTTCCTCGCTTTGCGCGTAAATGTGAGGGATTCCGTAGTTATCGAAATGAACCTCGACCTTGCCCTTCAGACCTGGTAATGTCAAATCACCATCATATTGCGGACTTTGGTAAAAAACAAAGCCCAATATACCAAGGACCAGTACTAGAATCAGAAAGCCGAAAATGCTTGCGAGTCGGTTCATTTGAGAAAGTTTCAGGAAAAGATAAGAATTGAAAGGAACTATCAAGACTCAGGTACAAATCATCAAGGGTCTCCAGTCAGCCTTATTCCACCTTGGGATTTCATACCATGAGGTTTCTCCCCACGATTGAAATGCCTAGGAGGCCTGGTCGATCGCCTGCAAGATTACTCGGCAAGCTTCCCGTATTTCAGTTTCGGTGATGATCAACGGTGGCGCAATCCGCATCGAGTCGTCGCAAAACAAAAACCAATCGGTAATTACGCCCAACTCGATCGCCCGGTCAATTATCGGCTTGAGCACCTCGAAAGATTCAAATTCAACGGCCATCATCAGACCTTTATTTCGGATGCTTTTTATCTTGGGATGAATGAGCAGCTGCTTGAAAAGTCTGGCTTTGGTGTCCACTTGCCCAATTAGATTCTCTTCCTGTAGAATTTGAACCGTGGCCAAAGATGCTGCAGCGCTGACAGGATGGCCACCAAAAGTCGTGATGTGGCCGAGTAGAGGATTGTTTTTGAAGACGCCCATTACCTCTTTGTTTGCGATGAAAGCTCCGATCGGCATTCCGCCGCCCATTCCCTTGGCACAGACGACGATGTCGGGCACGATATCAAAATGCTCAAAGGCCCAGAATTTACCCGTCCGACCGAAACCGGTCTGGATTTCATCTAAGATTAGTAGAGTCCCAGTTTCATCGCATTTCTTTCGCAGCGCGGTGAAGTATCCCTTTTCAGCTACCCGGATTCCTGCTTCTCCTTGGACGGTTTCCAAAATGACGGCTGCTGTTTGATCGTTGATCTTCTCGAGGTCGAGAGGATTCCCATAGTTGATATGGCTGATTCCAGGCAGAAGAGGACGATAGGCCCGCTTGAAAATCTCATTGCCTCCGACGCTCAGCGAACCGTGGCTGCTGCCGTGATAGGCATTAACGCAGGAGATGATCTCGCGTCGGTTGGTGAATCTCTTGGCCAATTTTAGCGCTCCTTCGACTGCTTCCGAACCGCTGTTGACTAAGTAGACATTGTCCAGAGGATCCGGTAAGGTATCACAAACCGCCTTTGCCAGTAGTATCTGTGGGGTTTGGACGTATTCGCCATACACCATTAAATGGAGGTATTTGTCCAATTGGGCTTGTATGGCGCTGATTACTTTAGGGTGGCGATGGCCGACGTTGCTGACACCGATGCCGGAGATCAGGTCGATGTATCGTTCGCCTTTTGGTCCGAAGAGGTAAATCCCTTCCGCTTTTTCCACTTCGATCAGCAAAGGGAAATCGGTTGTTTGGGCTAGATTGGAAAGAAAAATCTGGCGGTTGTTCATCTTTTAAACGAAGGTCAAAAACTTGAAAACCTGAAGAAAATCCCCAACGGGAGCTTTTTGCCTTGTGTTTCCTCTAGGTAGAGCTCACCTTGCTCTGCATTTTGCACTTCTCCGAAACTGGATTTGATCAGGTTGGCGGCGATCAAAGAAGAAAAACTCAGTGAGTACATATTAAGCAGGAGGAAGTGATCTTTTGGGTCTAGGATTTCCGCGCAGGTTTTGAGCATTTCGTTGATTTGCTCTTCGAGAATCCACTTTTCACCCTCCGGTCCACGCCCGTATGCCGGCGGATCGAGGATGATTCCCTGATATTTGTTTCCTCGTCGGGCTTCCCGCTTGATGAATTTCATCGCGTCGTCGATCATCCATCGGATGCCGTCCAGTCCTGAGGATTCCATGTTGTGTTTGGACCAGGTGACGACCTGCTTCACCGAATCGAGGTGGGTAACTTCAGCTCCTGCGGCTCGACAAGCGACTGAGGCAGCACCGGTGTAGGCGAAGAGGTTTAACACTTTTGGCTTTTGGCCGGGAAAGGCTTTGATTTTTTGGAATAAATAATCCCAGTTGACTGCCTGCTCCGGGAAAAGTCCGATGTGTTTGAAGGAAGTTTGAGCCAGATTTAGCGTCATTTTCAACCCGTCACTATTTTCATAGCTGATAGACCAGTTGTGGGGCATGGGCTTAATTTGTTGCCATTGGCCTTTGTCTGGGTTGTTTTTTTCCTTGGCAAAGTGCGCATGGGCAAGATTTCTCCATTCCGATTCCGGGAGACTTTTGTCCCAGATTGCCTGTGGCTCCGGTCGGCTGAGGACAAATTTTCCGAAGCGTTCTAATTTTTCGAAGCCTCCGGTATCGATCAGTTCATAGTCAGTCCAAGGTCCGGGGCAGAGGGAGAGGATAGTTTCGTTCATCGGAGCAAAAATAGAGATATTCGAATTATCATTGGCACTCGTGTCAAGCAAAGGCTCAATGCTGCGTTTACAAAGCCTTTTCCAAAGCGGGAAAATCTAGGTAATTGGTTTTCAGGAAACTAGTTTCTGCATTGATTCCACGGGGTTAGCGAAGCCTTATTTTTTGTACTTTTGAATCAATCCGTTGTGAAAATTTCAATTTTTCCTCCGATTTTAATCTAAGGTTCACAATTTTTTGACCCTATGTCAAAGAAATTTATCGATATCGAAAAAGCCATTCATTCCAAAAATCCCAAACTCCTAAAATGGATGCCCGGATTTCTGTTAGCTTACGTCAAGCGGGTGACTCATGAAGAGTGGCTAAATTCGGTATTGATAAAGCACATCGATAAGAAGGGACTTGATTTTGCAGATGCGCTGATCACGGAATTTGAAATGGATGTCAGGCTGATCAATGCAGAAAACATTCCCAAAACGGGCGGGGTAATAGTAGCTTCCAATCATCCTTTGGGTGGTTTGGATGGGATTGCGCTGATGCACGCGGTAGGCAAGATTCGGCCGGATGTTCGATTTTTGGTCAATGACTTGTTGATGAGTTTCGACAATTTTGAACCGATATTCGTTCCCGTAAACAAACATGGAGCGAACTCAAAAAACGCCAATCAGCGAATCGAGGAAGCCTATGCCAACGGTTACGCTGTGCTGGTTTTTCCGGCAGGACTGGTGTCCAGAAAGCAGGAAGGCGAAATTAAGGATTTGGTTTGGAGGAAAAGCTTTGTCTCAAAAGCAAAAAAATACCGTTTGGACATTGTGCCTTGCCATATAGGAGGGAAGAATTCTGAGTTTTTTTACAATCTTGCCAATTGGCGGAAGAAAATCGGGATCAAAGCAAATATTGAGATGTTTTGGCTGGTCGATGAAATGTACAAGCAGAGAGGAAATAAAGTCGAAATTAGAGTAGGAAAACCGATTTCACCCGACGCATTTACTTCTGAAAAAACGGAGATGCAGTGGGCGGAATATTTGAAGACTATGGTGTATAAACTGGGAGAAAGACATGAATAGCGAAATTCCAATTCGTTCAGCCGTAGATCGCAGCCTTTTGAAAAAGGAACTGTCCCCAGAGCGATTCCTCCGATACACCAACAATGGTGACAACCTGGTGTACCTGGTCAATTACCACAACGCGCCTAATGTCGTCCAGGAAATCGGGCGATTGCGGGAATTGACTTTTAGAGCGGCCGGCGGCGGTACGGGGATGGAAGTGGATCTCGATGACAACGACATCTGTGAAAAGTGCTACGATCAGCTGATCACCTGGAATCCAGAAGACGAAGAGATCGTCGCGGGCTACCGAGTGATCATGTGTAAAAATGCTATTGAGCCCGACGGATCGATCAATCTATCGACAACTCATCTTTTCGATTTTTCAGAGAAATTCGTCAAAGAATTCATCCCTTACACGCTTGAGTTGGGGAGGTCTTTCGTTCAGCCTACGTATCAGCCGAGTCTGGACAACCGAAAGGGAATATTCAGCTTGGACAATCTATGGGATGGGCTCGGTGCGGTAGTGTTGCTCAATCCAGACGTGAAATATCTGTTTGGAAAGGTGACTATGTATCCCCATTACAATAGAGTAGGGCGGGATCTATTGCTCTATTTTATGAATCATTATTTTCCTGATAAAGAGGGACTTGTTAGGCCAAAGGAAGAGCTTCGATTGAGCTATGAGACGGACATCGAATCCCAGCCCAATCCTTTCGTGGATCTGAATTACAAAGAAGGCTATAAGTACTTAAACTCCGAAATCAGGTCGCTGGGCGAAAACATTCCTCCGCTGATCAATACGTATATGAACCTGTCCCCTACGATGCGAACTTTTGGTACGGCACTCAATGATGAGTTTGGTGACGTAGAAGAGACAGGGATTATGATCACGCTTTCGGATATCTACGAAAGCAAAAAACATCGACACATGGATACGTTCGTCCGTGATCGAAATTTTGGAAACCGGGAAATTTAACATGAGCAAAACCCTCCTCGTCGGTGCAACCACAGACCCCTCTCGCTACGCTTACTTGGCGGCAAAGATGTTTGCGGAGCGTGATTTGGATTTTGTGCCAATCGGGATTAAGAAAGGAGAAATTTTTGGACGTAAGATCCTTGACTTGAGGACCAAGCCTGAATTAGTCGATATTCACACGATCACGCTTTACATCGGTCCGACGAATCAAAAAGAATGGATAGACTACCTGATCGGCCTAAAGCCCAATCGAATTATCTTCAATCCTGGAACCGAAAACGGCGAGTTCTTCGACAAGGCCGTAAAAGCCGATATAGAAGTACTGCCCGCCTGCAATCTTGTGATGCTTAGCACCGGGCAATTTTGATGGTGTTTTAGGGCTGTAATATCCGTTTTTATACGCTGAATCCGGTGGGATTGTGTTTTGGGTAAAGGCTGGGAAAAGTGACTTTTTTTGCCTAGCTTGCGTAATCGTAAAATGAACACAAAATCACCATTCTAAGCCCGTTTTGAGGGTTTTTTCCAAAAAATATGAGTGAAGAAAAAGATAAGAAATCCGCAGATTACTCAGCGGATAACATCCAGGTATTAGAGGGTCTGGAGGCAGTCAGAAAAAGACCTGCGATGTATATTGGTGATATTGGAGTCAAAGGACTCCATCACCTGATCTGGGAAGTAGTTGATAACTCGATCGATGAGGCGCTGGCAGGACATTGCGATACGATCAAAGTCACGATCAATGAAGACAATTCCATTACCGTAGAGGATAACGGCCGGGGAATTCCGACCGACATGCACCACAAAGAAAAAAAATCTGCGCTGGAAGTAGTGTTGACGGTACTTCACGCTGGAGGTAAGTTTGACAAGGATACTTATAAAGTTTCCGGTGGCCTCCACGGAGTCGGTGTCTCTTGTGTGAATGCACTTTCAACGGATCTCAAAGCGACCGTCTATCGAAACGGAGTCATTTTCGAGCAGGAGTTTAAGATCGGCGTACCGCAATATCCTGCGCGTCAGATCGGCACCACTGACAGAAGAGGAACTACCATCCACTTTTTGCCGGACGCAAGCATTTTCACCGTCACCGAATTCAAATACGAGACGATTGCTAACCGCCTGCGGGAGATGTCTTTCCTGAATGCAGGGATTCGCATTACACTGACCGATCTTCGAGAGATCGAGGATGGCATTCCTAAAAGCGACGAGTTTTATTCCGAAGGAGGTTTGGTCGAGTTCGTGCAATACTTGGATGAGACTCGTGAAAAAATCATCGACTATCCGATCTACATCGAATCCGATCAAAACGGCGTACCGGTGCAGGTTGCAATGAACTACAACAATTCCTACGCAGAGAACGTCGTTTCTTACGTGAACACCATCAATACCTATGAAGGCGGCACGCACGTGACCGGTTTTAGGAGGGCTTTGACCAGAACATTGAAATCATACGCGGATAAGTCCGGCATGCTGGAGAAACTCAAGCTCGAGGTTTCAGGAGATGATTTCAGGGAAGGTTTGACTGCGGTGATATCTGTAAAAGTCCAAGAACCCCAATTCGAAGGGCAGACGAAAACCAAACTTGGAAACTCTGACGTAGTTGGCGCAGTAGACAGTGCTGTATCTGAAACCCTTCAAAGCTGGTTGGAAGAGCACCCGAAAGAAGCCAAGACTATCGTTGGAAAAGTCATCCTTGCGGCTCAAGCCCGACATGCGGCGAGAAAAGCCCGGGAGATGGTGCAGCGGAAAAGTGTCCTTGGCGGCGGCGGACTTCCAGGCAAGCTTGCCGATTGTGCCAATTCTGATCCAACGGTCTGTGAATTGTACTTGGTCGAAGGAGACTCTGCGGGCGGATCTGCCAAGCAGGGACGTGACCGGGATTTCCAGGCAATCCTACCATTGAAAGGTAAAATCCTCAATGTGGAGAAAGCCCACGAACACAAGATCTACGACAACGAGGAGATCAAAAATATCCTCACGGCGTTAGGTGTAAAATTCGGGACGGTGAATGATGACAAGGAACTGGACTTGAATGGATTGAGATACCACAAAATCATCATCATGACGGATGCTGACATTGACGGATCTCACATCCGAACGTTGATCTTGACTTTGTTCTTTAGATACATGAGACCGCTGATCGAGCATGGATACGTTTACATCGCGTTGCCGCCATTGTATCTATTAAAGCGAGGAAAGGATGAGCGCTACTGCTGGACGGAGGAGGAACGCAAAATTCTGACTGCAGAGATGGCGAAGGATGGTAAAGAAGACAGCGTTGGTGTTCAGCGATACAAAGGTCTTGGGGAAATGAATCCGGAACAGCTTTGGACTACGACGATGGATCCCAATGTGCGGTCTATCAAACAGGTAAATATCGAATCTGCGGCTGAAGCAGATCACCTCTTCAGCATGCTGATGGGAGACGAAGTTGCACCACGTAGGGATTTTATCGAGAAAAACGCGAAGTACGCCAAGATCGATTCCTGATAAAGAAGGGGCTTTACAGGCCCCTTTTTTAATTTTATTTTTAAGATTGTCCAGTGGTAAAGTCAGTGATCGAATGAGGCCTTCGAATAATATAAACAGTGCACTATTTGCTACACCTCAAGACAGTAGTAATGCTGAATTCTTTCCATTGGGAAACCGAATATTAAGCCAGGGTCAAGATTTTGAACAATCTTATTAATTTTAGTTTGTCCCTTGGAACAATCAAAGTTTTGTCGTGATTTTATAGCTGAATTTGGAATAATATGAAAGTTGCAGTTGGAGATAAATATGAAGCCACCATACAAAAGAGTGATCTGGTCAGCCGAGATCTCAGTTGGGTGAAATTTAATGTACGCGTACTGGATCAATCCAAGAAGGCCCAGCGCTCGGTTTTGGAGAAATTGAAATTCTTGGCAATCACTGCGTCCAACTTGGATGAATTTTTTATGATTCGCGTCGGGTCCTTGTACAACTACCTGGATTACGAAAAGGAACGGATTGACAATTCTGGGTTGAGAGAAGAAAGCTTCAAGGAAAAGCTGATGAAGGATTGTCATCAGTTTCACCAAGATCAGCACAGTCATTTTTTGCAAGTGATCCTTCCAAAACTTCAGGAAGATGGCATTGCCGTCTGCAATGTCTCCAAACTGACAGAAGAGGAGCAGGAGAAAGTTCGCCAGTATTTTATCAAGGCAATCTATCCGATGCTCACTCCAATGGTCTATGACGGTTATCGTACTTTTCCGATCCTGATGAACAAGCTCCTTGTTTTTGGAGTAGTAACGACCAGCCCTGGAGAGCGCCAGGATATGCGAAAGATGAGCTTCGTGCAGATTCCGGCCAACATTCCGAGATTTTTTGAATTGGAGCGAGAGCATCACCCTGTGTTGGTTCCGATTGAGGAAGTGATTCGTGAAAATATCATTTCCTTATTTAGAAATGTGGAAATTGAGTCTATAAGCTTATTTAGAATCACTCGAAATGGAGATTTTACCTTGGAGGAAAGTGAGGACATGGACGCCAATTTTCTTGAAGAGGTAAAACGCAAACTGATGGAGCGGAAGACCGGTCGGGTGGTACGGATAGAGATAGAAGAAGGCTACTCCAAATGGATGCTAAATTCTCTGCTGGAACGCTGGAACCTCAAATCAGATTCAGTATTCTTGATCAAGCGATCCAGTATGATCGACTTTACAGGCCTTTGGCAAATCGTAGGAAATAGGCGATTTCGAGACAGACTCCCGCAGATACCAGAACCGGTCAAGCCTCTTTCTTATCCGGAAGATGGTACCGCGGATATTTTTGAAGTATTGAAAGAAAAGGACATTTTGCTCCATCATCCCTACAACAACATCGACTCTATCCTCGATCTGATCGAGAAGGCTGCGGATGATCCGGACGTGATGGCGATCAAAATGACGATTTATCGTCTGGCAAAAGAGAGCAGGATTACCAAGAGTCTTGTGAGGGCTGCAGAGAATGGGAAACACGTTTCTGTGCTTTTCGAAGTGAAAGCAAGATTCGACGAGGAAAACAATATCCGCGAAGCCAAACGCCTACAAAAGGCCGGTTGCTTCGTAATCTACGGGATTTCGAATGTGAAGACTCATACCAAACTTTTGCTGATCGTAAAGAAGGACGATGCGGAGATCACGCGCTTTGTGCACCTCGGATCTGGAAACTACAATGAGGACACTGCGCGACTTTACACCGATATTGGGCTATTGACTACCAATGAGACTTTGGCAAACGATGTTTCTGAATTCTTCAATGTCATCACCGGACACTCAGTTCCCAGTACCTATAAAAATCTGATCACAGCTCCGCGCGACATGAGGAATCAGCTGATAGAATATATAGAAGAAGAGGCTGTAAATGCTAGAAATGGACTTCCTGCAGGAATTTTTATCAAAGTAAACTCTTTGGAAGATTCCGAGACAATCTATGCGCTATACCGTGCGTCGCAATCGGGAGTGACGATCAAATTGATCGTGCGCGGGATTTGCTGTCTGCGGCCGGGAAGGGCTGGGCTGAGTGAAAACATCGAGGTGCTTTCGCTTGTAGGGGACTTTCTGGAGCATAGCAGAATCTATCATTTTCACAACAATGGAAATACCCGTACCTACTCTGGCAGTGCCGACATGATGGTGAGGAGTTTTGACAAAAGACTGGAGTCACTTTTCAAAGTAGAAGCTCCAATGCTCGAAAAGCAGTTGATGAACATCTTGGCTTACAACCTGAAAGACAACGTCAATTCGTATGTGATGCAGGAGGATGGAACCTACGTGGCCAAGCATCCGGTGGGAGATGAAGAAGAATTCAACGTACACACCGAGTTTTTCAATGTGCAAGAGGAAGCGGTTCAGAATGTGAAATTGGTTGAATAGAACGAAGTCTCCATGATTTGCTGACATCAAGGACTGGCAGTCAGGTGAGCAAATAGCTTAGGCTTCTGATTGAATCCACGGCAAAAAACAAGAGGCCTAGTGAAAACTTGGCCTCTTGTTATTTCCGCAGGTTTAGGAATTTCTCTTATTTTCCTCGTTCACGTGCTTGACCAGTCGGTCGCAGAGTTCCTTCATTTCCTCAGAAAAATACTCATCTCCGGTGCTGTTTAAGATAGTTTGAGCCATTCCGCCGAGGATATCAATGTAGAATCGTTTCATCTCTACTACAGACATCTCCTCTGTCCAAAGGTCGATTCTCAAGGTGGCATGGTTCAGATTGTCCCAGACGTTTACACTGATACTTTTAGTGGCTTCCAACCCGGTAGATTCCTTGTCAGAAGCGTCCCACTGGATATTTTTGGGGAGATTATTGTCATCCAGTTCGATCTGGAATTTGATATCTGATTTTTTCATTAAGTAGAGATTTATCGGAAAACCAGCAGGTGTGTTTGCAAGTTCCCGGGTTAGTGTTATTCGAAGGTCATTTCGGGAATTTCTCCCTCGACGATGAGTTTTCCGGCGGTTTTGGATTGAATTTCTTCCACAGTGATTCCGGGCGCACGCTCTTTGAGTACGAAGCCTCCCTCCGGCGAAATCTCCAATACGGCAAGATCTGAAACGATCTTACGGACGCATCTGATTCCGGTGATAGGAAGACTACATTTCGATAAAAGTTTGGATTGGCCGTCTTTGGAGCAATGCTGCATCGCGACGATGATATTGTCCGCCGAGGCGACCAAGTCCATGGCGCCGCCCATTCCCTTGACCATCTTGCCCGGAATTTTCCAGTTGGAGATGTCGCCGTTTTCCGAGACTTCCATTGCACCCAGGATCGTCAAGTGTACGTGACCACCTCGGATCATTGCAAAAGAGTCCGCAGAATTGAACAAAGCAGAGCCAGGTAATACGGTGATCGTTTGCTTTCCGGCGTTGATCAAATCCGGGTCAACATCGGCCTCAGTAGGGAAGGGACCGATGCCCAAAAGTCCATTTTCGGACTGCAGCACGACTTCTAGGTCGCTGGGAATGTAATTGGCGACCAGCGTCGGGATGCCTATCCCCAGATTGATGTATTGCCCGCTCTTCACCTCTTTGGCGATCCGCTGGGCGATTTGTTCTTTGCTTAGCATCTCGGTCTAATGGGTTACAGTTCGTTTTTCGATTCGCTTTTCGTAATTCTGACCCTGGAAAATCCGCTGCACAAATATTCCCGGCGTATGAATCTGATTGGGATCCAATTCTCCATCAGCGACCAATTCTTCAACCTCCGCTATACAGATCTTACCAGCTGTAGCCATGATCGGATTAAAGTTTCTCGCTGTTCCCCGGAAGATCAGGTTTCCGGAGGTGTCACCTTTCCAGGCTTTCACAATCGAATAATCTGCTCGAAGCCAGCTTTCCATCAAATATTTCTTTCCGTCAAACTCCCGGATTTCTTTGCCCTCGGCGACTTCTGTGCCGACACCGGCAGGAGTGAAGAAGGCCGGGATTCCGGCACCTCCTGCTCGCACGCGCTCCGCAAGAGTTCCCTGAGGGATTAGATCTACGTCTAGTTCTCCGCTCAGGAGTTGCCGTTCAAACTCCGCGTTTTCGCCAACGTAGCTGGAGATCATCTTTTTGACCATCCTTTTTTTGAGCAAAAGCCCAATTCCAAAGTCGTCCACTCCAGCATTGTTGGAGACAATCGTGAGACCTTTGACGTCTCTTTCCAGCAAAGCCTGGATGCAGTTTTCAGGAATTCCGCACAGGCCAAATCCTCCCAACATCAGCATGCAGTCGCTGGGAATATCCGCCACGGCCTCCTGCGCATTTTTTACCGTCTTGTCAATCATGTGTTATTTGGGTTTAAAGTAAAGATCGTGCGGACCTTTGATCCTGAACCAGCTGTTCCTTTAGCGCTTCGAGACTGTCAAATTTCCGCTCCTCTCTGAGGAATTCATGAAAGTAAACTGTAATCTGCTTGTCATACAAATCTCCCTGAAAATCGAAGAGGTTGGCTTCAACGGTCTTTTTGGTTCCATCCACGGTAGGTCGATTCCCGATGTTGAGCATCGCCTTATAAAGCGTGCCGTCTACCGAAGCCTCTACAGCGTAAACGCCGTCCTTGGGGATAAGTTTGTAGTCGTTCGGAATATGGATATTGGCGGTGGGAAATCCAATCGAGCGGCCGATTTGCTGTCCTTTGATCACCAGACCGTTGAGTTCATAGGGGCGACCCAGACAGCTTTCAGCCGTTTTGACATCACCCGATTCCAACGCCTTTCGGATTTTGGTGCTCGAAACAGCTATTTCTTCAACATCCTGACGGGAAATCTCTTCCAAGTCCAGTCCGAACAGCGCACTATTTGCTTTCAAGTAATCGAAGCTTCCTTCTCTATTTTTTCCAAACCGATGATCATATCCGATGACAAGTGTTCGGGTTTTGATGGAGTCAATGAGGACTTTCTTGATAAATTGCTCTGAGCTCATTTGAGAGAATTCCTGAGTGAACGGAATCGTGATCAGATGATCGATTCCAAACTGGCGCAGGAGTTTAGTCTTTTCTTCGAAAGTGCTTAGAAGCCTCAGATTATGTTCGTTTGGATAAAGAACAAGTCTCGGGTGCGGCCAAAAAGTAATTAAAACCGTCTCTCCATCACAAGCCCGGGCGATCTCCCGGATTCTTTGCAGGATTTTTTGATGCCCGAAGTGAACTCCGTCGAAGGTTCCCGAAGTCACCACGGCGTTTTTTACCGGAGTGAAACCCTCCAAGCCTTCATAGATTTTCATGAGGTCTGGCTTTGATTGCTTCGATCAGTTCTGGGAGATGGTGCGCATCCGAAAGCAGGAAACTACCAATTCTCGTTCTGCAAAGTGCTTTCAAATAGGCTCCGGTTCCCAGTATCTCGCCGAGGTCTCGTGCGAGGCTTCGTATGTAGGTGCCTTTGGAACAGGAAATCCGAAAATCAATTTCGTCGCCCTCAAATCGAGTGATTTCAAACTCCCGAACTTGCGTTGGCCTGGCGTCCATCTTTACTTCAATGCCTTTTCTGGCGGATTCATAGACGCGCTTTCCATCGACTTTAATGGCTGAGTGCATGGGAGGAATCTGGAGTATATCTCCGGTTAGTTGCGAGACTGCGACCTGAACTTGTTCCAAAGTGACGCTTGAAGGATCAGCTACCGAGATCACGGGCTTTTCCAAATCAAAGGACTCAGTGGTGCCACCGATCACAAACGTGCCGGTATATTCTTTTTCCTGGCCCATGTAGCTTTCTATCTGCTTGGTCTGCTTGCCTGCGCAAACGATCAGGAGTCCGGTTGCCAAGGGATCGAGTGTGCCCGCATGGCCCACTTTTTTGATACGAAGGGCATTTCTCACCTTTTTGACCACATCAAATGAAGTCCATTCGAGTGGCTTGTCGATCAGAAATACTTCTCCGTAAGCTTCTTGCTGCATGTGTTCAAATTAATCGAATCTCCTTGAAAGACCCTGTAAAAGATTTGTTTCAGCCCTTTTCCGCCTTTGCGAAAATCGCATAGAACTCAAAAATAAAGCCCGCCAGCGTCACAATCGGTCCAACCGTCAAGCCAAGAACGCCATTGCCGTGAGGCTCACCGTCAAGACCGATAATGATAAATCCCAGAACAATCAATCCTAGTCCGATCAACATCAGCTGGTAATTTCTTTTAGAAAATGGAAGTGGAGAATTGTCCATGATTAATATAGTTCGTCCAGAGACATGTTTAAGTATTTATTGACAGCACGCAGTGTGCTAAAGACCGAAAGTACGCCGCCCGTCAAAATCAGCACACCAAATAAAGCCAAGAGCAGTTCTTGATTTTGAAGCATTACAAAGCCTTCGATGTTGGATTTGGTGTACTCCACCAAGCCAAAAAGAATGACCGATGCAATTGCTCCGGCAATCATTCCGAAAAGTAGGGCACGAGCCAAGAATGGCTTTCTGATAAATCCCCGAGTCGCGCCGACGAGTTGCATAGAGCGGATGAGAAAGCGCTGGGAAAATAGCGCCAAGCGGATTGTGTTGTTGATCAGCATCACCACTGTGATGATCAAGATCAAGATAAAGCCACCCATCACCAGGCTGACTTTCAAAAGGTTTTTATTAATCGAGTCCACCAGATCGGTCATATACGACACTTCAAAAACACCCGGGACTGCCTCTAGGTCTTTGGCGATCGTATCGAGTTGCTCAGAGGTCTGAAACTCTTCCGCTACGATGATCACGAAGCTGTCACGAAGTGGGTTGTCTTCCAAAAACTCGGTGAAATCCTCCCCTGTATTTTCGATAAAGGTCTTTGCTGCTTCTTCATCCGAGATAAACCGTACCCCAGGAGTATCGGATTTTGTAAGTATGTAGGGACGAGCGGTGAGATTCTTGTTGATTTCACTAAGTTGTTCTTCGGAAAGTCCCTTGTCTAAAAATATCTGTACTTCGACATTTTCCCGAATCATCTTAGTCAGGGATCTGGCTTGGATCAGGATTACTCCAAAAAGCCCAACAATAAAAAGCGATAGGGTAGTGCTAAACAGCACGCTGCCAAATTTAAAATGTCCGAGTGTTTTTTTCTTGCGGGATGAGCCTGACATAGTGGGTTAATTCAGTTCAAAAATAGGAAAGCCAAGCGGATTTAACCAATCGATGTGCCAGAAAGGACAGGGATGATTTTTTCATTCGCAATTGCCCATACCGAATCCCGCTCATTTCGCCTGACTTGGGCTAGACCGGTGAAGTTTCCGAACGCCGGCAGGATCAGATGGGAGGGGGTTTGAAAAAAGCAGGGAAGCATCACCGATTGCTTAGCCTTTCCGGCTAGTCGCACTCCTGGATGAATATGGCCACATAGGTTAAGCATGCCGGGCGGTACCGATTTCAAGGGTTCGTGGGACAGTACGAGCTCACTAAGTATCAGCGGCTGATCGTGAATAGTCAGGATCGATTGTCTATAGAATTCCGGTCCCAGTACATCGTGATTCCCTTTGATCAAATGGAACTCAGTCCCTTTTAGCTGAGCCAAAAAATCATTTAAAAACTCCCATTGCTCATTCCAATCCGAGTGAAAAAGATCTCCTAGAAAGTAGGTGTGCGTCGGGCGAAATTCCTGGTGGAGCATTGACAGCCGGTGCAAATCTGCGTAGTGGATATTTTCTGGAATAGGAACGCCGGATTTGCGAAAGTGAGCAGCTTTGCCGAAATGCAAGTCAGCGATAAGGAGCGCGTTCAACGTTGGAACCCAGATTGCCCGCTCGTGAAGCAAATTCAATGAAATACTTCCAAATTTTGTGTTGGCTCGGCTTCGCAGTTTCGTTAAATTTTCCACCTCATTCATAACAACTTCAAATCTATCCGTATTTAGGGAGATCAAACCTTAATTTTTATGAAAATCAGACAGTTTCCTTCATTCTTCATCCTGTTTTATTTGGTGCTAGGACTGAGCGCCAGCGCACAATCGGAAAATGCGATTGTCGGTGTCTGGCTAGACACTGACAAGACAGCGAAGATTGAGATATATCGTAGCGATAAGGAATTTGAAGGAAAAATCATTTGGATGCAAAATCCCAATACAAACGGCAGCCCTACGCTGGATGCTAAAAATCCCGAACATAAACTGAAAACCAGGCCAATTGTTGGCTTGACTATATTGGATGGCCTACAATATAAAGATGGCGTCTGGAAAGAAGGAGACATCTATGATCCAAAATCGGGAAAGACCTATTCCTGTGAGTTGAAACTCCAAACGAATGATGTGCTGGAAGTCAAAGGATATATCGGATTTTCTTTTGTGGGAAAAACTGTGAAGTGGACTAGGGTTAGGTGATTTTTTGCAAGAAGCAAGAAGTAAAGATGCAGAGATGAGGATAGTCTCCGTTTAAGAAAGGTAAGCACCTCCAATTTTAAAGAACAAACTTTAACGTCGCCGGAAGCATANACCCCCAAGCGGGTGCTGAGTGATGTTGGGCCTTTGGATGTTTCGACCCCGCGAGACCGGAACGGGGACTTTGAGCCTGAGCTGATCGGTAAACGTGAACGGGAACTCAGCAGTGGCTTGGATGATCAGATTTTAGCCTTGTATGCCCAGGGAAACTCGATTGAAGATGTGAGACGCCTGCTGGAGGATATTTACGGGGTAAGCATCTCTACAGGCAGGATTTCCCAGATTACCGACAAGGTACTGCCCGAGATCCAAGAGTGGCGTACAAG